>NZ_WTLH01000244.1 GCF_011421595.1 Streptomyces sp. YIM 98790 | reverse complement strand
GTGCGTGTGTGTGGTGGTGTGGTTCATAGTGTTTCGGTGGTCATAGCGTGAGGGGAACGCCCGGTTTACATTCCGAACCCGGAAGCTAAGCCTTGCAGCGCCGATGGTACTGCACGGGGGACCGTGTGGGAGAGTAGGACGCCGCCGAACAAAACATGAGAAGAGGCCCCGTCGGGAATGAGAATTCCTGACGGGGCCTCTTGCTGTTTCCGTGAGGTCGGGCAGGATGTCGTCATGTCATCACCGTCCCAGTCCGAGGTTCTCTGGCCGCCGGATTTCCGGCTTGTGGGAAACGGCATTCACCTGCGGCAGTGGGCTGATGAGGACCTCCCCGGCATGGTGGAACTCTTCGACGATCCCGATGTGGCCCGGTGGACGCCGCTGGCCTCGCCCTTCGACCTGGACGCCGCCCGGGCCTATGTGGTGAAGGCACGGGCGCTGCGGGCCGGCGGGCAGGGAGTGAATCTGGCGGTCACCGTGGACGGCGGCGAGGCGCTCGGCGGGGTGGTGATGTTCCGGAATCCCGAGGACGGAAACGCGATCGAGCTGGGGTATGTGATCGGGCCCCGGCACCGCCGGCGCGGACTGGCGGTGCGGGCGCTGAGGCTGCTGGCCGGGCACGCCCGGGCGGTGGGATTCGAGCGGATCGAGCTGCGCATAGAGCCCGGGAATCTGCCCAGCACGGCCGTGGCGCGGGCCGCCGGGTTCGTCCTGACCGAGGAGCGCGAGGAGCGGGAGTTCAAGGGGGCGCAGACGGTGCTGGAGACCTGGGTGCTGCCTTAGACCGCGGGAGAGCCGGTGCCGGAGGGCCGGGGGACTCGTGTCAGAGGCGGCCGGCGCTTTTGAGGGCGAGGTAGGCGTCGGCGACGGCCGGCGGAAGCTCCTCGGGCGGGGCCTCGACGACGGTGACGCCCATCCTCCGGATGCGCTCGATGGCACGGCGGCGTTCCGCCTCGTGCGTGGCGGCGGCCGCGGCCTCGTAGACGCCGGGCACGGTGCCCCGGGTGCGGGCCATCTCGCGGATGCGGGGGTCGCCCACGGCGGCCAGCAGCACGGTGTGGCGGCGCGTCAGGCGCGGCAGCATGGGCAGCAGTCCGCTCTCCACGGGACCCGTGTCCAGGCCGGTGAAGAGGACCAGCAGGGAGCGGTGCGGGGCGGAGTCCAGGGCGGCACTCGCCAGTCCGCGGGTGTCGGTCTCGATCAGGGCGGGTTCCAGCGTGGAGAGCGACTGGACCACCGCGGGCAGCACGTCCTTGCCGGTCCGTCCCCGTACGGTGGCGCGGATCCGGCGGTCGTAGGCCATCAGGTCGACCCGGTCACCGGCGTGCGAGGCGAGAGCGGTCAGCAGCAGGGCCGCGTCCATGGCGGCGTCCAGCCGCGGCACGTCGCCGACCCGGCCGGCCGAGGTGCGCCCGGTGTCCAGGATCAGCAGCAGGTGCCGGTCGCGCTCCGGACGCCAGGTGCGCACGGCCACGGTGGACTGGCGGGCAGTGGCCCGCCAGTCGATGGAGCGGACGTCGTCGCCGGGGACGTAGTCGCGCAGGGAGTCGAATTCGGTGCCCTCGCCGCGGAGGAGGACGGTGGTCCGGCCGTCGAGCTCGCGGAGCCGGGCGAGCTTGGCGGGCAGGTGCTTGCGGCTGGTGAAGGGCGGCAGCACGCGGACCGTCCAGGGCACGGCGTGCGAGCCCTGGCGGGCGGCGAGGCCGAGCGGGCCGTAGGAGCGGACGGTGATCCGCAGGGCGGTGCGGTCCCCTCGCCGGGTGGGGCGCAGCACGGTGGTCAGGCGGCGGCGCTCTCCGGCCGGGACGGTGACCCGGTGCCGGGAGGCGTCCCAGGCCGCCTCGCGCGGCCAGGCGCTGGGCGGCCAGGCGTCCCGGACGTCGGCCCGCAGGGCACGCCGGGAGGGGTTGGCCAGGGTGAGGGTGACGGCGGCCTCTTCGTGCAGTCGGACGGAGGTGGCGCCGGAGCGGGACAGGGCCAGCGAGCGGACCGGGGCGGCGGCGGCCACGTCGGCCAGGACCGCGGCCAGCAGCGGCAGGCCGACGGCGGCGATGCCGTGCCAGCCGGGCAGCAGCAGGCCGACGACCAGGGTGCCCAGGGCGGCGATGAGGGCGGTGCGTCCGGTGAGTGCCATGGCGGTGTCCGCGGGTGCCGGGGCGGGTCAGCGGGGGACCGGGACCTGGGCGAGCAGGCCGTTGATCACATGGTCGGCGGTGTGGCCCTCCATCTCGGCCTCGGGGCGCAGCCGCACCCGGTGCCGCAGGGTGGGCAGGGCGAGCGCCTTGACGTCGTCGGGGGTGACGTAGTCGCGGCCGGTGAGCCAGGCCCAGGCGCGGGAGGTGCTGAGCAGGGCGGTGGCGCCGCGCGGGGAGACGCCGAGGGCGAGGGAGGGCGATTCCCGGGTGGCGCGGCACAGGTCGACGATGTAGCCGGTGACCTCGGGGGAGATGCCGACCCGGGCGACGGCCCGGCGGGCGGTGGCCAGGTCGGCGGGGCCGGCCACCGCGCGCAGGCCGGCGGCGGCCAGGTCGCGCGGGTCGAAGCCGGCGGCGTGCCGGGTGAGGACGTCGATCTCCTGGTCGCGACCGGGCACGGAGAGGATCAGCTTGAGGAGGAAGCGGTCGAGCTGCGCCTCGGGCAGGGGGTAGGTGCCCTCGTACTCGATGGGGTTCTGGGTGGCCGCGACGAGGAAGGGCTCGGGCAGCGGGCGGGGCTTGCCGTCCACCGACACCTGGCGTTCCTCCATGGCCTCCAGCAGGGAGGCCTGGGTCTTGGGCGGGGTGCGGTTGATCTCGTCGGCGAGCAGCAGGTTGGTGAAGACGGGGCCGGCCTGGAAGGAGAACTCGGCGGTGCGCGCGTCGTAGACGAGTGAGCCGGTGACGTCGCTGGGCATCAGGTCGGGGGTGAACTGGACGCGCTTGGTGTCCACGTCCAGGGCGGTGGCCAGGGCGCGGACCAGCAGGGTCTTGGCGACGCCGGGGACGCCTTCGAGCAGCACATGACCGCGGCAGAGCAGGGCGATGACCAGGCCGGTGACGGCGGCGTCCTGGCCGACGACGGCCTTGCCGATCTCGCTGCGCAGGGTCTCCAGGGCGGTGTGCGAGTGGCCGGCTCGTCCGGTGTCGTCGCCCGTGCGGTCGGCGTGGTCGGCGGTGAAGTCGGTGCTCACGGGTGTCCTCGTGGGTGTTCGGGGGCGGTCGGCCCGGCGGTGGCGGCCGGACCGAGGCGGCGTTCCAGGGCGTCCAGGTCGTCGGCGAGGCGGACCAGCGCGGGGTCGTCGGCCGGGGCGGGGCCGTGCAGCAGGTCGTGGATCGCGGCCGGGGAGTCGCCGGTGCGGGCGGCGACCGCGGCGGGCAGGGCGGCGGCGTCCCGGCGGTCGGCGGTGGTCAGGCCGAGCAGCGGGGCGATGCGGTGGCGGGTGGCGTCGCGCAGCGCCTCGGCGGCCCGGTCGCGGGCGCCCGCCCGGTGGTAGAGCCGGGCGCGGCCCTCGGTGGTCTCGGCGGCGCGGATCACCACGGGCAGGGGTTCGGTGACGGCCGGGCCCAGGCGGCGCATCCGCCACAGGGCGGCGAGGACGGCGGCGACGGCCAGTTGCAGGGCGGCCCAGCGCCAGCCGGCGGGGAGCAGGCCGAGCAGGCCGTCGCCCTGGGCGAAGGGCAGGTCCTCGCGTTCGCCTTCCGGGCCGGTGGGGACGTCGTCCGGTGAGGGCAGGTACCAGACCAGGTGCGGGCGGCTGCCGAGGAGCTGCAGGGCCAGGGAGGCGTTGCCGAGGTCGTCCAGGTGCTGGTTCTGGAGCGGGTCGGAGGCTCCGAGCAGCACGGTCTCGTCGTCGGGGCCGCCCTCCTCGGGGGCGGTGCCGCCGGTGAGGGTGAGCAGGGTCGGCAGGCCGTCGGCGCGGTAGCAGCCGCTGAGCCGGTCCACGGACGCGGCGGTGCCCGGTCCGGTGCGGTAGGTCCAGCCGCCGAGGCGGGCGCTGCCGGCCCGGAGGGCGGCCTGGTCGGTGCAGCCGGGCTCGCGCTCCGCGGGATCGGCGTAGCCGCCGATCGTCACCCCGGGCGCGAAGCGGTCCAGGGCGGGCGGGGTGGGGGTGAGCAGGACGGTGCGCACGCCGCTGCCGGCCGCCGCCCCGTAGAGGGTGTCCCACTGGGATGCGGCGAGGAGCTCGGGTGCGGCGACCAGCAGGGTGGTGTCCGGGCCGACGGATGCGGCGGCCTCGGCGGTGGTGGTGACCACGGTGGTGTCGACGCCGCGCTCGGCGAGGAGCCGGGCCACGGCGCGGGTGCCGGCCGGGGTGGGGGAGCGGGGGTCGAGGCGTCCGCCGTCGCCGCTGCGCAGCAGGCCCAGCACCAGTCCGGCGAGCACGAGGACGGCCAGGCCGAGCAGCGGTCCGCGGGCGCGGCGGAACAGTTCGGCGGCCGAGGGCGAGACCGAGGTGCCGGCGGGGGGCGTTCCGCCGGCCGGGGTCCGGGCGTCGGTGCCGGTGCCGGTGCGGGCGGTGGCGGGCGGGGCGGTCACCGTGGTGCTCCGCCGGCCGGTGCCCCGGTGTCGTGCGGTGCGGCCCAGGTGCCGGCCGCGGCGGTGCCGGCGCCGGTCTGCCGCGGCCGGGTGCGGCGCTGCTCCTCGTCCAGGCGGTGCAGCCGGTCGTGGTCCTGCGGGCCGGCCGGGACGCCGCCGTAGGTGACGTCGTCGAAGGTGCGGGCGGCGGCGCGCAGCGGTGCGCCCAGGGCGGGGAGGGCGCGGGCGGCCTCGTCGGCGGCCTCGTCGGCGGTGCGGCCGGGGCGGGGTTCGAGCAGGGCGCGTTCCTCCTGGGAGCGGACGATGGCGCGCATGCGTTCCTGTACGGCTTCGTTCCAGCGGCCGGCCTCGGCGTGGGCGTCGGCGGCGGCGCGGTGCTGGGCGGCGCTGCGCGGCGGGCCGGAGAGCAGGCCGGGGCGGGCGGTGGAGGCGGCGGACTTCAGCGCGCCGAGGCGCTTGCGCAGGGCGAACAGCAGAGCCAGCACGACGAGGCCGAGCAGCAGCAGGCCCAGCCAGCCGCCGGGGGTGGAGAGGGCGCCGGTCAGCACCGGGTCGAGCAGGTTGTCGTAGACCCAGTCGCTGATCCGGCGCAGCAGGCCGGGACGGTGCTCGGCGTAGACGTCGTCGGACAGCTCGTCCCGGGCGGCCTCGCGGGCGGCGTCCCGGTCGATGACCACCGGGGGCTCGTCGCCGTCGGTGGTGGGTGCGGCGCGGATGACGCGCTCCGCCATCCGTTCACCCCTGCGGTGGTGCGGCCGGGCCTGCCGGGCCTGCCGGACCGGCGGGGCCTTCGACGCCGGCGGCGTGGGCCAGTTCCAGGTCCAGGGCCTCGCGGCGGATCCGCTGGTCCATGTAGAGCAGGGCGGTGACGCCGGCGCTGATCGGCAGGGTGACCGTGGAGGAGAGCACCCCGCCGATCCCGGTGATGGCCAGGTAGGTCCAGCTCAGTTCGAGCGAGCCGGTGAGGAAATCGCCCTCGTCGCCGCTGATCAGCCGGGCGACGAGGTCGATCGGCAGCTCGATCATGCCGGAGACGAAAAACACCAGGATGAAGGTGAGCAGCTGGATGCCGAACACCCGCCACCAGGAGCCGGTGACCAGCTTCCAGGAGCGGCGCATGGCGTGGAACACACCCTGGCGCTCCAGCATCAGCGCGGGCGCGGCGAGCGAGAACTGCACCAGGATCCACAGCATCAGCACCACCGAGCCCAGCCCGGCGAGCACCACGAGGGCGGGCAGGCCCGTGGCGGAGGCCAGCAGCAGCGGGACGGCCACGATCGCGATGCCGATCAGCGGCAGCAGCAGGACCAGGCCGAGCAGACGCAGGATCTGGTCGCGGGAGTCGGCCCAGGCGTCGCCCACGGTGACGCCGCGGCCCAGCACCGCGCGGCTGACCACCATGGTGAGCATGGCGGTCGCCAGCACCGTGCCGAGGACGGTGACCACCCCGGTGAGGGAGGTGAAGGCGAACAGGTCGGCGAAGGCCGCGCGCAGCTCCTCGGCGGTCGGTTCGGTGTTCTCCGTCAGCACCGCGAAGTCGGACTCCTGGCCGAGGAAGATGCGCATCGCGGGCAGCGTGACGACCTGGACCACGACCGAGATGGCCAGGGCGATGGCGAGCACGGGGCGCCAGTGGGCGCGCGCGGTGGAGACCGCGCCGTCCAGGATCTCGCCCACGCCCAGCGGGCGGAGCGGAATGACGCCGGGCTTGGGCGCGGCGGGCGGGCCCCAGCCGGGCGCTCCCCAGCCGGACTGCGGCGGTGGCGCGCCGTTGCCGGTGCCGCCGCCCGTGGTCCCGGGGCCGCTGGGGGTGCCGGGGCTGCCCCAGCCGGAGGGGGGCGGGTTCTGGCTCCAGCCCTGCGGGGGCGTCTTGTCCAGCCGGGGCCCGTCGGCGGACCCCTGCTGCTTCGGGTCTTCCTCCGGCTGAGGAGACCCGGGCGAGGTCCAGCGGTCGCTCATCGTCGCTCCTTGTATGGGATCCTGCCGCCCATCGTGCCATGGGTCACGCGCCTTGTACCCGGCGGAGGCCGATTGGTGATCAGGCCCATCTGCGGGCCAAAGGCCCTGCACGGCGGCCCGCCGGGGGCCTAGGCTGCCATGGTGGCGTGGCACCGGGCGGTGCCGCGGGTGGAGCGGCCGTGCCGGCCCGGCCGCCGGGCCCCGGCCGGAGGACGGTTCTGCCGGAGGTTCTGCCGCAGCTCAGGGCGTGTCCTGCGGGGGCCGGGCACGCCGTCCTCGTGACCCGGATCACTGCCGGTCACATGTTCGGAAGAGGCAATGGGATGATGAAGGCATGAAGGGACGCGTTCTGGTCGTCGATGACGACACCGCTCTGGCCGAGATGCTGGGCATCGTGCTGCGCGGCGAGGGCTTCGAGCCGTCGTTCGTCGCGGACGGTGACAAGGCGCTGGCCGCGTTCCGGGAGATCAAGCCCGATCTCGTGCTGCTCGATCTGATGCTGCCCGGCCGGGACGGCATCGAGGTGTGCCGGCTGATCCGCGCCGAGTCGGGCGTGCCGATCGTGATGCTGACCGCCAAGAGCGACACCGTGNCGACACCGTGGACGTGGTGGTCGGCCTGGAGTCCGGCGCGGACGACTACATCGTCAAGCCGTTCAAGCCCAAGGAACTGATCGCCCGCATCCGGGCGCGGCTGCGGCGGTCCGAGGAGCCCGCGCCGGAGCAGCTGGCCATCGGCGACCTGGTGATCGACGTGGCCGGGCACTCCGTGAAGCGGGGCAGCCAGACCATCCAGCTCACCCCCCTGGAGTTCGACCTGCTGGTGGCGCTGGCGCGCAAGCCGTGGCAGGTGTTCACCCGGGAGGTGCTGCTGGAGCAGGTGTGGGGCTACCGGCACGCGGCCGACACCCGCCTGGTCAATGTGCATGTGCAGCGCCTGCGCTCCAAGATCGAGCGGGACCCGGAGCACCCGGAGATCGTGGTGACCGTGCGCGGCGTGGGATACAAGGCGGGTTCGAGCTGAGGTGACGGAGTCGTCGGTGGCGCCGGGGGCGGCCGGGGCGCCGGAACCGGCGGGGGACACCGGTCCGCGGGGCGCGAGCGGTGCCTCCGCGGTCGCCGGAGCCGCGGCAGTGACGGCCGCCGGGGCGTCCGCGGCCGCGGGC
>NZ_WTLH01000243.1 GCF_011421595.1 Streptomyces sp. YIM 98790 | reverse complement strand
TATTACTCGAAAGGAACCACATCCACCACGGACAACCGGACACACATCCGGCCCCATGGCGACGGGGTTGCCAAATATCTGGCGTTGACTTTTGGCACGCTGTTGAGTTCTCAAGGAACGGACACTGCCTTCGGTAACCCTCTCGGGAATCCCTCCGGGCGGTGATCACTACCGTAGAGCATTCGCCCGCGCTCCACCAAATCGAGGAGGGGAGGAAAACACCTGGAGGTAATGAGGGCCGTGGAGCCCAACCGGCTTCACGGCAACCCGGGCAACGTTACGGAACCGGGGCTGGAGTGTCAAGTGTGGCCTGTGTCACCTCGTGGGGCTCATATGCGCGGTCGGCAGACCGCACAGGCACTAATTCGGTAGCCGGCCGATGACACTCCGCACTATTGTCGCTCGCTCGCGCGGACAAAGGCAGGGGAATGCGATGCGTTGGAGCGGGCTGTACTGGGCCGTGGGTCTCGGGGGCTTCCGCCGGTTCGCCACCTATCGGGTCGCCACCGCGGCCGGCATCTTCACCAACACCGTCTTCGGCTTCATTCTCAGCTACACCTACATCGCCCTGTGGAGCCAGCGCCCGCAGCTCGGGGGCTACGACCAGGCGCAGGCGCTCACCTTCGTCTGGATCGGACAGGCCCTGCTGGCCGCCGTGGCCATCATGGGCGGCGGCCTCCAGGAGGAGCTCCAGGCCCGTATCCGGAACGGAGACGTGGCGATCGACATGTACCGTCCCGCCGACCTCCAGACCTGGTGGCTGGCGGCGGACGCCGGGCGGGGCTGCTACCACCTCCTGGCCCGCGGCCTGCTGCCGATGCTGGCCGGAGCACTGGTGTTCCCGCTGGCGCTTCCGCTGGACCCGCTCCGCTGGGCGGCGTTCCTGCTGTCCGTCACGCTCGCCCTGCTGGTCAGCTTCGCGATCCGCTACATGGTGGCGCTGACCGCCTTCTGGCTGCTGGACGGCTCCGGCGTCAACATGGCGGCCGGCCTCTGCTCGGTGTTCTTCTCCGGCATGCTGCTGCCGCTGACCGTCTTCCCGGGTTCCTTCGGGGAGATCGTGCAGTGGCTGCCCTGGTCGTCGATCCTCCAGGTGCCCGCCGATGTGCTGCTGGGGCGGCACACCGGTGCGGCGCTGCCGGGCGCGCTGGCGTTCCAGGCCGGCTGGGCCGCGGTGCTGCTGCTGGCCGGGCGGGCGGTCCAGGCGGCGGCGACCCGCAAGGTGGTGGTCCAGGGTGGCTGAGCCGGATCTCCTCGCCCGGACCGTGCACGGGGCGCGGGCCTACGGGCTGATCGTGGCCATGTGGGTGCGCTCCACCATGGCCTACCGGGCGTCGTTCCTGATGTCGGTGGCCGGGAACGCGCTGGCGACCGGGCTGGACTTCGCCGCGATCCTGATCATGTTCACGCATGTGGACACGCTGGGCGGGTTCGGCATGTCGGAGGTCGCCCTGCTCTACGGGACGACGAGTCTCTCCCTCGGGCTGGCGGATCTGCTGCTCGGCAACATGGACCGGCTGGGGTCGCGGGTCCGGGACGGCACGCTGGACACCCTGCTGGTGCGCCCGGTGCCGGTCTTCGCGCAGCTCGCCGCCGACCGTTTCGCGCTGCGCCGGCTCGGCCGCGTGATGCAGGGGCTGCTGGTGCTGAGCTGGTCGCTGACCCAACTGGAGCTGGACTGGTCGGCGGGGAAGGCGCTGCTGCTGGTGGTCATGGTGGTGAGCGGCGCGGCGATCTTCGGCTCGCTGTTCACGCTCGGCGGCGCCTTCCAGTTCTGGGCGCTGGACGCGGCGGAGGCGCAGAACTCGTTCACCTACGGCGGGAACACGCTGTTGCAGTACCCGCCGACGATCTTCGCCAAGGATCTTGTGCGCGGGGTGACCTTTGTGGTGCCGCTGGCCTTCGTGAACTGGCTGCCGGCGCTGCGGCTGCTGGGCCGGGACGATCCGCTGGGCCTGCCCGGCTGGGTGGATCTCCTGTCCCCGGCGGTGGCGGCGGCGATGTGCGGGCTGGTGACGCTGGCGTGGCGGGCAGGAGTACGCAGTTACCGGAGCACGGGGAGCTGATGGTTGTGACGACGGCGGAAGTGGGCGGCGTACCGGGCGCGGAGCGCGGGGCCGCGGCGAAGACCGGGCCCGGCCCTCGCAGGGACGGGGCCGGGGACGGCGCCGGGGCCGGGTCCGGGGACCTGATCACGGTGGAGGGCCTGGAGAAGGTCTTCACGGTGCGGCGGCGGGCGCCGGGTCGCGGGCTGCGCCGGGAGCGGAGCCAGGTGCGGGCGGTGGACGGGATCTCGTTCGCAGTGCCGCGCGGCGAGATGGTCGGCTACATCGGGCCGAACGGGGCCGGGAAGTCCACCACGATCAAGATGCTCACCGGGATTCTCACGCCGAGCGGGGGACGCATCCGGGTGGCGGGCATCGATCCGTCCCGGGAGCGGACCAGGCTGGCGCGTCGGATGGGCGTGGTGTTCGGGCAGCGCACCACGCTGTGGTGGGATCTGCCGCTGCGCGACTCGTATGCGCTGGTGCGGCGCATGTACCGGGTGCCCGAGGCCCGTTTCCGGGAGAACCTGGAGCGCTGCGTGGACCTGCTCGGTCTGGAGCCGCTGATGGATGTTCCGGTGCGGCAGCTCTCGCTGGGCCAGCGGATGCGCGGGGACATCGCGGCGGCGCTGCTGCACGATCCCGAGGTGCTGTACCTGGACGAGCCGACGATCGGGCTGGATGTGGTCAGCAAGGCGAAAGTGCGGGGCTTTCTGCGCGACCTGAACGCGGAGTGCGGCACCACGGTGCTGCTGACCACGCACGATCTGTCGGACATCGAGCAGCTCTGCCGCCGGGTGATGGTGATCGACCACGGCCGGCTGATGTACGACGGACCGCTGTCCGGGCTGCATCAGGTCGGGGAGAGCGAGCGGACGCTGGTGGTCGATCTGGAGCGGGAGACGGAGCCGATCGAGATCCCGGGGGCACGCACCGTGCGGGTGGAGGGTCCCCGGCAGTGGCTGGCGTTCCCGGCCGCGGAGAGTGCGGCGCCGCTGGTGGCGCGGCTCGCGGCCGGGTATCCGCTGG
Source organism: Streptomyces sp. YIM 98790 (assembly GCF_011421595.1). Lineage (GTDB taxonomy): Bacteria > Actinomycetota > Actinomycetes > Streptomycetales > Streptomycetaceae > Streptomyces. The sequence goes on along the minus strand of NZ_WTLH01000243.1, from coordinate 4,569 downwards.
CCGATCTCTCGGTGCGGGAGCCGGAGATCGAGGAGGTGATCGCCCGGATGTACGCGCAGGGGATCGGCGGGTCCGGGCGGCTCGGCGGGTAACCGCCCGGTGCGGATGCCGGTTCTCCGGGGCGGTTCTCCCGGGGCCGTTCTCCCGGGGCGGTTCCCCGGCGTGGTTCTCCGGGGCCCCCGGGGCGGTGACCCGGGGGCGTTACCGGGGCCGGTCGCCGGGAACGGGGCCGTCTCCCCCGGCGGCGAGTGCGCGGCTGCGGTCGCGGGCAGCCTCCAGCGCGGCCAGGAACGCCGCCCGCACACCGTGCTTCTCCAGTTCCCGGATGGCGTTGATGGTGGTGCCGCCGGGGGAGGTGACGGCCTCGCGCAGCCGCACGGGGTGTTCACCGCTGTCGCGCAGCATCACGGAGGCGCCGTAGGCGGCCTGGACGATGAGGTCGTGGGCCTTGTCGCGGGGCAGGCCGAGCAGGATGCCGGCGTCGGTCATGGCCTCGACCAGGAAGTAGAAGTAGGCGGGGCCGGAGCCGGAGAGGGCGGTGGCGGCGTCCTGCTGCGACTCGGGCAGCCGGATGGTCTTGCCCACGCTGTTGAAGATGGCCTCCGCGTGGGCGAGGTGCTCCTCACCGGCGTGGGAGCCCGCGGAGAGCACGGACATGGCCTCGTCGACGAGGGCGGGGGTGTTGGGCATGGCGCGGACCACGGGCGTGCCGGGGCTGAGCCGCTCCTCCACGAAGCGGGTGGTGATGCCTGCGGCGGTGCTGATCACCAGCCGGTCGCCGGGCGTGTGCGGGGTCAGTTCCTCCAGCAGGGCGCCCATGTCCTGCGGCTTGACGGCGAGGATCAGGGTGTCGGCGGTCTTGGCCGCCTCGGCGTTGCTGACCACCTCGATGCCGTGGCGGGCCCGCAGTTCGGCGGCGCGTTCGGCGCGGCGGCAGGTGGCCAGCAGGTCTTCGGGCGCCCGGCCGCCGCGGCGCATGCCGCCGAGCAGCGCTTCACCGATCTTTCCGGCGCCGAGGACGGCGATCTTCTCGGTCATGGGGTGGCTCACCTTGTCACGGTCGGCATACGGACGGCTCCCGGTGCGTCCGGCCTGGGAGCGCCCGGTCTCGTGACTCTCATGGTGGCACCGCGGCGCGCCGGGCCGTGCGGCCGTCCACGCTGCGGAACCGGACCGGGGGGAGGAGGGGGGAGGGGCCAGGTCAGCGCCGGCCGATGAGGTGGGCGAAGACCACGACGTTGCCGAGGTAGCCCTGACTGTGGGAGAAGCCGCCGCCGCAGGTGATGAGGCGGAGTTCGGGGCGCCCGGTGTGGCCGTAGACGAGTTCGTCGGGGAACATCTCGCGGTCGAAGACCTCCACGGCGTCGACGAGGAAGACGGCGGTGCGGCCGTCCGCGCGGGCGACCTCCACCAGGTCGCCGCGGCGCAGCGCGCCCAGGTGGTAGAAGACCGCGGGGCCGTTGGCGTCGTCGACGTGTCCGGCGATCAGGGCGGTGCCCTCGGCGCCCGGGGTGACGCCGCCGTGGTACCAGCCGGCCAGGTGGGACTTGTCCTCGGGCGGGATCTCCAGGCTGCCGTCGGGGGCGAGGCCGTAGCCGGCGGTGGGGGCGTCCACGTCGATGGCGGGGATGCGGACGCCGATGGGGGTGGACGGGGGCAGCGGTTCGGCGGCCGCGGCGGGGTCGGCGGACAGGACGCCGGCGGACGGGCCGTCCTGGTCTATTCGTGCCGCGCCGTCCGGGTCCCCGGGCCGGGCGTGGAGTCCCTGCTCCGCGCCCGGCTGCGGCGGGTCGGGGTGGCCGCTGGGGTCGGTGAGCAGCCAGACGGTGGTGGCCAGGGCGGTGGCCACCGCGCCGGCCACCAGCGCGTTGGCGATCCTGTCCGCGGTCTGCATCGGTCCTCCTCCCGGCCTGCTTCCCCCTTCCCCGCTGCCCTTCTCCGCCACCGGTCCTGTCCCGGTCCCGGTCCCGGTGTCCGTGTCCGGGGTCCGTGTCCGTCCTGGGGGTCCGTGTCCGGCTCCGGTGTCTTCCGGTCTCCGCCTTCAGTCCTCGCCGCCGGCGTTGCGGCGGCGGATCAGCCAGACGCCGCCCGCCGCGGCGGCGATCAGCGCGGCGGAAGTGCCGGCGATCAGCGCGGTGCGGTCCTGCCCGGAGCCGCCGACGCCGCCGCTCACGCTGCCCGAGGGCGAGGTGGTGGTCGTCGCGGTGGCGGTGCTGGTGGAGCTGGTCTGCACCACGCGCAGCGTGCCGGTGGCGATCCGGTTGCCGGTGGCGCAGCTCACCGCGATGCCGTAGTTGCCGACCCGGGTGCCGGCGGGAACGGTGAACTGGCCGATCAGCCCCCGGCCGTCACTGGTGGAGCGCAGCGTGAAGGTGCCCGCGCCGAGCGAGGTGGCGTCGCCGGTGGCGGTGGTGTCGTTCTGGCAGTGGTCGGTGGTGACGGCCACGGCATCGCCCGGTCTGGCCTGGTTGGGGAAGAGTTCGGCTTCGCCGAAGTCGCCCGCGGACGCGATGCCCGCGGACAGGACCAGGGCGGCTGTGGTCACGGCCGTGGTCAGAGTCGCGTGAGCGAGGGCTCGGGGTGCACGCATGTTGGGTCCTCCGCAGGGAACGCAGCCACGGTGCCGTTGCGCACCGCTGCCTCGATCCCAGCGCCGCCGGCGGCCGGGCGCGCGCCGGGCGACGGCCGTGGCGGCCCCCGGCGGGCCGCGGCCGGGGGTCTGCTGGGCGGTGACGGTGCTGGTCAGCGCGGTGATGGCCGGGGCGGTGGAGCCGGTGCAAATTACGGCGGTCGGGGGACACCCGTACGGCGGACACGCGCTGGGCGGTGCGGGCCGGGCCGTGCATGCCCGGCCGGGGCTACTTGCGCTTCTTCGTGCGCCGGGAGGGGTTGCCGGAGCGCCGGCCGCCCCGCCGCCGGTACTGTTCCAGGGCCCGCTCGTACTCGGCGCGGCGCAGCCCCTCCCCGGGGGCCTCGATGCCGCTGCGCAGCGCGTACGCCAGCAGCACGCCGATGAAGCCGATCAGCTTGATGGAGGCGAATCTGCGTTCGTCGCCGCGCAGCGCGGCGGGCCGCCGGTAGCCGCCCCAGGTGCGGGTGAAGGCGATCGAGCTGCACAGTGCGAAGGCCACGACCAGCAGCACATTGAGCCAGGCCGAGGAGTCGGAGAGCTGGAGGCCCTCGTAGGCGAGGCGGAGCAGCACCACGCCGGTCACCGCGAGCAGCGAGGCACCCATCCCGAGCAGGAAGCGCCGCAGCAGGTAGCCGCGGGAGTGGTCCAGCCAGCTCGTGCCGTAGAAGCGGATCGGGGCGGGCTGGGGGCGGCCGTCGCCGGGCGCGTCGGCGGCGGTTGCGGGCTCCTTGCTGCTCATGAGCCGATTATCGCCCCTGGCCGCTCCTGCTGGGGAGGCGGTGGGCACCGATACTCTGTGGGGCGGAACGGGGCCCCGACAGGCAAAGGGGGAAGCGAGCGATGGCACACGGGGGAACAGTGCCGCAGCGCGTCGGGGAGTATCTCCTGGAGCGGCGGCTCGGCGCCGGCGGTATGGGCGTGGTGTATCTGGCGCGCAGCACGGCGGGCCGCGCGGTCGCTCTGAAGGTGGTGCGTCCCGAGTACGCGGAGGACGAGGGGTTCCGCAACCGGTTCCGGCGGGAGGTGGCGGCCGCACGGCAGGTCAGCGGCGCGTTCACGGCCGCGGTGGTGGATGCCGACCCGGAGGGCGATCCGCCGTGGCTGGCGACCCTGTACGTGCCGGGCGGCTCGCTGGCGGACCGGGTGCAGGAGAGCGGGCCGCTGCCGGTGGCGGAGGCGGCGCGGCTGGCGGCCGAGCTGGCGGAGGCGCTGCGCGACATACACCGGCAGGGCATCGTGCACCGTGATCTGAAGCCGGGGAACGTGCTGCTGGCGGAGGACGGGGTCCGGGTGATCGACTTCGGGATCTCGCGGGCGCTGGCGGACAGCCGGCAGCTGACCGAGAGCGGCACGGTGCTGGGGTCGCCGCCGTTCATGGCACCGGAGCAGCTGACCGCGCGGGAGTCGGTGTCGGCGCCGGCCGATGTGTTCGCGCTGGGCGCGGTGGTGGCCTTCGCGGCGGCGGGGCACAGTCCGTTCGCGCCGGACGGCTCGGTGGAGGACCCGCTGGCCGTGGCGTACCGGGTGGTGCACGAGGAGCCGCTGCTGGACGAGGTGCCGGAGGTGCTGCGCGGCCTGGTGCGTCGGTGCCTGGCCAAGGAGCCGGAGCGGCGGCCGGATGTGGAGTCGGTGCTGCGCATGGCCGGAACCGCGGTGGCCCGGGTGTCCGAGGACGCCGGCCGCGCGGCGGACGGCACCGGCGGCAGCGGCGGCAGCGGCGGCACCGGTGAGGGCGACGGGGACGACGGGGACCAGGAGGGGGAAAGGGACAGCGACAGGGACGGGGACGCAGACGCAGGCGGGGACGGGGACGGCGGACGGACCGAGGGCGGGGCCCGCGGCGATGCCGTCACCCCGCCGTCCGGTGTCCCGGAGCTGGCGCCGCCCGGGGGCGGGGACGCGGCGCCCGCTCCCCCGGCCCCGTCCGGTCCGGGCGG
>NZ_WTLH01000242.1 GCF_011421595.1 Streptomyces sp. YIM 98790 | reverse complement strand
AGCCGGGCCGGCGGCGCGGGGGCGCGGGCCGCCGGGCCCGCGTCCCGCCGCGCGCGCAGCGCGGCTCAGCCGACCGTGATGTCGGTGAAGACCGGCACCGAGAAGGGGTTGAGCTGGACGTTGTCGACCCGGTCGGAGTAGCCCGCGATGCCGTTCTGGTACCAGAGCGGGATCGCCGGCATGTCCTGCACCAGCAGTTCCTCGGCCTGCTGGAAGAGATCGATCGCCTCGTCCTCGGACTCGGCGGCATTGGCCTGGTCGACCAGGGCGTCGAACTCGGGATTGTCGTAGCCGGAGTCGTTGGAGGAGCCGGTGGAGTAGTAGATCGGCTGGAGGAAGTTCTGGATCAGCGGGTAGTCCATCTGCCAGCCGGTGCGGAACATGCCGTTCATCCGGTCGTTGGTGACCTGGTTGCGGAAGTCGGCGAAGGTGGGCACCGGGTTGACGGTGCAGGCGTTGGTGTTGCCGAGCGCGTTGTTGATGCTGTTGCAGGCCGCGTCCATCCACTCCCGGTGGGAACCGGTGTCCACATTGGAGGTGAGGGTGACCGAGCCGCCGGGCAGGCCGCCCGCGTCCTCGATCATCTGCCGGGCGGCCTCGGCGTCGAACTCGCACACCTCACCGCACAGGCCCTCCTCGTAGCCGCCGGCCTCCTGGAGCACGGGGGAGGTGAAGTCGGTGGCCGGGGTGCGGGTCTCGTTGAAGATGGTCCGGGTGATCTGTTCCCGGTCGATCGCCCTGGAGAGCCCCTGGCGGATCTGCCTGGCCTGCTCCCCCTGCCATTCCTGCTGGTAGAGGGGGAAGGAGACGGTCTGGATGATACCGGCCGGCTGGTTGATGAAGCGGCCGTCGAGGTCCTCCTCGGCATTGCGCAGCTGGGCGGCGGGGATGTCGTCGACCACGTCCAGGTTGCCGGCCTGGAGATCGGTGTAGGCGGTGCTGTTGTCGGTGTAGACGATCAGCTCCACGCCGTCGTTCTGCGCCTCGTCGTCGCCCGCGTAGTCCTCGTAGGGCACCAGGCGCATGGAGCGGCTCTGCTCGTAGGAGTCGATCATGTAGGGGCCGTTGCCGATGGGCTTGTCCAGCCAGGCCTCGTGGTCCTCGAAGAACGCCTGCGGCAGCGGGGCGTAGGCGGCGTAGCCCAGCGTCTCGGGCCAGAGCGAGAAGGGTTCCCTGAGCCGCACGGTGAAGGTGTGCTCGTCCACCACATTCAGGCCGCTCATGGTGTCCGCGGTGGGCTCCTGCCCCTCCTCGGCCGGGTGCACGTCGTCGTAGCCCTCGATGAACTCGAAGAAGTAGGAGCCGATCTGGGCGTTCTCGATGTGCGCGCCGTAGTTCCAGGCGTCGACGTAGGACTGGGCGGTGACCGGGGTGCCGTCCTGGAAGGTCCAGCCGTCCTCGATGGTGATGGTGAAGTTCTGCTGGTCCTCGGTCTCGATCGATTCCGCCATGGCGTCCTCGGCCTCGGCGGTGTCGGGGTTGTAGCGCTTGAGCCCGCGGAAGATCATGTCGAGGACCTTGCCGCCCTGGACCTCGTTGGTGTTGGCCGGTTCCAGGGGGTGCTGGGGCTCGCCCCAGGAGGCGCGGACCATCTCACCTCCGCCGCCGCCTCCTCCGCCGCCGCCTCCGTTCGAGTCGTCGCCACCGCATGCGGTGGCGGCCAGGGCGAGTGCCACCAGGCCGGCGACGACCGTGGTCAGGCGCGTGACTCCGCGCATCGAGAGCCTCCTCGGGCCGGTACGGGCAGGGTTGTCCGCACCCCATCGGAACGCCGTCCTGCCCGGCGGCAGGCCACGACACGCATCTCAGCGAAAAGTATGATCAACTGCCGCGTTTCCCCCTCGCCCGGACGGGTGAACAACGGACCCGCGTGAGCGAGGGCAGCGGCACTCCTCCCGCCGGCCGCCGGGCCACCGGCCGGGCCGGTGCAAGGCCCCGGCGGCCGGCGGGCCGGAGCTCTCAGTCGTCCCAGACCATTGCCGCCACCCCCGGTTCCGGACCGGCCGCCCGCGCAGCCGTCCCCCTCGGTTTCCGCTCCGGGCACGCGGCCAGTTCACGGGCCTGCCGCAGCCCCTCCCCGCCGGCCCGGCCCCCCGGCCGGTCCGTTCACCGTACTGCCCGGCCCGCTGTGTCCGCGTCCGTCGTATGGTTCCGTGACGGTCCCCGCATCACCCCCGGACAATGGCCATGACCTCGCCGATTTCCCCGCCGCCGCCGTTCCCGTTCCGCTGCCCGCTGGCCGGGCTGACAGCCGTCCGCCACGGCCAGTCCACAGCCAACGTAGCCTTCGCCACTGACACTCCCCTGCCGCCGGACCTCACCGACCCGGAGGTCCCTCTGACTCCGCTGGGGTTCGCCCAGGCCGAAGCCCTCGGCCGCCGGCTGGCCTCCTCGCCGGCGCCGGATCTGGTGCTGGCCTCGCCCTTCCTGCGCACCCGCCAGACCTGGACGACCATGGCGGAGACGGCCGCCCGGCTCGGCGTCTCCTGCCCGCCGCTGCTGACCGACGAGCGGCTGCGCGACCGCGACCTCGGCCGCTACTCGCTGCTCACGCCGTCCGCGCTGCGCGCCCGCGACCCGCAGGCCCGTCCGGGCGACTGGTTCTACCGCCCGCCGGGCGGCGAATCCTTCTCCGACGTCTCGCTGCGCGTCCGCGACTTTCTGACGGAGCTGGGCACGGTGGCCCCCGGCCGTCATGTCCTGCTGATCACCCATGACGCGGTGATCGTCTCCCTGCACCGCGTCCTGCTCGGCCTCGGCGCCCCGCCCCCGGATACCGCCCCGATCCCCAACGCCTCCCAGACCCACTGGACCACCACCGGCACCCACCTCACCCTGACCGAGTGGGCCACGCCCCTGTAGCTGCGCTGCGGGCCATCACGTCGGCCACCCGCCAAAGCCCGCTCCGGAAGGAACGGGCTCGGGTGCCTCGGGCGTGGGGTCTGCCGCCGTTCTGGGGAGTCACAGGTTGTCGAAGTCGCCGAGGGAGCAACAGGCCGGGGAAAGCCCAAGTTGGTACTCAGCAACTGTCTCAGCCGCGTCCTCGAAGGCGATGAACTGCTCGTAGCCGGCTGGGATGACATCGCTGTACCACCGAGCGCCGCACACACCCTGCGCACGCGCGGACTCCGCCACGTGACGACGCTGGGGGTGGCAAGGGCAACTGCCGAACGAGGACCGGAACGTCGGCCCGACTGCTCGTGGGCCTTGACGGTGAAAGCGGAGGAGGTGAGCACGTGGCGGGCCGAGGTCGCCGGGGTGGTGGAGCCGCTCGGCGGGGACCAGGAAGCGGTGGAGACAGTGCGGCTCGGGGTGTCTGAGCTGATGGGGAACGTGCCGGCGCAGCACATCATTGACCGTACCGGGCGGCCTGAGCCAGCTGTCGGCGATCTGCCGCACCGCGGCGTACACCAGAGGCGGGTCGAGATCGATCTGAGCCTCGACAAAGGCGTCGGGGTGCTTCGCTTCGAGATCCCAGGGCTCCAGTTGCGCAGCTGGGAAGTCGCGGAGACGGAAGGTCACGATCACCTGCGCACGCGCTCGGATCGCTGCCGCCAGGACATGTCGATCTTCATGATCAGGAAGTTCCAGGGCCTTGATCAATGGTTCGTAGCCGGTGACCTTCCAGTCCCTCACGGCTGCCCCCATGAGGGCGCGGGTTCTGGTCAGGCGGTCGGGCTTGAGATCCGGCCGGTTCGCTGCGAGATTGCGGAAGACCTCATCGAGGATTTCCTCCGTCCACTTGCCTGTACCAGGCCGGCCTGGGCTATCCGGATCGGAAGATCCCTCAGCGTGCTGGGGTACAGAACGTTCGCGTCGTACAGTGCCACGAAGGGCATGTGCTCAGACCGGCCCCATCTCCTGACCCGATTGGGTGAGTTCATCGGCCGCCGCACGGCGGCGCTGATCGTCCCGCCGTATGTAGTCGATCAGCGAGGAGGCTTTGATCCGCCGGTGCGTGCCAACGGTGCGGAACTCGATCTCGCCCGCTTTCAACAGGCCGATGAGGAACGGACGCGAGACGTTGAGCAGGTCGGCCGCTTGCTGGGTGGTCAGCTCCACATTCCTCGGGACCACCGATACTCCGCGTCCCGCCGCCATGTGGGCCAGGACTTCGGCCAGCAGGTCCAGGGCCTCCCGGGGCAGTTCCAGCGGCTCGGGCTCACCGCCTTCCACCGTGACCCGGACCCGGGACAGCTCCCGGTGCTCCGCCAGGTAACTGCGCACCCGGGACAGCGCCACGCCGGCCGCATGCGACTGCTCCGGCGACAGGTCAGCCGAACGAATATCCACCTCGCTCATGATCGCCTCCGTCGGCATCCCAGATTCCCGATCTGCCTTGCATGACCACCCTGACAACCAAACGCAATAAGCGCAACATTCGAAATAGCTGTCGAGAGATTTGCGCGGTCCCAGAAGTCCGGGGGCGCATGCGGTGGCGGCGGGCGCTCTTGTGGGCTGCGGACTGCGGTGCCGGGTATGGTCGGCAGGGCTGGCGCCCCACCGGCGTCTGTACTGTCGCCGGGCCAGGTGGCGGCAGTCCACGCCTCCGCGCGTGACCACCGCACCTGGCTCGGGGTCCGAGCGCATGGGAAACAGCGAGGCCGGTGAGCCGGTGGCCGAGGTCCTGCGGGTTCCGCGCCCTCTGCGCAGGACCGGCCGGGGCTCCCCCAGTGGGCAGGTCGGGATCATGGACGGCTTTGATGATCTCTCTGGCGATCCGGCCGGTGCTTTCGGAATCCCGGGCCCGGATGAGAGGCGTCAGTGGGCTGCCGGGGGGAACTCCTCCGGGGAGACAGGCCGAGTGACGGGGTTGGTCGGGATGACGCAGGCAGGCGGGACGGCTGGTGAGCGGTACCGGCGTGCGCAGGAGACCGGGGCCGTGTATGCGGAGGGTGAACGCGCGGAGATCCTGGACGCCGGTCTCGTCGCCGCGCCGGTCGAGGTTGCCGACGCCCTCGGCCTGGAAGCCGGGGCCCGGGTGGTCTGGCGCCGCCGGGTGACTCTGCGGGACGACCGCCCCGCCTCCGTCTCGGCGTCCTGGTTCCCGGCGCAGGTGCTGGACCAATGCCCGAGGCTGCTGGAGCGCCAGCGCATCCGGGAGGGCACCACGCGCTATGTGGAGCTGCGGACCGGTCGCCGGCCGGCACGGGCCCGGGACGTCACGGCCGCCCGGGAGGCCGCACCGGAGGAGAGCGAGGCGCTGGGGCTCCCCGGACGGGCGACCGTCTCCGAGGTGCGCCATGTGGTGTACGACAGCGAGGGCGAGGCGCTGGTCTACGAGGTCTCCGTGAAGCCCGGCGGCCAGGTGGCGGAGAGCCGGGCGGGGAACGTCGAGTACGAGCTGTAGGCGCGGCGGTCCGGGACGCGCGCCAGATGACACCGTCGGTATAGGAGACCTCGACGGTGAGGCGGCCGTTGGTGCCCTGGATCTCGAGCGGGAGGGTCAGCTCGGAGCCCGGGGTGACGGAGTTGGCGGGGTGTTCTTGTTCCGGGACGAAGCGAACCGCGGAGGCCGGAACGGGGACGGTGGCCGCGCCGGCCGGCCGGGCCGAACGGAACTGGTGCCGCGCCGTGACGTCGGTGCTCAGCCAGGTGGTGCCGCCGCTCCGGTCCACGGACACCACCAGCAGGTAGTCGGCCGGACCGTCGGGCACGGTGAAGGAGAAGCCCGACGGGTCCCCGGCGGCGCCGTACAGCACGCCGTCGCGGTAGAGCCGGACTTCGGACGTGCCCGGGGTGCTGACCACGGTGTGCCCGTGCGCGTCGGTCAGTGGGGGCAGCGAGCCGTGGATGCGGTCGCCGGTGCGGAAGATCCCCTGCGACGCGCCGAGTTCCGGCCCCAGCACCGCGTGGTTGAGCGAAACCGTGTGCTCGGTGCCGGGAGCGTAGTCGCGGAAACCGGTGGTGACCCGGATCTCCTTGGAGTCGTCGATGAGAGAGGGGACGGTACTCAGGGCGATCTCCCAGGACACGCCGTCCTCCAGCCAGACGGTCTCGTCCAGGGGCAGCGGAATGTCCCTGATTCCCGGTTCGCCGGCCCCGGGCGGCAGGGTGTCCGGCACGAGAAGCACCGAGCCGTAGTCCTGTGGGTAGCGGTAGTCCCCGGAGACGCGGCTGTCCCCCGGCCGGTTGGCGCCGACCGACAGGCTGACCTGGGCCATGTCGGCCGGGTCCGCCTGGTGGTCGAAGCCGTTGGGCAGGCCGTCGAGGGGCCCGGCGGCCACGCCCCACCATGCGCCCCGGGCGACCTCGGCCCCGAAGACATGTGTGGTCAGGGACCAGCCTTCGGGTACCGCCCCCACCTGGAGGGTCCGCAGCTGCGATCCGAGGACGACGCGGTGTGCGCTCCGGTACTCGATGCCGCCGTTCCCCGCGAGACTCCAGGTGAGCTGTCCTCCGACGTAGGAGGTCACCCCGGCCACCCCCAGGGTGACGGGGAGGGTGTCGGCGGGATCGAAGGCGAGGGTGGTGTCCCCGTCCACGGAGATCTGCGGTACCAGGAAGACGTCCCTGATGACGGGGCCGCCCTGGGGGATGTTGTGGCCCACCACCAGTTCCAGCGCCCAGTCGCCGGCCGGGAGCCGGATTCCGGAACCCGCTGTGCCGTAGTGGGTGAACCGCTCGGTCCGCTGGTGGTCCAGACTGTGGAACTCGGCATCCCACGATGTGCTGTAGCCGGCGCGCGGGGTCAGGTCGAGCACCACCTGGTGACCGTCCTCGGGGTTGCCGCCCTCCGTGGAGCCGCTGATCGTGACCCCGCCGGTCGTTGTCCCCCCAGTCGTGGTGGACCATGCGGGAGAGCCCGGACCGCTGGACCGGGCATGGTGACGGGGTGAGGTCCCCTCCCGCGCACGAAATGACTGCATTCATCACGCACTTGGCAGCACAATGTAGCGGCGGTGAACCCACCTGTCACCACTCCGGGAGCGCGCCGAGAGCCGCGCCCGGCCCTGGGGGAAGAGGCCGGGCGTGGCGGTACGGGGACCGGACCGGGGTCAGGCCGCGGCGACGGTGGTGGTGCGTTCTTCGGCGAAGTGGCAGGCGGAGGGGTGGGCTGCCGGGGTACCGGTGAGGGAGGCGGGGACGGCCAGCAGCGGGGTTTCGGTGGCGCAGCGGTCGGTGGCCTTCCAGCAGCGGGTGCGGAAACGGCAGCCGGAGGGCGGGTNCGGTCGGTGGCCTTCCAGCAGCGGGTGCGGAAACGGCAGCCGGAGGGCGGGTCGGCCGGGGAGGGCACGTCGCCGTGCAGGATGATGCGGTCGCGCTGTTCGCGGCCCTCGGGGTCGGGGACGGGAACGGCGGACATCAGCGCCTGGGTGTAGGGGTGGGTGGGGTGGTCGTAGATCTCGGCGTCGGTGCCGGTCTCCGCGATCCGGCCGAGGTACATGACGGCGACGCGGTCGGAGATGTGGCGGACGACGGACAGGTCGTGCGCGATGAAGACGTAGGAGAGCCCGAACTCGTCCTGCAGGCGTTCCATCAGGTTGATGACCTGGGCCTGCACGGATACGTCGAGTGCGGAGACGGGCTCGTCGCAGATGATGATCTCGGGGTTGAGCGCCAGCCCGCGGGCGATGCCGATGCGCTGCCGCTGCCCGCCGGAGAACTGGTGCGGGTAGCGGTTGATGTGCTCGGGGTTGAGGCCGACGACGTCGAG
>NZ_WTLH01000241.1 GCF_011421595.1 Streptomyces sp. YIM 98790 | reverse complement strand
CCCTCAACCTCAAGGACTTCGAGGACTTCCGCCGCCACCACGGCCTGCGCATCCTCGGCGTCGAATAGCAACCGCCTGACGGCAACGCTGACGGCAACCGGATCCGCCAACGGCGTACATCAGCGGACTTCCACGGACAAGCGAATCAGAGCTGACCTGCGAAAACGCAGGTGATAAGCCCTTGCTCTGCACACGTACTATGTGCTGGCGGGACGGACTCCGGTCCTCGTTCACAATGCAAACTGTGGACCTCACCTGAAGGACTTGCAGAAGGACTATCCCCGGCGCACTGTGGGCATCCTTGACGTCGGAACCGATCAGCTTCCGATGATTAGCGGCCCAGGTGGCCAGTCGGGACTTCTCGAGAACCTCCCAGGTCGCACGAAGGCCAACGGGGAGCATGTGGAGACTCACGCAGCAGCGTTCTTGCGTATGAACCCGGGTGTCAGAAAGGCCGTGCTTTACATCGACTACCCGACGGGGACCTGCGGAACATGTAGAAGTACATTGCCTGACATGCTGCCCGAGGGTGTTCAGTTGTGGGTGATCTCGCCGCGTAGGACTGAAAAATTCACGGGACTTCCTGACTGAGTCAGGAAAGTAATCGGCGGCCGATCCACCTGGATCGGCCGCCGATTCGTGTTTCACTACCTACCAGGGCAGTGGTTCATCGGTTGTGTAGTCCTGAACGCCGGAGTATGAGCGCCACTTGACTCCTGGCATATTCTCCGCCCAGGAGAGATCGCCTGGCTCCCTCGCTGCGAGGGTGATGTCATGACCTGCGTCGGGATCGTCGCTCGGGTGGACGAGAGCCAGCCAGCTCTCGCCGAGGAGGATGCGCGAATCGCGGGCTGGCCAGTTCCACGCAGGGAAGGGGAGCTCATGGCTTCCTTCCCGAGACCAGAGCCAATCTGCCGGGACTCCTTGCGCGACTTTCGTCGCAGGAGCCCCCAGGATTGCCTCCAGGATTGTGGCGTGAATCAAGAAATCTGAAAGCCGCTCGCCAGTTTGTCGCCACGGGGTCGGTTCGTCGGACGGCTCTCGCTCATACACGGAGCAATCTTCACTTTTCGGGTCGAATGCCCAAACCCAAGTTCCTTGGTTCTCAACCCAGAACGGAATCATTCCGTCTTCTGCTGCGAGTTCCGCGAGGGGGATGGCGTAGTTGTGTGAAGTGATCTCCCCGCCCCACTGGGCAGAGATTTCATGCCACTCGACAAGCTCCCTGGGTGCATCAGGCGATTCCCCCAGTCTCGCATTGGGCGATTTCGGGGCGCCGTACCACCTCCGCAGAAATCGCAGCAGGCCCGGGCTGTCCGTGGGGGCGAGAGAGTTCATGTGAGACATTATGCGCTACATGCCGGGCGTCGGCGTGGGCTGATAGGTAAATCGCTAAAGCAAAACGGGAGCCCCGTAGGTGGGGCTCCCGTGGGCCATGACGGCAGTAGTTGACGGCAACGTCAGCGGACGAGGGCGGTGCAGGGTGGCGGTTCGTCGCCGTCGGAGCGTGCCATCTCGGTGGTCTCCCGGCCGTCGAGCGCGGTGCTGAGGGTGTCGATGGCGTCGCGCTGGAGGCGGAGCCGGACGTGGGCGTAGACGGTGGCGGTGACGCCGATGTGGGCGTGGCCGAGGAGTTCCTTGATGACGACGAGTTCGACGCCCTGTTCCAGGAGGAGCGTGGCGGTGGAGTGGCGGAGGTCGTGGAAGCGGATGCGGCGGAGGCCGGCCTTGCGGAGGAGCGTGGTGAAGGTGCGGGTGAGGTTGGTCGGGTCGATTGGTCTGCCCTGCACCGTAGTGAACACGTGCCCGTCGTGCTGCCAGGTGGTGCCTGCGGCCTCGCGTTCGCGCTGCTGCTGCTCGCGGTGAAGCTTCAGCGAGTGGAGGCAACGGCTGGGAAGGGCGATGCGGCGCTCGGAGGCCCGCCGTCTTGGTGGGCAGCGTGGTGAGCCCGCCTGCGCTGGTGCGCTGCAGGTTTGGCGAATTGCGGCGGCGCCCGTGTCGAGGTCGAGGTCTTCCCAGCGCAGGCCGAGAAGTTCGCCCTTGCGGAGTCCGGTGTGGAGGGCGAGTTCGAGCAGGGCGTGCAGCCGGTGACCTCCTGCGGATGTGAGGAGCTGGCGGGCTTCGTCGGCGGTGAGGGGTTCGAAGCGTCGGGGCCGTGGGGTGCCGGTGCGGACGTTGCGGGCGACGTTGCGCGGGATCTCTTCCTCGCAAACGGCGTGCTCCAGGGCGGACTTGAGCACGGAGTGGATGTAGGTGAGCGTCAGCGGGGAGAGCAGCTTGTGGCAGTACTGGCCGGCGGCGCAGCAGCGGGGCTGGTCGCGCCGGGCGTCGATGCCGCGCGTGCAGCACTGGCAGGTGGTGCGGGGCTGGTTGAGCCAGGTGCGGACGTCCTTCGCGGTGAGCTTGGTGAGCTTCTTCTTGCCCAGGCCGGGGACGAGGTACCGGTGGACACAGGCGGTGTAGCGGGTGTGGGTGTTCTCGCGGAGGTGGTGGACGGCGACGTTCTCCAGCCAGTACGTCAGGTACGCGGCCACGCTGCCCTGCGAGGTAGGGACGGGGAGGCCGCGGTTGCTGTTGGCGATCTTCTCGGTGAGCTTGGCCAGGGCCTCCTTCCGGGTGGTGCCGTAGACGCGAACACGGCGACGGGTGTTGCCGGGAGCGAGGACGTATCCGGCGGCTTCCCAGCGGCCGTCCTTGCGCTGGTAGACAGTTCCGTCACCGTTGGCGCGGGTACGGCGGGAGGCGGGGGTGTCTCGGGGCGCGGTCATCAGGCGGCGGCTTCCTGTTCGAGGCGGGTGCGGATGAAGTCGGTCAGCGCGTGGGCGGGGGTGCGGCGGGCGCGGCCGAGGGTGATGGAGGCGAGCTGGCGGGTGCGGAGCAGGTCGTAGACGGCGGAGCGGCCGAGTTGGAGGCGGGCCATGACCTGGGGAACCGTCAGCAGGTCCAGCGCTGGCTCTGTCTCCGGGTGGAGGACCGTGGGTGGGGCCGAGGTCATCAGCAGCCCCCTTCGGCGATGAACCGGCGTTCCAGCTCTCTGCGGTGCCAGACGGCGGCGGCCAGGAGCACGGCGCCGGGGCTATAGCCCGAGCCGAGGTAGGTCCAGTGGCCGACGACGAGGGTGGTGTCCGGGTCGTGCTCGGGCAGGCCGGCGTGGGAGCGGGCCTGTTCGGTGCGCCAGGCGCGGCGGGCGGCGCGCAGCGCGCCGAGGGTGGTGGAGTAGCGGCGGGACTTGGTGGAGAAGTGGCCCCGGAAGCCGAGCATGTGTGCCCACTTCCAGAGCTTCAGACTGGCGAACTCGGGCAGCTTGCCCAGCTCCCAGCAGGTGCGGACCATCTGCCGCACGTAGCGTGCGACTGCGAGCCGTGGCAGTGGGCGGGCCTGTCCGGTGCCGTCGCACGCCGTGCAGGGGAGCGGTGTTCCGTGGGGCAGGAGGGTGGCGCCGTGTCCCTGGCAGGGGCGGCAGAAGAGAGAGAGGTCGAGGGCGCCGGAGGCGTCGGCGGACTTGGTGGCGTACTTCGCCACGTAGGCAGCCACGGCCTGGTCGGTGAATTCGGCGTCAGCGCCGAAGGCGGCGATCTCGCGTACGTCGAGTTGTTCGCCCCAGACGAGTTCGCGTTCCCCGACCGCGTCAGACTCAACCGTGACACGAACCCGTGCGGCGGCGGCGCGTACGGCGTCGGTGAGCACGGCGACGGTGGCGTACGGCGGCGGGGGCTGGGTGGTGCCGTCGGGGCCGTCGAGCCGGATGACGGCGTGGAAGTGGACCAGGCCGCGCTTTTGGTACTCGGCGACCTTGGCAAAGGAGATCCGCAGCACGGCGCGGGCGGCTTTCTGGGTGAGGCCGAGCCGGGCGGCGAGCTCGCGGCGCAGGTAGGTGGTGAAGCGGGCCCACAAGGCTCCGGCGTGGGCGTTGAAGAGGACCGCGCCCGCGTCGTCGTACGTTGCCGGGTTCAGAGGTGTCCCGAGCAGAGTGTCCGTGGGTTCGTGGAGCTTGCGGCAGCGGCAGGGCCGGACATCGCCGCTGGGAGTGGTGGGGCGGTTGTGGACGGGGCCGAAGGAGGGGGCGGTGAGGGTGGCGAAAACGCGGGGGTGGGTGCGGACGGTGTCGAGGACGGTCTTGCCGCCGGACAGGCCGGCGCGGATGAGGTGGTAGGTGTCGGCGGCGTAGAGGCGGGAGCAGGCCGGGCAGCGTGAGGCGCGGCGGTTGCCGCACGCGGTGAGCAGACTGCCCGTGGGCTCGGTGGAGGATGTGTAGGAGCGCAGCACCTCGCCGGTCGTGGTGTCGACGGTGGTGGTGCGGCCGGTCAGGCGGACGGGTTCGGTGCAGCCGCCGAGGTGTTCGATCTGCTGCTGTGCGCGGTCGAAGTCGGGGTGGTTGACGACATGGAGCAGGTCCCGCACGGCGGGGCTTGCCACGTGGCGCAGGTCCAGGGTGACCATTTGGGGCGTGTCCCTTCTGTCGGGGTGGATCACCCCGAGCAGCAACCGAGCATGGTTGTGGGCGTGTTGGTGCTGCTCGGGGCATGACGAACCAGGCCCATCCGGTGGGCGTGGATTTCGGGGAGGGGTGATCCGGCCGGTGGCCGGGGTGGCTCAGAGCTGAGCGAGGGCGGCGGTGGCCACCGGCAGCGCGACGCCCATGCGGGTCGCGAGCTGGGCGGCGGTGACCGGTGTTCCGTGCTCGGCTTGGTAGGTGTCCGCGATGCGCCGGGCCGCACTCAGCAGTGCGGCGGGCAGGGCCGGGCGGGAGCCGGTGGCAGGCGCCGTGGTGACGGCCGGGGCGGGGGCGGAGTCGCGGACCTTGAGCACGGTAGGCACTGCGGTTGGAGGCGGCGTAGGTGTCGAGGCGGGGACCGGCTCAGGGGCCGGAGGCGCCGTTTCGGGAGCGGGCGCCGAGGTGGGCACCGGCTCAGCGAGGGGTGCGGGGGTGATGATTGCGGTGGTGTCCTCCCGGTGTGCGGCCGTGTGGAAGTGGGCGAGGAAGGCGGGGCCGACGTGGCCCCAGCCAGGAGCAGGAGCGGGGCGACGGTGTCGAGGCAGGCCCGGCCGTAGCGCCCGGTCAGCAGGGGTTCGGCGGTGTTCAGCGCGAGGGTGAGCAGCCCGCACAGGCGCAGCAGCCGGGTGCCGGCCTTCAGCTCCGCCTTGGGGACGCCGCGCAGGGCCAGGAACCGGAGCGCGACCAGGAGGCCGACGACGTGAAGAGCACACAGGGCGGCCGAGCGACGACAACTGGAACCGCCACCGCATGGACGTAGCACGCGCCCACGCTCGCACCGGCGACCTGACCGCGGCTATGGACGAGCTGACGGGAGTACGCCGAGCATCCCCCCAGTGGCTCCAGCATCAGCATGTGGCCGCCGAGACCATGCAGGAAATCCTGAAGAAGCGCAAGCGGACCCTCACCGCCGAGATGCGCGATATGGCCTCCTACCTGGGCGTCGTCGGATAGCTACCACGCAGCGCAGCACTTCGCACACCCTGCGTCGCGAACTGCCCTGGCGCATACATGGAGTGGCGGGCAGTCAGCTTCTACGGCCGTCGTGTCCCTATCAGCGACCCAGCCGGGGGTGCACGGTGACCAAGCCCGGGAGTGACGCGGACCGCATGCGGCGCCGGGAACTATACGACGCGGCAACAGGGCTGGCTGGCCCCCGCTTACTGCCGTGGACCACCCCAGACGGGAACCCCTGCTATCTCAGCACCGACGGCAGGGGCTACCTGTCGACGCTCGCCGACAGCATCGAAGCCGTCCAACTCGGCATGGGCGAAGAACTGCTGGAACATGTCCGCGAAGTTGTGGCTCCCGGCGCGCGAGCCCTGTCGGCCACCGAGTACCGCTGGCTGGCTTCCCGACTGGCCGAAGCCCTCACCGACGCGCTTCGGGTGGCCGAATCGCGCGGACAGCGCATCCCGGACCCGCAGGAAGAGGCGGCCGAACATGCCTGACACCGCAGCTACCGGCACGCCGGCCCGGAAGCGCTACCGCTTCCGCGATTACCCCGTGACCGCCGTCGTGGACCCTATGACCCTGCCCACCTTCGAGGCCGTCTGCGTCACCGGCAAAGACCACGACTGCGGCGCCACCTCCGGCGAACTCCACGCCGAGGAGGAGCTGACACGCTGGATCGCCGAGCACTGCGCCGAGACCGGCCACGACTTCTACCACCGCACCACCCGTGCCACCCTCCGCGCCGATTCCGGCGCCTGGCAGTAACACCGCTGTCAGCACCCTTGACGGCAGTAGCGACGGCAACAACCACGGATTTCCACGCACAACCACGGACGCTAACGGAATGAAAAACCCCCACTGACCAGCGAAGAAGCAGGTAGAGGGGTACCGCGTAGCACACGTAGTATGTGCTGGCGGGACAGACTCCAGTACTAGTTCACAATTCCAATTGCCCTACAAGCGCTGCCAATGGCGAGCGTTTGCGCAGGCAGCTCAGCGAGGAGGCTGGACAGCTCCCCGGAATTCGTTCGGCGGATGACATCTTCGATACCCCCTCTGCTCTTAGGGGCGGTGTCACGCCGGACCAGGTTCGTCCATTCTTCGCGGGAAAGAAGGGCTGGGTAGAAGAAGGTCTAGGTAGAGGGCGAAACACTGGCGGCGGTTGGGTCATTCGCGAATATACGAGTCGTGGAGACCCGACCGGGCGGATGCTCAGGTGGAATCCTGGCGGTGGCCATCATGGCGAGGGTGCCTACTGGAGAGTCGTGGGCCCTGAAGGGGATCTGGGAGGAATTATTCGATGACCAGTGAGCAAAAGCTGGCGGACTTTCGGCGGTGGGCTCTCGTTGTGTTGGACCTGCTCAGCGCGGAGCCTGATCGTCAAGCTGCATATTTGCAGGAGGCAGGGGTGGGGCCGGATGAGATCTTGCTTCAATTCGATGACGTGTTGCACGTGGCTCGCGCCAGAGTGAGTGATGGGTCACTTAGGCGCGAGGAGTATCTCCTGCTTCAATCGGTCAATGAATACGCGGATTCCGTAAACGCGGGGCCTGGGTCGATTTGGGCGGAGTCCGCCCTCGAAGAAGCAACCGAATGGAGAGAACTTCGGGCTGCGGCGAGAGCGGCGAAGTCGAGTCTAACGAGGTCCTGGGACCAGAATTTTGGTGATTACTGAGGTTGAACTCGTGATGTCGCTGGGTTGGTCAGGTGTCTGATGACCAGGCCGGTCTCGGCGAGGCAGCCGTCTATGAGGCCGGGGCGGTTCACCTCCTCTGGTGGCGGTACTTCGCGCTGTGCGGGCAGCGTCGGCCGGGGCATGCTGGTGATGGTCACGCGGCTCCTCGATCGGCACGGGGCTGTGGCCGACGTCGGGCCGGTGGGCGGTCAGAACTGTGACGGTGCCCTGTTCGCGGCAAGGCCCCTATCGGGACACGCCCGCCAGCCCGGCGGCAGCAAGCACCGCCCAGGACCACAGGCCGACAGATCCTCAACAAGGCAGCCTGGGCCAGTTGTCCCACGGGTCAGACCCCGGCCCCGGACGGCGCCCCATGAGTCTCACAGTTGTCCCAGATGAGCACGATGGGGCCGCCGAGCTGCTGGTGGGCGGCGGTCAGCAGGTCCCGGTACTCGCGCCAGGAGAAGCTCTTGCGGCCATCGCGGCGGCCGTTGTCCCTGCGTGGCCGGTAGATCAGCCGGGACCGGTGGCCGGGTTTGTAGCAGGTCAGCGC
>NZ_WTLH01000240.1 GCF_011421595.1 Streptomyces sp. YIM 98790 | reverse complement strand
CCTCGGCCGCCCGCCGGTAGGTGCGCACTTGCCCTGATTCCAGCGCGGCCACCACCCGCAGCCGCACTACCTCCCGCGTGGCAGGATGCAGCCGACGCGCGTCCTCAACCTCGATCACGCCCTGCCAACGAGCAGGCAACTCAACCGTTCCGGATCAATATCTGCGGGATTGAGAAGTCTGGTGTCCTGGTCGACTACGCGCGCCAGCTGGCCCGACACGACATTCTCGAACCGGGTGACCTGTTAGTATGCGACGAGCAGATCATCGGTCGAGTGGTCAACGCCAACAACGCCCGCGCCTACGGCAAGGAGACTTACTGGGGCCGCAAGTTCGTGTATCGCGCGCTTGACGGGCGAGTCGTCGTCCCGACCGTGCCTCCACCGACCGGTGCACCGTACGATGCCAACGGCGGCCAAGCCAACCCGGCAGCGTACCCGACGCTGCCAGCAATCCTTGACGTGATCGACCGCACCGGCTCCTCAATGTACGTAGATGGCATCATCCCCGTGGCAGCCGCGCACGGGAAGGCTGCATTCCCGATCGGTGTGGGCACCGATGTGCTCCGTCTCGTGGCCACCAAGCGTCTCGGTCTCAACTCGTGTAGTGGACAAGCAACTCCGGTACGGTTCGCCCCATGATCGAAAATGTGGCTGTGCTGTCGGCTGCCCCCCTTCCTGATGCTCACGTTGCACATGTTGCTGCGTCCGCAATCCCGATGCACATCCTCGACAAGCCCCGCCCACTCGTTTCACCCCTAGGCACCGTTGACCACGCGCTCATGAAGAGCAGGTACCAGTCGCCACTGCGTTATCCAGGAGCAAAGTCGTCCCTTGCGCCCGTGATCGCCCGAATCTTGGACGCCGCCAAGGGATCGAGGGCCGTTCCGGAAATTAACCTGCTGGTCGAGCCTTTTGCCGGCGGAGCGTCAGCTTCCTTGCGGCTCGTCGGCCAAGGGCTCGTCGACCGAGTGCTGCTCGCTGACGTGGATCCGTTGGTGACTGCCTTCTGGCAAGCCGCGGCTGCTGATACAGAGGCGCTGATCGACCGTATGCATGACGAGTGGATCCGATACGTCAAATCGGGCGGAGTAGCCGCCGTCGAGCGGTGGGACTACTGGCGTTCCTGGGAGCCCTCTCGGGAAGCGAAGCCTGCCACCGTCCGACTGGGATTGGCAATACAGTGCCTATTTCTAAACCGCACAACGTTCTCTGGAATTCTTCACGGTAAGGCGGGGCCGATTGGTGGGCGCAAGCAAGAGAGTCCGTACGGCATTGGATGCCGATGGAACCCCGAGGCCATAGAGCAAAGGCTTCGATATGTCGGTCACTTGTACGACGCTGGCCGAATTGTCGATGTTTGGCACAAAGACTGGCGACAGACACTCGATGACGTGCCCAGTTACTACCCGCAGTTGGTCCCGTCTCGCGTCGTTGCCTATCTCGACCCGCCCTACATCCAAAAAGCCTCGCACTTGTACCGCACCTCCTTCGACCCGCGAGGTGGATATGGCGGCGGCAAGGGCGCAAAGGTGGGATCAGATAACCACATGCTTCACATGCAGCTTGCCGGATATCTGCGCACCAAGGCGCAGTTTCGCTGGCTGCTCAGCTACGACAACAACCCAATCTTGACCGAAAGTACCTGGCTTTATGCGCATGCTCGCATGGCGCCTAGCCGCGTGGATCGGGAAGCGCTTGGCGTACGCTCGTGGCCCTTGACTAAGCGGTTGGTGAAAACGCGTTACACCGCTAGTGGCAAGACCGGTAAGCGGGATGCTGATGAACTCCTCATTACAACACTCCCGCCGTCCACTGTTCCCGTAGATCATCAGCTGCGCGAGCTGCCGTGATTGCTGAGGAGCATCCGCCTTCCACCACCTGTCGGCGACGGCTTTAGAACTCATCTCATTTGGGTGGTTGAGGGTACGCTGCGGCGGTGTCGATCGTGGAGCGCATGGTCCCTGATGAGCTGTGGGAGTTGTTTCAGCGGGTGGTGCCACCTGCACCGATACGGCCCCAGGGTGGTGGTTGCCGGCGCCATGGGGATCGAGAGGTGCTGGCAGCCATCATCTTCGTGGCCACCTCCGGGTGCACCTGGCAGCAGTTGCCGCCCGGCTTCGGTCCCTCCGGCGC
Source organism: Streptomyces sp. YIM 98790 (assembly GCF_011421595.1). Taxonomy (GTDB): domain Bacteria; phylum Actinomycetota; class Actinomycetes; order Streptomycetales; family Streptomycetaceae; genus Streptomyces. The sequence goes on along the minus strand of NZ_WTLH01000240.1, from coordinate 5,603 downwards.
GACCGCCCACCGTCGGTTCACCGAGTGGACCTCCGCCCGGGTGTGGGCGAAGCTGCACCGCCTGGTCCTCGACGAAATCGGCGCGCGTGGGGACCTGGACTGGTCACGGTGCGCCATCGACTCGGTGAACATGCGGGCCCTGAAAGGGGGGAGCTGACAGGTCCGAATCCTGTGGACCGGGGCAAGAACGGGTCGAAGATCCACTTGATCACCGATCGGTCCGGTCTGCCGATCTCCATCGGGATCTCCGCCGCCAACACCCACGACAGCCAGGCCCTGATTCCGCTGGTCAAGGGCATCCCGCCGATCCGGTCCCGGCGTGGTCCGCGCCGACGGCGCCCAGGCAGAATCCACGCCGACAAGGGCTACGACTACAACCACCTGCGCCGCTGGCTGCGCTCGCGGGGCATCACACCCCGCATCGCCCGCAAAGGAGTGGACTCCAGCCGGCGGCTCGGCCGCCACCGCTGGACCATAGAGCGCACCATCGCCTGGCTAGGCCGATGCCGCCGCCTGCACCGGCGCTACGAACGTAAGGCCGACCACTTCCTCGCCTTCACCGCCATCGCCTGCACCCTCATCTGCACCAATCGACTCACCAAATGAGATGAGTTCTTAGTATTGCGAGACAGGCGGAGTTGTCGGGCGATCGCCCACCGGGGCATGTCCTGCGCGAGCAGCTCGTGTATGGATCGCTATGAGTCGCCGGTTGTGGTCGGCGTAGTTCACGGTCCGTACTGCGCCGATGCGCGACTATCGGGGGCTACCGCGACGGCTGGATCGGAAACGGAGACACGAGCCGTTGGGCTGACGGTTGCCACGCTACAGCGGATTGGCGTGGCTCGAAGCGGCTGGCCTGCGTGAGCGCTGCGTGAGCGGACTGGTCGGCACCAGGTTGGACCAGCCGTCACGCCGATCAAGGTCGCGGTCCTCTGATCTGCGGAAATGGGATTGAGCGGTACCGTCCAGCAGGACCCGTCACGATCTTGCANCCGTCCAGCAGGACCCGTCACGATCTTGCAGGCCCTCGTAATGCGTAGGTCAAGGGTTCGATTCCCTTAGGCGGCTCACTGAAAGGCCCAGGACAGATAGCTTCTGACCTGGGCCTTCGTCGTATCCGTGATCTCGCCGCCCTCCTCCCCTGTGCGCCCCCGCTACACCGTGCGTGAGCATGCGTGAGCGGATTATGACACTCCGCGGTCGCCTGGGGACAAGATGGGGACACCCCACGGAGGCAGCGACGTGGCGGCTGGCCGGGCTCCTCAGGGCCTGAGCCGCTCTTGCTGAGGATCGAAGCAGACCAACCCCATCGAGTCCGCGAGCATCGCCGCATAGGCGGAGGCTTCCTCGGCCATGCTCCAACGCATCGGAAAATAGATGAACGGCCCGCTGGCCTCGTCGATCAGCGGGCCGGTCGACCAGGGTGAGGTGTCTTCCTCGTCCTCAATCAGGTCGACCCACCTCTCGAGAAGCGCCTCCACGTAGGCCGTGATGCGCTCAGTCGGCGGCTCATTCATCTGCGCTGCGATGTAGCGGTTGTAGAGGTCGGAGAAGACCTGGCCGGCGGACTTGTCGTTTGCCGGCCGCTCGCCATCCCACACAGCAAGGTCGTAACTCATGACCGGAGGCTCTCACACGGCGCTGACACGGCACGCCTCCGTCGCGGCGACCGGCAGCGTGAAGAGGAAGGTCGTGTTAGGCCGCCTTCGCCTTCCCCGCCGGCTCGCCGTCGTCGTTCTGCTCTGACGCCGCCTGCTTCGGCGGCTTCCGCTTCCGCTGCCTGGGAACCGCGGCCAGCGTTGCCGCTGCGGCCTCGCGCTCGATCTCCTCGGCGACGGAGGTGTAGATGTCGCCGGTCACCTTGATCGAGGAGTGTCCGAGCCGCTTCTGCACCACCTTGATGTGCACCCCGGCCCGCAGCGCCAACGAGGCGGAGCCGTGCCGCAGATCGTGCAGGCGGACCGGCGGAAGGCCGGCCTTGCGGTAGAGCCGTTCGAAGCGGTCGGAGAAGAACTGCGGGTGGTAGGCGGCGCCGTCGTCCTTGGTGAACACCCGGCCGCTGTCGTGCAGGTCGGGTCTGTCAAACGAGTGGTGTAACTGGGTTGGTTAGGGGTTACTGACGGGCTGCGGTGAGGCGGCCGTCGAAGGTGATGTCGAAGGCGTTCAGCGCGGTCTTCCAACGGCTGGTCCAGCGCTTGCGGCCGGTGCCTGTGGGATCCAGGGACATGATGGCCATGTAGACGCACTTCAGCGCGGCTTGCTCGNTTACTGACGGGCTGCGGTGAGGCGGCCGTCGAAGGTGATGTCGAAGGCGTTCAGCGCGGTCTTCCAACGGCTGGTCCAGCGCTTGCGGCCGGTGCCTGTGGGATCCAGGGACATGATGGCCATGTAGACGCACTTCAGCGCGGCTTGCTCGTTGGGGAAGTGGCCGCGGGCCTTGACCGCGCGGCGGATGCGGGCGTTCACGCTCTCGATCGCGTTGGTGGTGCAGACGATGCGGCGGATCTCGGCGTCGAACCGCAGGAAGGGGGTGAACTCCTCCCACGCGTTCTCCCACAGCCGCACGACCGCCGGATACTTGCCGCCCCAGGTGTCGGCGAACTCGGTGAACCGCTCCAGCGCGGCGTCCTCGGTCGGCGCGGTGTAGANGGCGGATCTCGGCGTCGAACCGCAGGAAGGGGGTGAACTCCTCCCACGCGTTCTCCCACAGCCGCACGACCGCCGGATACTTGCCGCCCCAGGTGTCGGCGAACTCGGTGAACCGCTCCAGCGCGGCGTCCTCGGTCGGCGCGGTGTAGACGGGCTTGAGCGCCTTGGCCATCTTCTCCCGGTCCTGCCGGGCCGCGTAACGGAAGGAGGCCCGCAGCAGGCGGACCACGCAGGTCTGGACGATGGTGGCCGGCCAGACCGTGCCGACCGCGTCGGGCAGGCCCTTGAGCCCGTCGCAGACGAGCATCAGCACGTCTGCGACGCCGCGGTTCTTGAGTTCGGTGAGGACCTGCAGCCAGTGCTTGGCGCCCTCGCCGCCGTCGCCGGCCCACAGGCCCAGGATTTCCCGGGTGCCCTCGGTCGTGACGGCCAGGGCGAGGTAGATGGGTCGGTTGGCGACCGCGCCGTCGCGGATCTTGGTTCTGTCGACGATCTTGTGATCCGGACGGNGGTCCGGCTCATCGCGTGAGCAGGACGCGTTTGCGAAGGAGATCGAGACTCGCACGGCCGAACATCTGGCGTTTCAGCATCTTCAGCCGGTTGATGCTGCCCTCGACAGCGCCGGAGCTATGCGGCAGGGACAGGCCATTGCGGATGGCGTCGAAGTCGCGGCGAAGGTTGTGGGCGAATGAAGCCAGCGGGGTCAGGGTGTCCTGTTCAGCGTTGGTGATCCAGTCCTCGAGGCGGTCGCCGTGGCGTCCGGTCATTATCGCGGCGAACTTCCTGACATGACCGGTGAGCCTGTCCAGCTCGGGATCGCGCTCACGCAGCCGGTGCAGCTTGTCGGCGTTCTCGTCCCGCAGGTGTTCGGGATGGGTCATGATCCAGGAGGTGGTCTCGCGGACCGACGGAGGCTTGGGGCCGGGGGCGGGGGCGTGTCCGCGCCCGGTTCGGTAGCGCCGCAGGTGACGCTGGACGGCTAGCTCGCCTCCGGGATAGCCGAGTTCCTTGATCTCCCGATAGAGCTGGGCGGCGTTTCTGACGCCTTCGTTCCAGCGCCGGTGCAGGTAGCCGATGTACGGGTCGACGACGTGCGCCCGCTGGAGGCTCTTGGCGACGACATCGTCGGCGGAGCGAGCGTTGACCAGTTTGCGGACGGTGGCCTGGTGCAGCCCGAGTTTCCGGCCAATCGCCGCCTTCGACATCCTCTGCCCCCATAGCTCGTGGACGGCGGCGTGCTGCTCACGCAGTCGGGTCACGACCTTCAGCTCTTTCGGCGGCTGGACCACCTCGGGCTTCGCATCCGGTCCGTCGGACGTGCTGGCAGGCCCGGAAGATGGTTCGGCCAGACGGGAACGATGAGCGTTCACCGTCTTCTCGACCGCCTGGCCAAGGTTGGCCCAGAGGTGATAGCGATCAGCGACCTGCTCGGCCTGCGGCGCCCCGATCCGTGCGCCCTCCCCGTAGCCACCGGCCCGGTCCCGGCAGATCACCCTCACCTCGGGATGGTCGCGGAGCCAGGCGGCCAGGTCCTCGCCCTCCCGGCCGTCGTAGAGGTGAAGCGGGCGGTGGGTGGCCATATCGATCAGCACCGTGCCGTAATGGCGGCCCTTGCGGAAGGCGAAGTCGTCCACACCGAGCACCTCCACCTCCCCGACCTCCGGCTCGGGAAGGCCCCTGACCAGTCGCAGCAGCATGTCCTTGCCCACGGTGACGCCGACCACAGCCGCCAGGCGGGCGCCTGCTCTGCCGGCCAGGGCCAGCCCGATCTGCGTCAACACCCCACGCAACAGCGGGGTATGGCGGCTGTGTGGGGTGGTCAGTCCCGCTATCTGCTCGGCGAACGTCACCGCCGGGCAGGCGGGGTTCTCGCAGCGGAAACGGCGGACGTGTAACTCGATCACGACGCCGAGCCCGCCCGCAGCGACGTCACGCAGCGTGCGTGCGTACCGGCCGTGCACCCGCGCCGAGCTCTGGCCGCACCGGCAGGACCCGGTCGCCGCCCGCACCCGCGTCCTCAGCACCACCTTGTCCGGCCGCCGCTCGACCTCCTCGATCACGAGCGCGGACAGGTACGGAAACAGCTTCAAGAGCACATCACGAGAGCACGCGATGCATGATCGCGAACAGTCGAGACGCCCCGCTCACCTGTCCGGATCACAAGATCGTCGACAGAACCCGGATCTTCACATGGATGGCGTCGATGAAGACCACCGGGTAGACCGGATCGAGAGGGCGGTTCTGCCACTCGGCCATGCCGTCCATGACCTTGTCGGTGATCGTGGAGATCGTCTGCCGGGAGNCCGGATCACAAGATCGTCGACAGAACCCGGATCTTCACATGGATGGCGTCGATGAAGACCACCGGGTAGACCGGATCGAGAGGGCGGTTCTGCCACTCGGCCATGCCGTCCATGACCTTGTCGGTGATCGTGGAGATCGTCTGCCGGGAGACCTCCGCGCCGTAGACCTCGGCCGGGTGGGCCTGGACCTCCCCGGTCGTCAGGCCCTTCGCGGCCAGCGAGATCACGATCTCGTCCACCCCGGTCAGGCGCTTCTGCCGCTTCTTGACGATCTTCGGCTCGAAGGAACCCTCCCGGTCGCGGGGCACCGTTATCTCCACCGGGCCGACATCGGTCAGCACGGTCTTGGAGCGGGTGCCGTTGCGGCTGTTCCCGCCGTTCCTGCCGGCCGCGTCGTGCTTGTCGTAGCCGAGGTGATCGGTCATCTCGCCCTCGAGGGCGGACTCCAGCAGCCGCTTGGTCAGCTGCTGGAGCAGCCCGCCCTCACCGGTCAGCTTCAGGCCCTCGGCCTGGGCACGGACGACGAGCTGGTCGATCAACCGCTGTTCCACTGCGGCCGACGGCTGAGCCTCAGCCGCCTCGATCGGACCGCTCTTGGGCATGTTCTCGCTGGTCACAGGCGCATCTTCCATGATCGGGATACACCGCTCG
>NZ_WTLH01000024.1 GCF_011421595.1 Streptomyces sp. YIM 98790 | reverse complement strand
GGTGCTCCCCGCGCCTGCGGGGGTGGTCCCGTCATGTCACGGGAGGTGACAGCGAAGGACGTGTGCTCCCCGCGCCTGCGGGGGTGGTCCCGATGCGGACGCCGTCCACAGTGAGGCGACCGGGTGCTCCCCGCGCCTGCGGGGGTGGTCCCGCGCCGGCCGCGATCACCGGGTCCTTTGAGGTGTGCTCCCCGCGCCTGCGGGGGTGGTCCCAGCGGGCGTGGCGGCTCCTCGCGGGCCGCGAGGTGCTCCCCGCGCCTGCGGGGGTAGTCCTCCGACCTTCACCACCGAGCGGTGGCGGGCGGGGCCCCCGCGTCTACGGGAGTGCCCCGGCCATTCAGTACCCCCAGAGGTGGGCTACAGCGCTCCCCGCGTCTGCGAGAGGATGGCCCCGTCGGTGCCCGCTTCTACACTGCCCGTCACAGTGCTCCCCGCGCCTGCGGGGGTGGCCCCTAGGAAGGCCGGGCGCCTGTGTGGCGTGCTGAATGCTCCCTGCCGCTGCGGGGCTGAAAGATCCGAGGAACACATGCACTGAAGAACAGTTGTTCGGATCATCGAATCTCAGATCAATAAACCAGGAGGGCTGAGCGGCACTCAGTCACAAGAGAGCTTTAGGTTTAGAACTAGGATGTCCGAGCTCCAAGAGGGTCGCACAACAAAGGCACTTCACCTGAAACATGCTAGGGTCGATCTGAAGGCACGTCAGATGCACGGCTCCCGACAAATGAAGTCGGGCCCGTGTACTTCTCGTTGGGGCGAGAAGGACGGGCCCGACATGTCTTGCCAGTGCATTAGCCAAGACGAAGGAGAGTGTACCTGTGGGTACCACGAAAGGGTCCGATCACTCCTCGGGGTCCCCGCCCCATCCTTGTGAGCGGAAGTTACTCTTTGCGCTTCTCGCCGCCTGCTTGGCGGCACCCACCCCGTATGCCCCCATGCTGTGGGGAGCCGTTGCGGTGTTGATCCTCATCCCTTGAAACCCATGCCTCGGATCTGCTGGGCCTGGGAGATGACGAGGACCTTGCGTCTGTCGATGCAGACGCAAGCCTCCTCGGCGGCCTCTCCACCGGCGCAGCAAGGCCTCTACCATCCCGCTCCGCGTCACGGGGGTATTTCGGAGGAAGACCTACCCAAGGGGAGTCAAGCGTGTTCCATACCCCTGTGATCACGCATCCCGAGGACGGCGAGGCTCCTTTCGCCGGGTTGTCCCGGGCCGCACGAGCGGCATGGGCGAAGCACGACCGGAAGACGGAGAGTTGGCTGCCCTTGTGGCGGCACATGGCGGACAGCGGGGGCGTCGCCGGGGAGCTGTGGGAGCACTGGGTGCCCCGCACGCTCCAGGAGTTGGTGTCCGGGGCGTTGCCGGCTGGGGAGGAGGACGCCCGCAAGCTCGTGCGGTTCCTCGCGACCGCGCACGACATCGGCAAGGCCACCCCCGCCTTCGCCTGCCAGGTCGACACTCTGGCCGATCGCATGCGGGATGTCGGCCTCGACATGCCGTTGAAGAAGGATTACGGACTGGACCGACGGCTGGCGCCCCACGGGCTGGCGGGCCAACTGCTCCTGCAGGAGTGGATGGAGGAACGGTTCGGGCTCACCGGGCGAACCTCCGGGCAGTTCGCCGTCGTGGCGGGTGGTCACCACGGGACGCCCCCCGATCACCAGCAGATCCACGACCTCCAGTTGCGTCCGCATCTTCTGCGGCATCCGGGACCGAGCGAGGAGGTGTGGCGCCGGGTTCAGTACGAGTTGATGGATGGGTGCGCGGATCTGGCGGGGGTGACGAATCGGCTGCCGGAGTGGGGGACGGCGCGGTTGCCCCAGCCCGTACAGGTGATCCTGACCGCCCTGGTGATCGTGTCCGACTGGATCGCCAGCGCTTCGGAACTCTTCCCCTACGACCCCGAGAGCTGGCTTCCCGCCGGGCCGATCGGCGAACGGCGTCGGTTACGGGCGGCGTGGGACGGTCTCGACCTGCCGAAGCCCTGGACGCCCGGGATGCCGCGGGAGTCGACGGGGGAACTGTTCGCGAAGCGGTTCCCGAAGCTGAGGGGCGCGGAGGTGCGGCCGGTCCAGGAGGAGGCGGTCCGCGTGGCGCGTTCCATGCCGACAGCCGGGCTGATCATGGTCGAGGCGGCCATGGGTGCGGGGAAGACCGAGGCCGCCCTCGCCGCGGCCGAGGTTCTCGCCGCGCGGACGGGCGCGGGGGGCGTGCTCGTGGCGCTGCCCACCCGGGCCACCTCCGATGCCATGTTCTCCCGGCTGATGAACTGGGTGGAACAGCTGCCCGCGGGCGACGGAGAACCCCGTTCCGTCGTCCTGGCCCATGCCAAGGCGGCGCTCAACGGCCGGTGGGCCGGCCTGCTGAAACAGGGACACCGGACCATCGCCGCAGTTGACCCGGACGGGGAGGAGCGTGTCGGTGAAGCAGGGTCGAAGCGCGGCCAACCGGCCGAACTCCATGCCCATCAGTGGCTGCGGGGCCGGAAGAAGCAGCTTCTCGCGTCGTTCGCGGTGGGCACCATCGATCAGGTGCTGTTCGCCGGGCTGAAGAGCCGGCATCTGGCGCTGCGGCATCTGGCGGTGGCGGGCAAGGTCGTGATCATCGACGAGGTGCACGCCTACGACGCGTACATGGGGCGGTACCTGGATCGGGTCCTGGAGTGGTTGGCGGCGTACCGGGTGCCGGTGGTGCTGCTTTCCGCGACTCTTCCGGCCGAGCGCAGGCGTGCTCTGGCCGCCGCCTACGCAGGGTCGGCAGGGGCGGATGCAGAGGTGGCGGCGGACGCCTATCCCCTGATCACGGCCGTAGCCCCGGGTCGTCCGGCTCTCACCGTTCGACCCGCGTTCGACTCGGGGCGCGATACGGATGTGGTGGTGGAGCGGCTGGATGATGACGTGACGGTCTTGGCCGACCGGTTGGAGGAGGAGCTGGCCGACGGCGGTTGTGCCCTGGTCGTGCGCAACACGGTCGACCGGGTCCTGGAGGCCGCCGAGGTGCTGCGGAAGCGGTTCGGCGATGACGCGGTGACGGTGACGCACTCCCGTTTCCTGGCCGCCGACCGTGCCGCGAAGGACACGGATCTGCGGGAACGGTTCGGCCCGGGGGGCGAGAGGCGACCCGAGCGGCACGTGGTGGTGGCCAGCCAGGTGGTGGAGCAGTCCCTGGACATCGACTTCGACGTGCTGGTCACCGATCTCGCCCCGGTGGACCTGGTGTTGCAGCGGATGGGTCGGTTGCACCGGCATCCGCGACGACGCCCGAAGAAGCTGACCCGGGCGCGGTGCCTGGTGACCGGCGTGGACTGGGAGGCGACGCCGCCCTCGCCCGTCAAGGGATCGCGAGCCGTCTACCAGGGCGACTACACGCTTCTGCGTGCGCTGGCCGTGCTCGGACCCCATCTGGACGGGAAGCCCCTGCGGCTTCCCGCCGACATCAGCCCGCTGGTGCAGAGCGCCTACGGCGAGGAGGAGGTCGGGCCGAAGACGTGGGCGGAGGAACTGGCCGAGGCCCGCGGGAAACACCGCGCGCTGCTGTCGGAGAAGCGGGACAAGGCGGAGGGGTTCCTCCTGGACCGGGTGCGCCGACCGGGTCGCCCGGTGTACGGGTGGCTGGAGGCCCACGCCGGGGACGCCGACGACAGCAGCACGGGCCGCGCCCAGGTGCGGGACGGCGAGGAGACCCTGGAGGTGCTGGTCGTCCAGCGGCGGGCGGACGGTCGGCTGACCACCGTGCCGTGGCTGGACGGTGGCGAGGAGGGCGGGCGGGGTGGCTTGGAGCTGCCCACGGACTTCCCGCCGGGCCGTCGCGCGGCCGAGGCGGTCGCCGCGAGCGCCCTGACCCTGCCGGGGCGTTTCAGCAAGCCCTGGCTGATCGACCGCACCATCGACGAGTTGGAGCGTTTCCTGGTCCCGGCCTGGCAGGTGAAGGAGTGCCCCTGGCTGGCCGGCGAGCTGTTGCTCGTCCTCGATGAGCGTTGTCAGACCCGACTGGCAGGCTTCGACCTCACGTACAGCCCGGTCGACGGACTGCGGGTGGCTCCCTCCGGCGTGCCCGCGAACACCCCGGGTCCGTCCGAAGACGGCTCCGGGCCGGAAGAAAGTGATCAAGGTGAACAGAGCAGGCGTGATGGGGAAGCATCGGCGGGAGTGCCGGTTAGCGGCACTCCCGCGAGCGGGGAGCACGCGGGAGGAAGGTCGGTGAGTGCGGAGCCGTCGGCGGCCACCGGACCGCCGTCCTTTGATCTGGTTTCCTCCCCATGGCTGCCCGTGCAACGGCTCGACGGAACGGTCGAGGAGCTGTCCCTGCTCGGCCTCTTCGCCCGGGCGGGCGACCTGCGACGGCTGGTGGGGGATGTGCCCACGCAGGAGATGGCCCTGCTGCGTCTGCTGCTGGCGATCGTGTACGACGCCCTGGACGGCCCCGCCGAGATCGAGGACTGGGAGGATCTGTGGCTGTCGCCGGATCCCTTCTCCGGTCTCCCGGCGTACCTCGAACGCCACCGCGATCGCTTCGGCCTGTTCCACCCCGAGCATCCGTTCTACCAGGTGGCGGGGTTGTGCACCGCCAAGCAGGAAGTGGCTCCGCTCAGCCGGATCGTCGCCGACGTTCCGGTGGGCACCGTCTTCTTCTCCATGCGGCGCCCGGGAGTCGACCGGCTCCCGTATGCCGAAGCCGCCCGATGGCTGGTGCACACCCACGCCTACGACACCTCCGGCATCAAGTCCGCCATGGTGGGCGACGAGGACCGGGCGAAGAAGGGGAAGGTCTATCCCCTGGGCGTGGGCTCCCTGGGCAATCTGGGAGGGGTCTTCGCGGAGGGCTCCACGCTGCGGGAAACGCTGCTGCTCAACCTCATCGCCTTCGAGGACGCGTACGAGAAGTCGGAGGGCGGTGAGGGGGGCGAGGACCGTCCCGTGTGGCGGCGTCCCCCGCCGGGCCCCGGGCCGCGCGGGGAGGACTCCGGTGGCGCCCACCCCACCGGTCTGCGGGACCTCTACACCTGGCAGTCCCGAAGGATCCGGTTGCACGCCGAGAACGGCGCGGTGACCGGTGTGGTCCTCGGTTACGGCGATCCGCTCGCCCTCCCCGCGCCGTGGAAGGTGGAGCCGATGTCGGGCTGGCGTCGCAGCCCGACGCAGGAGAAGAAGCAGGGCCGGGTGCCGGTGTACACACCGCGACGGCACGACCCGAGCCGAGCGGCTTGGCGCGGCCTGGGCTCGCTGCTGCCGGCCCGGCAAGGGGATACGGACACCGGAAAGCGGGGGGAGCCCGCCGAGGCCCTGCGCCCCGGGGTGGCCGAGTGGTTCGCCCGGGTCATCACCTCCACCGAGATCACCCCGGGCACACTGATCCGGCTGCGCCTGGTCGGCGCGGTGTACGGCACCCAGCAGTCCGTGGTGGACGAGATCGTGGACGACTCGGTGGTGCTGCCGGTGATCACCCTGCACGAGAAGAACCCGGTGTACGGCGCCGCGGCCGTGGACGCGGTCCACGAGGCGGAGTCGGCCGTGGCCGCGCTGGGCCAACTCGCCGGGAACCTCGCCCGGGCCGCCGGCACGAATCCCCAAGCACCCGTCGACGCCGCCCGTGACCTGGGCTTCGGAACGCTGGACGGACCCTACCGGGCCTGGCTGAAGGACCTGTTGGCCTATCCCGATCCGGCCACGGCACGCCAGGAGTGGCGACGCACGGTCCGCCGACACGTCCTGCGGCTCGGTCGTCAACTTCTCGCCTCCGCCGGGCCCGCCGCGGACGAGGGACGAATGACGGATGTCCCCGGCATCGGGACCCGCTTGATGGACGCCGGCCGCGCCCACAACTGGTTCGTCCACCGACTGAACAAGGTGCTGGGACCGGCCGGGGAACGCCCCGCCGCCGGCACCCCCACTTCCTCCCGTTGAGCCGGTCCGGGCACCGCCCGCGACAACCGTACGGAGAACCCATCATGACCACGAGCACCCGTCCCGCCGACGGCGGAGACGGCTCCACCCGCACCGGAAGCGGCGATCGGCACCACCTCCCCCGCCGGGCCACGCTTCGCACCATTCCCCGCCTGCAGGCCGGATACCGGCAGGACGTTCCGGCCGCCGTGGCGGCGGTGGCCAGACTGCGGCGCGAGGCCGGCCGGAGGGTGTACGCCTCGCCCACCGGGTGGGGACTCCACCACCTGGAGGCCCTGACGGAACTCCGGGAGGAGGAACGCCGGGCAGAGGAGGAACGTCACGAAGGCATGCCCGCATCCGGGCACATCCCCTCCCCCCGTCGTCGGATGGACGAGCGAGATACGGAGAGCGAGGAGGAGGCGGTGCACCTCGCCGTCACCCTCTGGGCGCTCCACCAGCACTCCCTTCGCGACGAACCGATGCACGTGCCCGGCTGGCCGCTCGGCCGTTCGGTACGGCGGCTGGCCCACGGAAAGTGCGGCACGCGTGACCGCTCCGAGCCATCCGATGCCGGGAAAGAGCCGGGCGACGGCAAGCGGGAGGAGACCGAGCCGGTCGAGGAGATCAGCCCGACCATCCGCAAACGCTTCGTGCGGATCGGCACCTCGACCGATATCGACACCCTGGGCGTCCGCCTGCGCGAGATGGTGCTGCTGCTGCGCGCCTCGCGGATTCCCCTGGACTACGGGCTTCTCGCCGACCAACTCCACCTGTGGCAGAACGAGAACCGCCGCGACGATGTCCGACGCGCCTGGGGCCGCGAGTTCCACTTCGCCTACGGCAGGGCCGAGCCCGGGAGCGAGGAGGGGAACGGAGCGTCTCCCCTCGACGAGGACCTGCCGGACTTCACCATCGCCGACGCGGGTGACTAACCCCCGCCGCTCATCCCGGCGCCGCACATCGACGGAACACCACCAGATCACAAGCAGAACGGAACCACGGTGACCCGAACCATCCTCGATGTCCACATCCTCCAGACCGTCCCGCCGAGCAACCTGAACCGCGACGACACCGGAACGCCCAAGTCGGCATACTTCGGAGGAGTTCGCCGGGCGCGGGTCTCCAGCCAGGCATGGAAGCGCGCCACCCGGAAGGCATTCAACGACCTTCTGCCCCCCGAGGAACTCGGCGTCCGGACGAAGAAGGTGGCCGAGGCCCTGGCCGAGCGAATCATCGCCCGGGACGAGTCGCTGGAACCGGTGGCGGTCGAACTCGCCGCCAAGATCCTCAAGGCGGCGACCGGCTCGGACATCACGGTCCCCAAGCGCAAGGGGAAGAACGAGGACGGCTCCGCGGCACCGGAGTCCTCCTACCTGATGTTCCTCAGCAGGAGGCAGCTGGACGCCCTCGCCGAACTGGCCATCGCGGGCAGCGGCCCCGGCAAGGACGTGCAGGCTCTGGAGGAACACCTCAAAAACAAGGAGAACAAGGCCAGGGCCCGGGCGGCGATCGACGCCCGGCACTCGGTGGACATCGCGCTCTTCGGACGGATGGTCGCGGACTCCGCCGACCTCAACGTGGAGGCGGCCGCACAGGTGGCCCACGCCCTCAGCGTGCACAAGTCGGACATCGAGTCCGACTACTACACCGCCGTGGACGACCTCAACACGGATGAGGAAACCGGCGCCGGGATGATCGGCACCATCGATTTCAACTCCGCGACCCTCTACCGGTACGCCGCCGTGGACGTCGACGAGTTGCGGCGCAACCTCGGTGTCGGACTCCGGAAGGACGAGGCACCCGGCACCCCGGTGGAGAAGGCGGTCACCGCTTTCCTCGAAGCCTTCATCACCTCTCTCCCGACCGGGAAGATCAACACCTTCGGCAACCACACCCTGCCCTCGGCGGTGATCGTGAAGGTGCGCGACCGCCGGCCGGTCAGCTTCATCGGGGCCTTCGAGAAGCCGGTGCAGAAGGGCAAGGAAGGCGGCTTCCTGGAGCAGAGTTGCCGGCGCCTCGCCGCTCACGTGCCGGAGCTGGAGAAGCAGTACGGGCTGACGAAGAAGGACGGCAACCGCGGATGGGTCTTCCGTGTCGGCGAGGACACGAAGGCGCTCGCCGACCTCGGCTCCGAGGTCACGCTGGAGGAACTGCTGGAGGAAGCCGGAGCCGAGGTGGCGCGTCGGCTGGGGTTTGACGCATGACGGTGCTGCTGCTGCGCCTGGCCGGGCCCCTCCAGTCCTGGGGCTCGGCGGCCCGTTTCGCCCGCCGCGGCACGGAGAACGCGCCCACCAAGAGCGGAGTGCTCGGACTGCTCGCCGCAGCCGAGGGCCGCCCCCGGAACGCGGACCTCTCGGATCTGACGGCCCTGCGGTTCGGCGTACGGATCGACCAACCCGGCTCACGGATGCGGGACTTCCACACCGCGCACCACGCCGACTCGGGCAAATCGATGCCGCTCTCCGACCGGTTCTACCTCGCCGACGCGGTGTTCGTCGCCGGTGTCGAGGGGCACCGGGAGCTGATCCGGCGCCTGTACGAGGCCGTGCGCGCACCGCGCTTCCTGCCCTACCTCGGCCGTCGCTCCTGCCCGCCCTCCCGCCCCCTGGACATGGGAGCTCCGCAGGAGGGTGTCTCCCTGGAGAAGGCCCTGCGCCGGGCCGAGTGGCAGGCATCCGACTGGTACGTCGAGCAGCTCGGACGAACGGCGAGGTACGGGGGCGGCCCGGCCGGCCCCGAGTCACTGGACCTGCTGCTCGACTGCCCGCCGGACCAGACTCCGCACCTGTCCCTGCGCGACAAGCCCGTCAGCTTCGACCCGCGCCACCGGCAGTACGCCCTGCGGGGCGTACTCACCGAGCAGACCACCGCCCCTCCACGCCACGATCCGACGTCTGCCCTCCGTCCCGTCGATCCGCCCACCGGCAGCGCGACGGAGAGCTTCCCGAGGACTTCCTGATGTATCTGACACGTTTCCGCATCAACACCGCCCGCACCGGGGCTCGTCGGCTTCTCGGATCGCCCCACTTCATGCACGGTGCCGTGAACATGGCCTTCCCCGACCTCCCGACCCGGGACGGGGAGGGGCCCCGGGTGCTGTGGCGCGTGGACCACCACGCATCGGGGCGGGCCGACCTGTTCATGGTCAGCCCCACCCGCCCCGACCTGGCACACCTCGTCGAACAGGCCGGCTGGCCCACGTCCGAGGAACCGGGATGGACCACATTCGCCTATGGCGAATTCCTGGACGCCCTCGCGACGGGTGACACCTGGGCGTTCCGGCTCGCGGCGAACCCGGTGCACCACACCCGCAAACCGGGTGAATCCCGCGAGGTCAGAACAAAGCGGACCGCCCACCTGACCCCGCAGCACCAGGTGCGCTGGCTGCTGCAGCGCCAGGAGCGGGCCGGTTTCGAAGTGACTCGGAAGCCGGCCGGCCAGCGGCTGACCGAGCACGGGGACGAGCACGAGGTGATCGCCCATACCAAGTCTCCCCTCCGGTTCCGCAAGCGGGACGACAGCACTCCGCGAGGCGATGTGCGCTTTGTCAGCGTCACCTTCGACGGCCGGCTGCGGATCACCGACATCGACGCCTTCCGCCACACCCTCACCCACGGGCTGGGCAAGGCCAAGGCGTACGGGTGCGGTCTCATGACCCTCGCCCCGGTGCGGTGAGCGATGAGCACCGTCAGCCGCAGAAGTACCTCATCGCCCCGTGACCTCACCCGGATCGTTGATCGGGTCTCATTCGTCTACCTGGAACGGTGCACCGTCCACCGGGAGGACAATGCGATCACCGCCACGGACGCCGACGGGGTGACCCACATCCCGTCCGCCACCATCGGCACCCTGCTGCTGGGTCCCGGCACCCGGGTGACCCACCAGGCCATGTCGGTCCTCGGCGAGTGCGGGGCCGGGGTGGTGTGGGTCGGCGAGCAGGGTGTGCGCTTCTACGCCGGAGGGCGGGCCCTGACCCGCTCCTCCGGGCTGGTCGAGGCGCAGGCCACGGCGTGGGCGAACCGCCGCACCCGCCTGGAGGTGGCCCGGGCCATGTACCGGCTGCGCTTCCCGGACGAGGACCCGGCCGGTTGCACGCGCCAGGACCTGCTGAGCATGGAGGGCCGCCGTCTCAAGGAGTGCTACCGCCGGGAATCGGCTCGCACCGGCGTGCCCTGGCGTCGCCGCGAGTACAACCGCGACGACTTCTCCGCCGGGGACGCTCCGAACCAGGGGGTGACGGCAGCCGCCCAGTGCATGTACGGCATCGCGCACGCCGTGGTCACAGCCCTCGGCTGCTCACCGGGGCTGGGATTCGTGCATTCCGGCCATGAACGCTCCTTCGTCATGGACGTGGCCGACCTCTACAAGACAGACGTGGCGATACCCGCCGCCTTCGACGCGGCGGCGGAGGGCCAGGAGGACGTGGCGACCCGCACTCGAAGGGCGCTGCGGGACCGCATCAGCCAAACTGGCCTCCTCGACCGCTGCGTGAAAGACATCAAGAACCTGCTCGGCTACGACGGAACCCGCGATACATCGGACGCCCGGGATCGGGTGACGCTGCTGGGCGACGGAGACCTCCACGTCGAAAGCGGGCGCAACCACGGTGAGGAACCCATCTGGTGACCGTCATCGTCCTCGCCAACTGCCCCACCGGCCTGCGCGGATTTCTCACCCGCTGGCTGCTGGAGATCTCCCCCGGAGTCTTCCTTGGCGCCCCCTCGGCCCGCGTACGGGACATCCTGTGGGCCGAGGTACGCCAGTACTCGGGAAAGGGACGAGCCCTGCTCGCCTACCAGACCAACAACGAACAGGGCTTCACCTTCGAGAGCCATGACCACGTCTGGCATCCCATCGACCACGAGGGCCTGACCTTGATCCACCGCCCCAGCCTCGCGAATCCCACCGGAGAGACACGCGCCCAGAACCCCCCGCCCCAGGGCTGGAGCAAGGCGGCCAAACGCCGGCGCTTCGGCAACCGATAGAGCCGAGGAACTGGCCCACCCTTTCGACCTGAAGGTCAGGATTACACCCAATGTCGGAATCTCTGCAAGCAAGTAAAAACTGGCCCCCCGCAGGATAAAGACGCTGGTCGACTCCTCTGCTCCCCGCGCCTGCGGGGATGGTCCCCGGATCAGGTTGTGGTGCCTGCCGGGCACGGTCTGCTCCCCGCGCCTGCGGGGATGGTCCCGCGACCTGTGTTTCGTGGGCGACACCGCCCAACTGCTCCCCGCGCCTGCGGGGATGGTCCCCCGGTGCAAGTCCTCGGCCACGACCCCCGCCGCTGCTCCCCGCGCCTGCGGGGATGGTCCCAAATCGCTCATGCTGTTCACGAAGACCCGCCCCTGCTCCCCGCGCCTGCGGGGATGGTCCCAGCCACAAGTTGACGCGGGATGCGCTCAGGGCCTGCTCCCCGCGCCTGCGGGGATGGTCCCCAACGGGGCTTGTTCTGATGTGGGCACCGCGCCTGCTCCCCGCGCCTGCGGGGATGGTCCCATCTCCCGCAGCGCCTGCCCGTACCAGAGCTGCTGCTCCCCGCGCCTGCGGGGATGGTCCCTCGTCGGCCATCTGGTAGCGCCAGGCGGTGGCCTGCTCCCCGCGCCTGCGGGGATGGTCCCCAACGGGGCTTGTTCTGATGTGGGCACCGCGCCTGCTCCCCGCGCCTGCGGGGATGGTCCCATCTCCCGCAGCGCCTGCCCGTACCAGAGCTGCTGCTCCCCGCGCCTGCGGGGATGGTCCCTCGTCGGCCATCTGGTAGCGCCAGGCGGTGCGCTGCTCCCCGCGCCTGCGGGGATGGTCCCCAGCAGCTCGGGCCGCGCGCCGTCCTCGGCCGCTGCTCCCCGCGCCTGCGGGGATGGTCCCTGCGGGCAGCTGCGGCGGCCCAGTTCTACGGCCTGCTCCCCGCGCCTGCGGGGATGGTCCCCCTGTGGTCGTGCGGTGCTTCCTGGACGAGCACTGCTCCCCGCGCCTGCGGGGATAGTCCCGACCCGGGAACGGGAGCGGGCGGAGCAGCCCACTGCTCCCCGCGCCTGCGGGGATGGTCCCTGCTGATCACCCGCGACCGCGCGAGCGGTCTCGTGCTCCCCGCGCCTGCGGGGATGGTCCCTGTCCAGCACCTCAACCGGGGCGATCAGGCCCCTGCTCCCCGCGCCTGCGGGGATGGTCCCGAGACCGACACGAACAAGGAGAGGACCTGTGCGTGCTCCCCGCGCCTGCGGGGATGGTCCCTGTCCAGCACCTCAACCGGGGCGATCAGGCCCCTGCTCCCCGCGCCTGCGGGGATGGTCCCGAGACCGACACGAACAAGGAGAGGACCTGTGTCTGCTCCCCGCGCCTGCGGGGATGGTCCCCGGCTGCCCGGCAACCTCGGCGGTGAAGACCGCTGCTCCCCGCGCCTGCGGGGATGGTCCCTTGGTGAAGGACGGCGGGCCGGGCGGCCCCGGGTGCTCCCCGCGCCTGCGGGGATGGTCCCCACTCCTACCAGATGCAGCACCTGGGGGTTCAGTCGTTCTCGACTGAGAGGTGCATACTCATGCCGCGTGCGGGGTGAAGGTGACGCGGGAGTCTTCCGCCTCCAGGGACACGTTCAGCGAGCCGTTCAGGGCCTTGGCCAGGCGACGCAGCAGCGGAAGCGTGGGTACGGTGTCACCTCCCTCGATGCGGGAGATCTGCGGCTGGGTCATGCCCGCACGCTCGGCCAGTTCGGCCTGGGAGAGTCCCATCTCCATGCGGCGGTCATAGATGGCTTGCCCGAGGTCGCCGGCCAGACGGGCGTCGACGTAGTCCTGGTCGTACTCAACGGCCTCACCGAGAAGCTGCCTGGTACGACGCGTATTCCACTGGCTATGGTTCATCACGCCTCCCTTGTGCGGTCGTAAATGTGCTGCGCCGGGCCATGCTCGGCCTCGCAGACCTTCTGGGCTTGGTGGGCTCGTTCGATTTCGGCTGCTTCACGCATCCTGGTCTTGCGGAAGACCGTCAGCAGAACGATCCGCCTGTCTGGGGCGAGCCAGTACGGGATGCGAACAGCGTCCCCGTCGAGGGTCATCGCAGTTCACGTAGCTTGCCTCCCAGGTGCCGTGAGTACGGTTCGCCGAGCGTCGTGGGCTCGGCAAGGAGACGGTCCGCCTTGTCCTCGACGCGACGGTACAGGCGGAGCGGAAGCAGCTCTGGCCAACCCCGCACTTCGGGTTCGGCCTCGATCGCGTACCCGTCATCCATGCATTCAACGATATATACAATCGGATGCATACGGCAAGCTCATCGATGGGGCCAGCCGCCGAGACAAGGCCGACGTCGGCCTAGACCAGCTATCCCGCCCGCCGCGAGCGCGGATCCCAAGGCGCGGCCTCGTTCGAGCCCGCGCTAGGTCATCACAGTCCTGCCGACATCGACCTTCCCGCCGTGGGATGACTCTCTGCGATGGTGTTCGCGCTTCTCCCGGGAGGCGTGCCCCATCCATGCCCTTCAGAGCGGTCAGCAACGGTCACAAGGGGCGCTCACAGGCCCTTTGCCAAAGGGGTGGATGCGGAAGTTTACGCAGGTCAAGCAATGTTTCTGTGCGGAAGCGCCGGTGATTCCCAAGCTCAGAGCGCGAGTTCGATTCTCGTCGCCCGCTTGACACAAAATGCCCAGGTCAGGGGCGTGATCCCCGGCCTGGGCAGTTGTGCTGTCCGCTCCGATTCAAGCCCCGCGCACCATAGCCGCGCGAGACGGTCAGGCGACGGTGAACTCGGTGTCGCCGAAGTCCGCGGCCACGCGCAGCCGCCCGCCGAGCGCTTCCACGTACGAGCGGAGGGTTGCCAGTCCGGTGCGGTCGGTGTCACCGTGCTCGATCGCGGACACGCGCGGGGCTGAGACCCCCATGGCCTCGGCGTCCGCGCGCTGGGTCAGCGCCTGCTCACGCCGGATCTCCGCGAGCCGGTACGCCCGCACCTCCGCCACCAGCCGGTCCATCGCCGCACGCTCTCCTCCGAGGACCGGACAGGCAGAGGCTTCCCTCCCCTTTCAGACGGGGAGGTCGTCCGGGAGGAGACGGAATGCCTTGTGGCGGCCCAGGGGACGTACCGCGCGGAAGTCGCGGCGGTCCAGGGTCAGGATCGCATCGGTGTCGTAGTCCGCGGCGAGGGCGACGTTGACGGCGTCGGCCAGATCGAGATCAAGGGCGGCGCAGCGGGCACGAAGTGACTGGGCCGCGGCCAGGTGCTGCTCGGTCACCTCGGGAACCGCGGCCCGGCCCCGGGCCATCCAACGCCGGATGTCGTCGACAGCGCTCACCGCCGCCGCCCGGCCCAGTTCACGGGTGGCGACATGGTCCAGCTCGGCCAGCAGGAGAGGCGACATCACCAGCAGGCCGGCGGCCATGAGGGCCTCACCGGCCGCCACGTGTTCGGGATGGGTGGAGTCCAGGGCAGCGAGCAGGCCCGAGGTGTCGGCGATGACGATGATCACGCGGCGGTCCCGGACTCCGTCTCCCGCTGGGCGGCCTCGGCGACAGCCTCCCTCACCTCATCCCGGCCGAGAGTACGGCCGGCCCCTTCGAACGTCCGGGAGAAGAAGGGCTCGTTCCAGACCCGGTTCGCCATGGCGGCCAGATGAATGCCCTGACGGATGATCTCGGCCTCGCTGACACCGCGACGCCGGGCCGCTTCCTTGATGATCGCCAGATCTTCCGGATCGGCGTAGACGTTGGTGCGCTTGAGAGACATGTACCTATCGTAGTACACGTGGTCGCCACCACACCGCCAGGACGCCGCGATGCCCGGGCCTCGACTCACCCAAGGCAGCGCAGTGCCGGCGTGCCCCATCCGTGCCCTTCAGAGCGGGCAGCACCGGTCAGCAGCGGTGCGATCAGGGCTTCGCGGGGGCGTCGGCAGGTAGCCGTTTACGCAGGTCAGGGATGGTTTGGGTGCTGAAAGGCCGGGGACTCCCGAGCTCAGAGCGCGAGTTCGATTCTCGTCGCGCCCGCTCCACACGCGAAAAGGCCCAGGCCAGGGACATGAGCCCCAACCCGGGCCTTTGTCTTGTCCAGACCAATTAAGCCCACGCGCACCAGAAGTCCCGCCGGATCGCTTCCCGGCCGCCTTCTCTCGCTCCCCCTGAACCCGGGCGTGCAGCGCGTCGGCGACCTCCCGCGACGCACATCCGTGGCCCATGTGCCGACCCGGGATTTCGTCTCCCCGGGGCGCGCGCCGACCGGAGGTCAGCTCAGGCTCGGCGGGCCGCTCCCACATCCCGGCCGGCTCCGGAGCGGCAACCAACTGCCGCAGCCCGGCCTGTTCCTCCGGCCGGGCGGGATCGCAGGCCGCCAGGTACACCCAGCGGCCGCAAGCGCGTCCACCTGGGGCCGTGGGACCACCGGCCGTTCCGGAACCGATTCCCGCCCCCCCCCGAATGCGGCCGGCCCCGATCTGGTTCCCGGCAGCGTGGTTGTCCGCCTCACGCCGTGTCTCGAAGGCGTGCGGCACCGGTCGCTCCATCCCGTCCGTCCTGAGGTGCCGAGCCTGGTGCGGCCGGACGGCAGTTTCCGGATTGCCGGTGGAGAAGCCGGCCGTGATCAGCCCTGGAGGGCTCGCAACACTCCGGCTCGCATCAAGGATGGCGCATATTGCAGTATGCTTGCAGTCATGGCCAGTACCACACGGATCACCGTGACGCTGCCCACCGAGCAGGTGGCGGAGCTGAAAAAGCTGACCGACAACATTTCCGGATATGTGGCAGAGGCGGTAGCCCGGCAGATCCGGCACCATTTGCTCGGGGAGGATCTGCACCGCCACCAGGAGCAGCATGGCGCCTTCACCGACGAGGAACTGGCCGAGGCACACGAACGGATCTTCGGGTACGAGGAGGGCACCGGGGAGCCGGAAGCGGCATGAAGCAGATCGAGACGGTCGTGCTGGACTCCCAGGGACTCTCGGCCTGGGTGGTCCAGGACCGCAAGACGCTGGCGCTGTTCCAGGNGAGGCACACGAACGGATCTTCGGGTACGAGGAGGGCACCGGGGAGCCGGAAGCGGCATGAAGCAGATCGAGACGGTCGTGCTGGACTCCCAGGGACTCTCGGCCTGGGTGGTCCAGGACCGCAAGACGCTGGCGCTGTTCCAGGTTTTCCATGAGATGGGTGCCGACCTGGTGATCAGCGCCAACACGATCGTGGAGGCCAGTCACGGCCGGGTGAACATGCCCCGGCTGCGCTGGGCGCTGTCCCGGCTGAAGATCGAACCGGTCACCGACCAGGCCGCGAAGGCGGCGGCGGAGCTACTGAAAGCCACCGGGCTGCACGGTCACAAATACGCCATCGACGCCACCGTCGCCGAGGCGGCACTGCGCCAGCCCGGTCCCGTTGCCATG
Organism: Streptomyces sp. YIM 98790; assembly: GCF_011421595.1. Classification (GTDB taxonomy): domain Bacteria; phylum Actinomycetota; class Actinomycetes; order Streptomycetales; family Streptomycetaceae; genus Streptomyces. The sequence goes on along the minus strand of NZ_WTLH01000024.1, from coordinate 30,673 downwards.
CTGACCTCCGATATCGACGACATGCGCAGACTCTGCGGCGACCGCATCCGCCTCATCGCCGTCTGANGCCACCGGGCTGCACGGTCACAAATACGCCATCGACGCCACCGTCGCCGAGGCGGCACTGCGCCAGCCCGGTCCCGTTGCCATGCTGACCTCCGATATCGACGACATGCGCAGACTCTGCGGCGACCGCATCCGCCTCATCGCCGTCTGACACCGCAGACTGCCCCCGTGCCCCATCCGTGCCCTTCACCGCGGTCAGCAGCAGACAACAACGGTGACAAGAGCACTCGGCCGTGCCCCACCGGAACCGACAGCCCCACCCCCGATCACCATCTGCTCATCGAACTCGCCCGGACAACGGTGCTCAACAAGCTACGCATGGTCCTCAAGTGCGCCCGACACCATCGCCCACAGCATCGAACTCGACGAACACCGCCGCCGAGCCCGCCACGGACCAGGGGGCCGATCGGCCGGATTCACCGGGCAGGGCTCCGCCCCGCCCGATCTCGCGGGCGGGACGGCCCTCGGACCGTGAGCGTTGCCCGACCCGCGCTCCGTCGCCGTATGAGTCCTGGCGTTGCCGCGTGGCGTGGCGGGCTCGGCCTTCCGCCGAGCCCGCCACGCCGGCTCCATGCCGGAGCCGGAGCCGTGTCACGCCGTCAGCGCTGCAGTGTCAGCAGGCCCGGACGGTAGGGGAGGAGGCCGTAGTCGCCTCCGGAGTCGGGGCTGCGTCCCTGGTAGAGGAGCTGCAGATTGCAGGGGTCGACGGTCATGGTCTGATCGGCGCTGGTGCGGAGCAGTTCGCCGTGGCTGATGTCGTTGGTCCAGGTGGCGCCGCTGTTGGCCTTGCCGGCGAAGGGGTTGCTCTCGCTCGCGGCCTGGGGTGTCCATGAGCCGTTCAGGCTGGTGGCTGTGAACGAGCGGAAGTAGCGGCCCTGCGAGCCGATCGCCTCGACGATCATGAGGTAGCGGTTCTGGCCCTGCAGCTTGTAGACCTGCGGGGCTTCGAACAGGTTGTTCGTCGTATCGCTCATGATCACTGTCGAGGTCGTGCCGAAGCTGCCCGGGAAGTTCCCGATCGGCATACTGGCCCGGTAGATCCTGCCGTTGTCACCGGCGAAGAACAGGTACATGTGCGTGTCGTCGGCGATGAGCGTCTGGTCGATGGGTCCGGTCGGGGAGTCGGAGATGCTTCCGGAGAAGAGCTCCTGCTCGGCTGACCAGCCGTTCGGGTTCGTGGGGTCGCTCGATGTCCGGTAGGAGAAGGCGGTTCTGCCCCACTGGTAGGCGAGCACCCAGATGTTCTTCGGCGCGAAGTAGAAGAGCGTGGGCGCGACGGTGGAAGCCGACATCGCGTTCTGGCCGGCCGAGGCCATCTGCGACCAGTCGCTGAACGGGCTGAAGTTCATCGAACCCCAGCGCGTCCCGGTGTCGTGCGTCGTCGCATAGACGAGGTGCCGGCCGTTGTAGGGGGCGACGGTGAAGTCCTTGAGCGAGACCCACCCCGACCTGGGCTGCGCCAGCGCGCCCGTTGATGTCCAGCGGTATGTCGAGGGAAGAGCGCACGGGCCGCCGGGGTTGCTGTCGCCGACCTTGACGAGCTGCCACTGCTGGTTGGCGCCGCCCCAGTCGTCGTACTGGACGATGTTCGCGTTGTCGGCGGTGGAGGCGCCCTGTACTTCGAGGGCCTTGTTGCTGTGGCGCGAAATCAGCCTCACGTGGCCGTCCGAGCTGTCGGCCAGCCGCCACTGCTGGTTGGCCCCGTTGTGGTCGGCCCACTGGACGATCGAGCCGCCGTTCGCGGTGGACCAGTTGTAGACGTCCAGGACCTTGCCGGAGTGGCGGGACTTGATGCGGTAGTAGCCGCCGCCGGAGTCGACGAACTGCCACTGCTGCTGGCTCTGATCGTTCCTGGTCCACTGGGTGATGCGGGCGCCGTCGTTGGTCGCCAGGTTGTAGACGTCCAGGGCCTTGCCGCTATTGCGGTTGACCAGCACATACCAGGCGTTGGTGTCGACGGTCGCCGCGCCGGCGGGCTGGGCACCGAGGAAGGTGGCCACGAGCAGCAAGGGCGCAAGGACGGCGATCGGGCGTCTCAGGCGGAGCCGGGACGGACGGCGAAACCACATCAGAGGCCTCCCTTTCTGGGGTGGGGGGTGAGGTGACCCCGATGAACTACGGAACGGCCGCCCGGGGGTCAGGGACGGGAGAGGTGCGAAGGCGGCCGCGTATGCGAAGAGTTGGTGCGCTGGGCGCTCAAGCCGGAGCAGTTCGCCGTGGACCGAGACGCGAGAGGTCTCCGGCCTTCGGCCGCCCCGGCTGACGCCCGGTTGTGACGGCTACCGCCAGAGGGCCGTCACGCCGGCGGCTCCACCAGGCGTCCGGGGGGTGTTGGCCATGGAGACCTCCGGGTGGGACGTGTGAGTTGCCGAAAAACTTGCGAAACTTCACGGACTCCTTGACGCGACAAGCTAGGAACGTGGGGCCTCCCGGTCAAGGCCTGTCGCCGATCTGTCCGTAAACAGCGCCTCTCCTTCGGGCTTCAGCGAGCACGTCCGGCCCTGGCCGGTACTCGACCTCGTGCGGCCGGCCGGAACCCGGACCCTGTCACCTCAGGGCCGCGTGAGCTCGCCGACGTGCTGGTTCGATCCTTTCGCCGGGGTCCGGCGCTACGGCATCCGCCGACGGCGGCGCTGGGGCCTGGCGGTCCCCGTCCGACTCGCCGGGTTACGAAAAGTTCCGGGCAAGGCGCGAAAATTTTTTCGCGAGGGCTTGACGATCCACCGTCAAACCCGCAATCTCGCTGTCTGAGAAGTCGGTCACGGTTCGAAATTTCGAACCGTGTGCCCCGAGCAATCTGTGCTGCACGGCAGAAAAACCGCGCACCACAGCACCCGCACCGCCCCGTTTCCGATCCGGTGAGGTCCGCACCCGCGCATCCTGGCTCTTCGCACAGGTGGAGAGGTACGCGACGCCGCGTGGCGGTCCCCCCGGCTGAGCCGCGATGGAGTACCCCCATGCCTCTGTCGAAACCCGGCCACCGCCCCGCGTCCGGTACGCGCGGCCGTGGTCGTCCGCCACGGCCTGGCGCCGGCGTCGCTCACCGTCCCGCCGAATCCGCTGCCCTTCGCGCGCCCATGGTGTCCGGTGATCCCGTGATGCCCGGATTCCGGCCCGCCTCGTCCGCCTGCCGCGTGGGGGCGGACAACGCCTTCCGCCGCACTTCAGTCCTTCCGTGATGTCGACCCTGGAGGCACAGTCATGGGCTCGTATGCCATATCCCCACCCGCCGTCCGCCGGAGGTTCCGCGGTCTGCTGATAGCCCTGATCGTCGGCGTCCTCGGGATGGCCGGTGCACTGGTCGCGCCGCCGAGAGCACACGCCGCCGAGAGCACGCTCGGCGCCGCGGCGGCGCAGAGCGGTCGTTACTTCGGCGTCGCCATCGCCGCGGGCAGGATGAACGACTCGACGTACATAACGATCGCGAACCGCGAGTTCAACTCGGTGACGGCCGAGAACGAGATGAAGATCGACGCCCTCCAACCCCAGCGGGGCCAGTTCAACTTCGCCGCCGGGGACCGCATCTACAACTGGGCGGTGCAGAACGGCAAGCAGGTGCGCGGCCACACCCTGGCCTGGCACTCCCAGCAGCCCGGCTGGATGCAGAGCCTCAGCGGCGGCGCGCTGCGCCAGGCGATGATCGACCACATCAACGGCGTGATGGGCCACTACAGGGGCAAGATCGCCGAGTGGGACGTCGTGAACGAGGCCTTCGCCGACGGCGGTTCGGGAGCCCGGCGCGACTCCAACCTGCAGCGCACCGGCAACGACTGGATCGAGGTCGCCTTCCGCACCGCGCGCGCCGCCGACCCGGCCGCCAAGCTCTGCTACAACGACTACAACGTCGAGAACTGGAACGCGGCCAAGACCCAGGCCATGTACGCCATGGTCCGGGACTTCAAGCAGCGCGGCGTGCCGATCGACTGCGTCGGCTTCCAGGCGCACTTCAACGAGGGCAACCCCTACAACAGCAACTTCCGCACCACCCTGCAGAGTTTCGCCGCCCTCGGGGTCGACGTCTCCGTCACCGAACTCGACATCCAGGGCGCCTCGCCCACGACCTACGCCAACGTGATCAACGACTGCCTGGCAGTCGCGCGCTGCCTCGGCATCACCGTCTGGGGTGTGCGCGACAGCGACTCCTGGCGATCGCACCACACGCCGCTGCTGTTCAACGACAACGGCAGCAAGAAGCCCGCCTACGACGCCGTCCTCGACGCACTCAACGGAGGCTCGTCCGAGCCGCCCCCTCCGGACTCCGGGCAGATCAGGGGCGTCGGTTCGGGCCGGTGCGTGGACGTGCCGGGCGCCAGCACCTCCGACGGCACCCAGGTCCAGCTGTGGGACTGCCACGGCGGCACCAACCAGCAGTGGACGTACACCGCCGCCGGCGAGCTCAGGGTCTACGGCAACAAGTGCCTGGACGCCGGCGGCACCGGCAACGGCACCAGAGTCCAGATCTACAGCTGCTGGGGCGGCGACAACCAGAAGTGGCGCGTGAACTCCGACGGCTCCATCGTCGGCGTCCAGTCCGGCCTCTGCCTCGACGCCGCAGGCTCCGGCAACGGCGCCCTGCTCCAGCTCTACTCCTGCTGGAACGGCAGCAACCAGCGCTGGACCGTTACCTGACGGGGCCTGCCGCCGACAAGGGAGTGAATCGATGAAGGCCTGCGGTGCGGCTCTCTCCGCCCGCCCACGCAGACCTCGAAGGCAGTCCCGGTTCACCGCCGTACTGGCGGCAGTCCTCGCGACGGCCTGCTCACCTCGGTGATCACCGCGCCCGCTCAGGGCTGCCGGCGCCTGCCGAGGCCGCGGCGGTGGACACAGGCGCTCCGGTACGTCCTGGTCGATCGCAGCAGCGGCAAGGCGGTGGAGGTGCGGGGCGCCTCCACCGCCGGCGGCGGCAGCGTCGTCCAGCATGCCGACCGGGGCGGCGCCAACCAGCAGCGGCACATGATCAAGCTGTCGTCCGGTGGCGGGGGCGGAGCGGCAACGCCCGGAGCAACAAGTGGAGCGACGTACGCGTCTGCACCGTGGAGGCCATCGCCCGCCGTGAGGCGCCCGTGCCCCATCCAGCGCCGGATGTCGTCGAAGCGCTCACCGTAGCCGCCCGGCCCGGTTCACCGGTGGCGACATGGTCCGGCTCGGCCGGCAGGAGAGGCGACATCACCAGCCACCGCGGAGGCGCTGCGGCGCTCTCCGGCCCGGGCCATGCGGTGCTGCACGGCGCCGATCCAGCGTCCCGCCTGTGGTCGGACGGGCGTACGGAACGCACACGGGACTTCTATGCTGTCGTGGTGACGAATACCATGCGCCGGCCCGAGGAGCGACGGGGGGACACCCTCCGGGTCATCACCCACAGTGACCCCGTGACGCTCTTGGGTACGGCTCTTGCCCTCGTGCTGTCCTTGTCGTTAGGGCTTACCGGTGCGGCCAGCGGTGTCGAGTCGCTGTTGGCGGGCTTGATGGTCACCACTGTCTCCCTCGTCCTGGGCGCCACGGCCCGCGCTGAACGCCGTTTCGAACTCAGGGAACTTGTACGTGCCCCGGACTGGCTGGCGGGAGAGCTGACCGCAATCGCCGGCGCAAGCCGACGCATCGGGGAGCAGCGCTCCGGCGAGTTGCTCCACACCGAGGCACGGCAGCTGATAGGGCGGCTGGTGGAAGACCTGCACGACCTGAGCCGGGGACGCATGGAACGACGGGGAGACGACTACGAGCATCTCCTCGCCGCCACCCGCACCTGCCAGAACCATCTGCAGGCCGTCACCAATATCGCGCACGAAACGGCCTGGTGGCGCAGCGACGTGGGCAATGCCTACTGGCAGGCCAACCTTGAGGCGATGGCGCGGGGTGTGCGCATCACCCGGGTTTTCATCACGGACGAAGTCTCCCCCGAGCTGAACGATCTGGTGGAAGAGCAACGACAGGCGGGAGTGGCGGTGCTCGTCGCCGAGCGCCGGACCCTGGACACCGACCTGAACCGGAACTTCGCCGTCTGGGACGGTCAATGCGGGTGGGAGGCGCAGGCCAATGCCCGGGGGGAAACCGTCGCCAATCTCTTCGTGGTCAATGAGTACGAAGTGCGCCGACTCCGCAATTACTTCAGTCGCCTGGTCCCCGCGGCCGAGAGCTGATCACCGGTGGGCAGGACGGTCGGCCGGCCCACGCGGCCGACGCCCGCGGAACGGAGCCCGCGGAACGGAGCCCGCGGCCGGCGCCTCCTGCCTCGTCCCAGCCGTTGGCGCAGGACGCTCCCCGGTCTCCGCCCCGGTGGCGCGTTCCGCCCGGGCCCGGCACGCGGGTCCGGTGCTCACCGTCCCTGCTGAGGCCGGGCCCCGGCCGGGCGTGGTCCTCAGCGGTGGCCGGCCGTGCCGGGGAGGGGCGGGCTCTGGCCGGGGGCGCATCCCCGGAGGATGTGCGCGATCGTGTCGTCCAGCCCGTGCTCGGACGCGCCCGGGGGGAGCATGCCGCTCGCGGCGAGGGAGGCGTAGCCGTGGAGCGCCGAGAAGACCGCCAGGGTCAGGCGTTCCGCCGGTCCCGGACGCACCTCGCCGCGGCGCTGCCCGTCGGTGATCATTTCGATGATCTGCTCGTATCCGCGATGGGCCGAGGCGACGAGAGCCTCGGAGGCCGCGGGCTCGTGTTTGGCCGCGTACATCAGGTCCAGCAGTTCGGCGTTGGCGGTCGCGAAGTCCACGTAGGCGCGGGCCACGGCGTCCAGCCGCCGGGCGAAGGTCTCGCCGGCCTGCTCCCGGCAGGCGGTGAGGAGTGCGCCGAGCCGTTCGAATCCGGAGAGCGCCAGGGCGTCGAGCAGGGCCTGCTTGTCCTTGAAGTGGCGGCCCGGTGCGGCGTGGCTGACGCCCAGGTCGCGGGCGAGTTCCCGCAGGGACAGGGCGCCCCGCCCCTTCTCCCTGAGGGTCTCCTCGGCACGGTTCAGCAGGGCTGCGCGGAGGTCTCCGTGGTGATAGCGGTGCGGCGCGGTCTGCATGGTGGTGAGTGTAACGAGGGGGTTGGCACCGCCAACAATGTTGACATTGACATCATTGTTGGCGGCGACTACATTCCCTCTCATGGACAGCACACCCAGAAAGTGGGATATCTCCGACATCCCCGATCAGACCGGCCGCATCGCCGTCGTGACCGGGGCCAACAGCGGGCTCGGCCTCGACACGGTCCGCGCCCTGGCCCGCGCAGGCGCCCACGTCGTGCTCGCCGTGCGGGACCCGCGGCGCGGCGAGGCCGCCGCCGCGACCGTGCGGGGCAGCGTGGAGGTGCGCCGGCTCGACCTGGCCGACCTCGGCTCCGTCCGCGAGTTCGCCGCCTCCTGGCAGGGCCGCCTGGACCTGCTCGTCAACAACGCCGGTGTCATGAACGTCCCGGAGGCGCGCACCAAGGACGGCTTCGAGCTGCAGTTCGGCACCAATCACCTGGGGCATTTCGCCCTGACCAACCTGCTGCTGCCGCACCTCACCGACCGCGTGGTGACCGTGGCCTCCCAGGCGCACCGCGCACCCGGCAGGCCGTCCATCCGCTTCGGCAACCTCAACATGACCGGCGAGTACGCGCCCGTCGCGGCATACAGTCAGTCCAAGCTCGCCAACCTGCTGTTCACGCTGGAACTCCAGCGCCGGCTCACCGCGGCCGGCTCCTCCGTCCGTGCCCTGGCCGCCCACCCCGGATGGTCCGCGACCGGGCTCCAGAGCCACGACGCGAGCGCGGTGCGGCGGGCCCTCATGTGGCTCGGAAACCGCGTGTACGCCCAGGACAGCAAGGCCGGCGCGCTGACCACCCTGTACGCGGCCGTCCAGGACCTGCCCGGCGCGAGCTACGTCGGACCCGACGGGTTCGGCGAGATGCGCGGCGCCCCGACACTCGTCGGCCGGACGCAGGCGGCCAGCGACCCGGCCACCGCCCGGCGCCTGTGGACGGTGTCGGAGGAACTGACCGGCGTGGTGTTCCCGGAGCCGGCGACAGCCGCCTGAGGGCGGCGGGACGGACCGGCCACCGGGGTGCGGGGGTGGCGGCTACGGCAGGAGCTGGCGGGTGAGGGCGTCGGCGGCCCACTGCTGCCAGCGGGCGGGGGACCACCCCTGGCCGGTGACCAGCAGGCCGTAGGTCTCGGGGCCGAGGAGAGCCAGGGCGATGTCGGCGGCGGAGGCCGCGTCGTGGCCGTCGCGCAGTGCGCCGCCGGCCTTGCGGACCAGGGCTTCGGCGAAACGGAGCTGGACGGTGTGCCGCTGCCGCTGGTTGGTCCGCCACAGCTCGGCCATGTCCGCGTCCGAGGCGGCGGCGCCCCGGACCACGTCCAGCACGGGAGCGGCGCGCTCCAGGACGGCGCGGGCGCCGGCGGCCTGGCGGGTGAGCTGGACGGCCGGATCGGGTTCGGCGACCACCGCGCGGGCCCAGGGCCGGTCCAGGGTGGCGACCGGGTCGGCGTCGCCGGCGATCACGGTGTCCAGCACCTCGGCCAGCAGCGCGCGCTTGGTGCCGAAGGTGAAGTAGACGGTCTGCACGCCGACTTCGGCGGTCCGGGCGATGTCCTCCACGGTGGTGCCGGTCCAGCCGCGCGCCACGAACAGACGGGCCGCGGCGTCCAGCATCCGCTGCCGCGTCCGGCGGGTCTTCTCGGCGCGGGACAGGCGAGCGGTCACGGCGGTTCCTCCTCCTCCCGCTCCGGGCGCTGTTCCCGGCCGGGATCTGCTGCCGGGCTTTGACTGTAGTCACACTACAGTGATATTCCATGGGAGTGTGACGACAACGAACGGGCGGGTCCTCGTCGTGGGCGGCCACGGAGCCGTCGGATCGGCCGTGACCGCCGCTCTCGGCCGCTGGTTCCCGGACCAGGTCCTGACCGCGGGCCGGAGCCGCGGCGTCCGGGCGGACGTCACCGACTCCGACGGCTTCCGCCGGGCGCTGGACGGCCTGGACGGCATCGAGGCGGTGGTGCTGTGCGTCCAGCCGCCGGACGCCGGGCCGGCCAGGGCCTGCCTGGAACGCGGCATCCATCTCGTCGACGTGAACGCCCAGCCCGGCCTGCTGGCGGATGTGGCGGGGCTGGACGGCGTGGCGGCCGCCGCCGGCGCCACGGCGGTGCTCAGCGTCGGCGTCGCCCCGGGCCTGACGAACCTCCTCGCACGCCGGGCGCACGACGCCGTCGGCGGCGCGGAACGCCTGGAGCTGACCGTGCTGCTCGGCGCGGGAGAGCGGCACGGCGCCGACGCGGTGCGGTGGACCGTCGAGGCGCTGGCCGCCTCGCCCGGCGCCGCCCGCACGCGCCGCGTCACGCTGCCGGGCCACGGCCGTCGGACGGCACACCCCTTCCCGTTCTCCGACCAGCACACCCTGCCGCGCACACTCGGCGTGCCGGAGGTCACCACCCGGCTGTGCCTGGACTCCCGCACCGCCACCGGCGTGCTGTTCGCGCTGCGCCCGGCCGCCCGTCACCCGGGGCCGCGGCGGGCGCTGACGGCCGCGCTGCGGCGGATCCACCTCGGCGGCGACCGGTTCGCGGTCCGCGCCGACGCCTGGCGTCAGGACCGGCACGCCGGCTACGCCCTGACCGGCCGTGCACAGAGCCGGATCAGCGGCCTGGTGGCGGCGCACGCCGCCCGCAGCGCGCTGGAGGGGCGCCTGCCCGCCGGTGTCCACCACCTCGAACAACTGCCGCCGCTGGCCGACCTGCCGGAGCGCCTGGCCGCGGAAGGCGTCACCCTCCATGCCCTCCATGCCCTCCATGCCCTCGATGGGCCGCCCGGCCGGCCGGGAGCGGCGGCGCGGGGCAGGCGGCGCCCGAGGGGCCTCGGCGCGGGGTGAGGCGGATGACCGGGTATTCCCGGTCCGACGTGCTCTGGTACTTCGCGTAGCGGGGCTGGGCGGCGGTGATGCGCTGCCAGGCCCGCTCCCGTTCGGTGCCGGCGAGCCGCTGCGGCGTCACCTCCACCGCATCGCGACCGGGCAGCTCGATCGACGCCCGGTCCGGGTGTGCCATCAGGTTGGCGTGCCAGTCCGGGTGCCGGCTGCCGCCCCCGGAGGCGACGACCAGCCAGGCGTCCGCACCGTCCGCGAACCATGCCACGGGGGTCTCCCGCGGCTGCCCGCTCCGGCGGCCCACCGTGTTGAGGATCAGTACGTCCATCCCCGTGAAGCTGCCGCGGCCACGCCGGACCTTGCGGTTCATGCGGGTGTTCATCTTCTGCTGCATCCATCGCGACACCGGTCCTGGCGTACCCGGCGTGCGCTTGGCGGCGGTGCCCGCCTGCTGGTTCCGTGTCATGGAGTGCCTCCGGTCGGCCGGCTCGATGTCCTCGGGAATCACGCTGGGCCCGGGCGGGTTCCGGGGGCTTCTCCGATCCTGACCACTGGGGCGGCCCCCTGCCGGTGGCAGCCGTCTCCGGGCCGGCACCTCGTGGGTATGCTCGGTGCACGTGGCCGGTGACATGGGCGCGAAGGCACCGCCCCGTGCGGGCCGGGGGCGGACCCCGTCGCGGTGTCCGGCCGGAAGCGGGGTCCCGGCATGAGCGTCCTGATCGTCGGCGGAGGCATCGGCGGCCTCACCGCCGCGCTCGCCCTGGCGCGCATCGGCCATCACGTCGAGGTCGCCGAACGCATGCCGCGGTTCACGCCCGCCGGTGCCGGGATCGTCCTGGCGCCCAACGCCGTGCGCGTTCTCACCGCCCTCGGCGTCGACCTCACCGGATGCGGCCGTCCGGTGCGGGACTTCGACATCGTCCGCGCGGACGGCACGCTGCTGCGGCGCTTCGTCCCCCGGCCGCTGCCCGGCGGACCCGGCGCCCTCACCATGACCCGGACCGCCCTGCACGATGCCCTGCGGGGCACCCTTCCGCCGGAGGTGCGGGTCCGCACCGGACAGACCGTCACCTCCCTGACCGAGGCGGGTGACGCGGTCGAGGCCGGCTGCGACGGGGAGTCCGGGTCCGCGTCCGGGTCCGGGGCCGGGTCCGGGTCGTACGCCCTGGTCATCGGTGCCGACGGTATCCGCTCCGCGGTGCGGGCCCACCTCACCGGGGACGCGGCCGCCCCGCGCTACAGCGGCGACACCTGCTGGCGTGCCCTCACGCCCAATCCCGGTATCACCCGGCCCGTGGAGGCGTGGGGGCCCGGCTCCCGCATCGGCGCGGTTCCCCTGCCCGAGGGCCGGCTCTACTCCTACTTCGTCCTGGCCGCGCCGCGCGGGGCCCCCGTGCCCGAGGAGCCCGGGGCTTTCCGCCGGGCCTTCGCCCACCACCGGGGCGGACTCACCCGCCTCTTCGACCTCCTCCCCGGTCCTCCGCCGCTCCGCCACGACCTGGAGGAGCACGGCCGGACGGTCTGGGGACGCGGGCGCGTGGTGCTCCTCGGGGACGCGGCCCACGCCATGCCTCCCAGTCTGGGGCAGGGCGCGGCCATGGCCATCGAGGACGCCTACGCCCTGGCGCTGGCCCTGCGCCCCGGCACCGCCGGCGTCCCGGCCCGCTACGCGGCGCTGCGCCACCGCCGGGTGCGCGCGCTCCGGCTCGCCTCGCGCCGGATGGGAAGCGTGGCCCAGTGGCGCCCGGCGGCGGCCCGCGCCGTGCGCGATGCCGCGCTGCGGGCCGTGCCCCGGGCCGTGGCCGACCGCCGGTACCGGGCCCTGGTCCGGCCCGCGCTGGACCTGCTGGACATGCCGCTCACCGCCGGGACTACCCGTGAACCGTGACGGGAGCACGGGCCGGTCACCGCTGGGCCGCGCTGCGGCCTCCCTCTTCTCCCGCCCGGGGCGGGCGGACGGCCCGGCGGGCGATCCGGCGGTTACGGCCGGGCGCGGCGGGGCGGCGCCAGCCGGGCGAGGGCGGCGGCCTCCCGGCTGTGTTCCCCGGCGCTGAACACGTGCACCACCAGGCCGGTTTCGCCGGGCGCGGCCGGCACGTGCAGCGTCTCGTAGTCCAGGATGAGCAGTCCGGCCACCGGGTGGCGCAGCCGCTTGCGCCCCGCCGTGCACATCACCACCGCCCCGGCGTCCCAGATGCGCCGGAAGTCGGCGCTGCGGGCGGACAGTTCGGTGAGGAGCGCGGTCAGCTCCCGGTCGTCCGGGTAACGGCCCGCGGAGACCCGGAGCTGGCCCACGGCCTCCGCGGCCCGGTCCTCCCAGTCGGGGTGGACGGCCCGGGAGGCGGGATCGAGGAAGAGATACCTGGCGTTGTTCGGGTCGCGGCGTCCGGGCTCGGCGAGGCCGCCCATCAGTTCGGCACCCAGCAGGTTCCAGGCCACCACGTCGAGGCGGTGGTCGGTCACGAAGGCGGGCAGCCGTTCCATGGCGTCCAGCAGCCGCCGCAGCTGCGGGCTGACCCGGGCCGCGGGGGCGGCGCCCCGCCTGGCGGTGGCCAGGGTGACCAGGTGCTTGTGCCCGGCCGCGTCCAGGCGCAGGGCCCTGGCGAGGGCGTCGAGCACCTCCGGGGACGGCTGGGTGGCCCGGCCCTGTTCCAGGCGCACGTAGTAGTCCACGCTGATCCCGGCGAGCTGGGCCAGTTCCTCGCGGCGCAGGCCGCGCACCCGGCGGCGGCCGCCTCCGGTGAGGCCGACCTGCTCCGGGGCGACCCGCTCCCGGCGCACGCGCAGGAAGCGGCCGAGCTCCCGCCGGCCGTCACCGGTCCCGGAACCGCCGGAGGTTCCTGTGATGCCGGTGGTTTCTGTGGTGCCGGTGGTTCCGGTGCTGACGCTGACCCGGTCGACGCCGTCCATGCGCTCCAGTATGCGTGGCCCCGGCGGTACCAGGACCGCGGCTCCTCCGGTTGCACAGGGTGCTGGCTGCCCCGTCGCGGCCGGGGGAACGTGGTCGCATGACCGAAGCCACACCGCGGCAGCGGAAGAAGATCCTTGTTGTCAGCGCCCACCCGGAGCCCCGTTCGCTCAACGCGGCCCTGGCGGCCTTCGCGGCCGGGCACCTGCGGGCGGCCGGGCACGAGGTGCGGGTCTCCGATCTCTACGCGATGAAGTGGAAGGCGGCCGTGGACGCCGACGACTTCCCCGGCCAGACCCTGGAGCCGGGCCGGGGGCCGGCTGTGATGACCGCCTCGGAACGCGCCACGCTGGCCGGGCGGCTGTCGCCGGACATCATGGCGGAACAGGAGAAGGTGCGCTGGTCGGACGCGGTGATCCTGCAGTTCCCGATGTGGTGGTTCTCCGTACCGGCGATCCTGAAGGGCTGGATCGACCGGGTGTTCACCTGCGGGTTCGGCTACGGCCCGGCAGTGCCGCCGCCCTACGGCGGGGGTGCGCTGGCCGGGCGCCGGGCGCTGGTGTCCGTGACGGCCGGTGCCCGCGCGTCGGCGTTCTCCGACCGCGGCATCCACGGGCGTCTGGCCGATCTTCTCCACCCGCTCCAGCACGGCCTGTTCTGGTTCACGGGCATGGCGCCGCTCGAACCGTTCGCGGTGTACGAGGCGAACGAGGTGCCCGCGGAGCGGTTCGCGCAGGCGCGCCAGGCGTACGGGAGGCGGCTCGACGGGCTGTTCACCGACGAGCCGGTCCCCTTCCGGTCCCTGACGGGGGGCGACTACGACCACGGCATGCGCCTGCTGCCGGGTGCCGAACCGCCGGGAACGGGTGGCCTGGACATTCACCTGCGCGCGGAAGCCTGACCGCGGGCCCGCGCCGGCACGCCCTCCGGCTCCCGGCGCGGCCCCCGGCCGGGCGGCCGGGCGCACTCAACAGTGGGCTCCGGATTGTCGCCGTGATCACGCGACCACTACACTCCCTGCACAATCCATCCTCCGTCGTTCCCGGGCCCCCGACGGCCGCCCGCCGCGCCCGAGTCCGCTTCCGGGCCACTGTGCAGAGAGACCTTGCCGCCAAGTGAAGAAGAGAAACTGGCTGATATCCGGCTCCGCCGCCGCTGCCGTCGCCGCCGGAACCAGCCTCGTCGTCGTCCCCCCGGCGCAGGCGTCGGTCTCCTGCTCCTCCACACAGTTCACCCGTGAGTTCTTCTCCAATGGTTCCCTCTCCGGCACTCCGGTGAAGAAGGACTGCGACGGCGAGATCACCGAATGGTGGGCCGGCGGCGCCCCGCTGCCCGGAATGCCCTCGGACAACTTCTCCGTCCGCTGGACCCTCACCCGCGACTTCGGCTCCGGCGGCCCCTTCAACCTCTACGCCGCCGCACACGACGGAATCCGCGTCTACCTCGACGGCACCCGCACCATCGACCTGTGGAAGGACACCACCACCCAGCGGTCCAGGACCGTACAGGTCACCATCCCCCGCGGCCGCCACACCCTGCGCATCGAATACGCCAACTGGTCCGGCTCCGCCAGCGCCAAATTCCGCTACGCACCCCGCACCTCGACCACCGACGACCACACCCCGCCACTGGCCCCGGCAGACCTGACCGCCTGGTACAGCGAGGAGGCCGGTCAGGCGAAGCTGAACTGGGCGGAAAGCCCGGAAATGGACCTGGCCGGCTACCGCGTCTACCGCCGGCCCGCCGGGACGGACCACTGGACCCGGGTCTCCGGCACCGCGCCGCTGACCAGCCCGTGGTTCAAGGAGCAGGTCGCGGCCGACGGCAGCAGCTACGACTACCAGGTGCGCGCCGTCGACAAGGCCGGCAACGAATCCGCCGGCGCCGCCGCCACCGTGGCCGCGCAGGGCACGCCGCCCCCCGCGCCGACCGGGGTGGAGGAGAACTGGGAGATCGGCGATTCCACGGTCGCCAAGCTGTACTGGCAGTACGACGCCGACGTGCACATCGCGGGCTACCGTGTCTACCGCTCCACCGGACTGCCGGTGGAGACCACCGAGGCCAACCTGGTCAGTGGCAGCACGCTGCTCACCAGCGGGTACTTCAGGGAGGACCTGCCGCAGACCGGTCATCCGTATTACTACGTGGTGACCGCCGTGAAGGCCAATGGCGCGGAGTCCGAGCCCTCGCGGTACGCCGTCTTCTACACCGAGGACACCACTGGGCCCGCCAACCGGGCGCTGGACCCGGTCGCCTCGGTGGACGAGCGCGGCGTGACGCTCACCTGGGAGACGTCCGCCGAGACCAGCCCGGACTTCAGCGGCTTCGTCGTCTACCGCTCGACGCAGCCCCGGGCGGCCGGGGGGCAGGTGGCCTCGGTCGGCAGGACCTGGGGCACCACGTTCACCGACACCACGCCCGTGCCGCAGGGCACCCACTACTACTGGATCGTGGCGTCGGACTACAGCAGCAACAAGGGCACCCCTTCGGTGGATGTCATGGCCGAGGTACCGGTCAACACCACACCTCCCCCGGCGGTGGCCGGCCTGACCGCCGAGCCGCGGGAGAACGGCGTGGCCCTGAGCTGGGACGGCGACGAGTCGGCGGGCATCGCTCACTACGTCCTGTTCAGGGGCACCCTGGCGGGCGGCGAGTGGCGGTACGAGCCCATGCTCGACCACATCTGGCTGACCCCCCTGACCACCACCGAGGAGACCTACTTCCACCGCACGCTGCCGGACGCCGAGCAGGTGCGCTACAGCGTCGTCGCCGTCGACCAGTACGGCAACCGGCTGTCCCCGGGCTCGGAAGCGGCCGTCGTCGAGCTGACGGAGCTGGACATGCGTCCGCCCGTGGAACCGGCGCCCGGCGGTCCGTTCGTCAGCCTGAGCGCGGATCAGAACGGCCGGGTCGTCTGGCTGGTGGCCGCGGAGGCGGAGCGCCCCGCCGAGGAGATCACCGGCTTCCTGGTGCACCGCTGGAACCGCGGGTCGGGGGACTGGGAACTGCTGGCGGAACTCCCCGAGGACGACTGGTCGTACTACGACCGCACCATCCCGGGCGGGACCACGACCTACTACCGGGTGGCCGCCGTCTACCAGGACGGGGAGACCATCGCGGACGACACGTACGCGGTGACGTACTAGCAGCGCCGGCACACGCCCCTGGCCGGGCGTCCGGCGGACAGCACGCACGGCGTCGTCCCCGGACGCCGGCCGGGGCGGAACGTCCCGTGCGGAAAGTTCTGCGCGGAGCGTTGACGGCGGCGCGGCGCGGCGGCACATTACCGGCAAGTAAAACTGCTCGGTAACCGCGACCCGCCGCTGCGCCCCGGCGGGAAGTGCCGCCTGACCCGACCGCAGCACACCGGCCCCTTCCCGCTCGCCACCGAGCCTCCGCCGCTCATCACGACGCCGGGCTTCGCCATGCCCGGAGCCGAGGAGGACTCATGCCGAAACGCGCGCTGCGCCGTGCCCTGACCGCCGCCCTCACCGCCCTGTGCACGGCCGCCCTCGGGCTCGCCGCACCCGCCTCCGCGCAGGCCGCCGCGCAGGCCGCCGACGACGGTCCGCTGGAGTACGTCGCCCTCGGCGACAGCTACAGCGCGGGCTCGGGCGTCCTGCCCGCCGACTCCACCGCCCCGCTGCTGTGCTTCCGCTCCGGGGCCAGCTACCCCAAGGTCATCGCCGACCGCATCGGCGCCGAGCTGACGGACGTCACCTGCGGCGCCGCCCAGACCCGGCACTTCGCCTCGTCCCAGTACCCCGGGGTCGCCCCGCAGCTCGACGCGCTCGGCCCGGAGACCGACCTCGTCACCCTGACGATCGGGGGCAACGACAACAACACCTTCATCGGAGCCATCCTGGCCTGCGGCTCGGCCGGAATCCTCACCGCTGGCCACGGCAGCCCCTGCAAGCACCTCTACGGCAGCACCTTCGACGACCAGGTGGAGGCACAGACCTATCCGGCGGTGAAGGCCGCGCTGGAGGCGGTGCGGGCCGAGGCCCCGAACGCCCGGGTGGCGGTGCTCGGCTACCCGTGGATCCTGCCCGCCACCGCCGACCCGTCCTGCTTCCTCAAGATGCCGGTGGCCTCGGGTGACGTGCCGTATCTGCGGGCGCTCCAGGCGCACCTCAACGCGGTGATCGAACGCGCCGCCGAGGAGACCGGTGCGGTCTTCGTCGATCTGTCGCAGGTCTCCGAGGGCCATGACGCCTGCCGGCCCCGCGGCACCCGCTGGATCGAGCCCGTCCTGTTCGGCACCAGCCTCATCCCCGTCCACCCCAACGCCCTGGGCCAGAACAGGATGGCCCAAGAGGCCCTGACCGCCCTCGGCCTCGGCTGACGGCACCCTCCCGGGGCGGCGGCCGTACGATGGCGGCGTGAGTCCGCGGGTTCCGGCACAGCCGATACGGCCGCGTCCGGTTCCGGCACCGGCGCTGCCGGGTCTCGTGGCGCTCCCGGCCCTGCTCGCGCTGCCGGCCCTGCTGGCGCTGCTGGCGCTGCTGGCCGTGCTCGGGTTCGCCCCGGCCGCCGCCCTCACCACCGACCACCACCACGGCGCACCGCACGGCGAGGGGCCGTCGCTGTGCCACCCGGAGGACGGCGGGCCGGACGGCCCGGCCGTGCCCGCGTGTCTCTCCCGGCCGGTGCCGGTGCACGGCGGCGCGCTGCCCGCGGCCGTGCGGCCTTCGCCGGCCCGCGGTCCCGCCGCGGCCGTCCGCACGTCGGCCGGCCCGGCCGGGAGCGTGCCGCCCGGCCTGCGGGCCCCGCCCTCACTGGCCCAGCTGCAACTCCTGCGCATATAGGCGGATCACTCCGTGGCCGGGCGCCCTCGCCGGGCGGCCGGGCCGCACCCGCCGCACCGCCCGCAGCAGATCCGTCCCCGTCCGCGCAGGAGAGTCTTGCCATGAACAGCTTCCGTCCGCCGCACCACTCCCGCTACCGTTCGCCGCTGCGCCGTGCCCTGGCGGCCGGAGCCGTCACCGCCGCCGGGCTGGTCCTGGCCGCCTGCGGCGGCGACGGCTCCGGCTCGTCCTCCGGCGGCGGGCACAACGACGCCGATGTCCACTTCGCCCAGGGCATGATCCCGCACCACCGGCAGACGGTGATGATGTCCGAGATAGCCGTGGGCAACGCCTCCTCCCCCGGCAAGGCGTCCGCCGAGGAGGTCAGGTCCCTGGCCGAGGAGATCCTCCGGGCGCAGCAGCCGGAGATCGACGCCATGACCGGCTGGCTGGAGGAGTGGGAGGAGAAGGTGCCCCCGGGCATGAGCGGCGTGAACGAGGGGCACCACGGCGGGGTGGCGCCGGTGCCCGGCATGATGAGCCAGGAGCAGATGGAGCAGCTCGTCAGTGCCACCGGGGACGACTTCGACACCCTCTATCTGACGCTGATGATCGAGCACCACGAGGGCGCCCTGGAGATGGCCGGGACCGAGCGGGAGGACGGTGACCACGGCCCGGCCCGGGAGCTGGCCAAGGAGATCATGGAGTCCCACGGCGAGGAGATCACCCGCATGCGGGAGCTGCTCGACGGCCGCTGACATGCCGGGCGGCCCGGCCGCCCGCCCCCGGGTGCGGCGGCCCCGGGTGCGGGGCGGCCGGGCCCGGGTTTTCATGGGCGGAGCAGGCGCACACGAGGGAGGCGCGCCATGACGCTCACGGGATTCCCCTCGGACCAGGTGGCCCGGCTGCGGGACGAGGCGATGCCGCTGACCGGCCCCGCTTCCCTGGACCCGCTGCTGGACCGGATCGGTGAGGCCCGCTACGTGGCGATCGGCGAGGCCTCGCACGGCACCGCCGAGTTCTACCGGTGGCGCGCCGACCTCACCCGGCGGCTGATCGAGGAGAAGGGATTCTCCCTGGTCGCGGTGGAGGGCGACTGGCCGGACTGCGAGACGGTGCACCACAGCGTCACCGCCGCCCCGGACGCCCCGGAGGACCCGGCCCGGGCGCTGGCCGCCTTCGCCCGCTGGCCGCGCTGGATGTGGGCCAACACCGAGGTGGTCCGGTTCACCCGGTGGCTGCGCGCCCACAACCTCGCCCTGCCCGCCGGGCGGCGCGTCGGCTTCTTCGGCCTGGACGTCTACAGCCTGTGGGAGTCGCTGCACGCCGTGCTGGAGCATCTGCGGGCGCACGACCCGGAGCGGGTGCAGCCCGCGCTCGCCGCCTTCCGCTGCTTCGAGCCCTACGCCGAGGATCCCCAGTCCTACGCCGTGGCCACCGGCCTGGTGCCGGAGGGCTGCGAGCCGGAGGTGGTCTCCCTGCTGGCCGGGCTGCGCGAGCGGGCCGTGCGGCAGCGGGCCGCCGACGGCCGGCCGGCGGATTTCGCGGCCTGGCAGAACGCCGAGGCGGTGGCGGGCGCGGAGCGGTACTACCGGGCCATGGTGCGCGGCGGCCCCGCGTCGTGGAACATCCGCGACCACCACATGGCCGACACCCTGGACCGGCTGACGGAGCATTTCGGGCCCCGCAGCAAGCCCGTGATCTGGGAGCACAACACCCATATCGGGGACGCCAGGGCCACCGACATGGCGGCGGCGGGCATGGTCAACGTCGGGCAGCTGCTGCGGGAGCGGCATGCGGACGAGGGTGTGGTGCTGGTCGGCCTCGGCTCCTACGAGGGCACGGTGATCGCCGCCGACGAGTGGGGGCGCCCGCCACGGGAGATGACCGTGCCGCCGGCCCGGAGCGGCAGCCTGGAGGACCTCATGCACCGGGCGCTGCCGGGCGGAGCGGGCCTGTTCGTCTGGGAGGACACGGGCGAACAGACCGGCGCGGGCGCGGGTGCGGCCGGTGCCGGCTGGCGGCGGACGGTCCGCGACCACCGGGCGATCGGCGTGGTCTACCGGCCGGGGGCCGAGCGGTGGGGCAACTACGTGCCCACCGTGCCCGGCCTGCGCTACGACGCGTTGCTGCATCTGGACCGCACCCACGCGCTGGAGCCGCTGCACCGCGACGACCGCCGGGCCGGCGAAGCCGAAACCTGGCCCACCGGCCAGTGACGTGTACCGGTCTCAGGCGACGCGCCTGATGACGATCACGTTGTCGGTGAGCAGGCCCGTCACGCCGTCCGGGCCGGTGGCCTCGCGCTGGATGGTGCCCAGGCGTTCCGTGCGGTGGACGGCCGGGTCCAGACCCATGCCGTCGTGGATCTCCTCCGCGCTGGGGAAGTGGTGGTGGGCGTGCGCGGCCCCGGCCCACGGGGGCGGCGCCCCGTGGTCGACGATGAACAGCGCGCCGCCCGCGGTCAGCGCCGCCGCGGCCCGGCGGAAGATCTCCGGGCGGGAGAACTCGAACGGCGCCTGGAAATACTGCGCGCTGATCAGGTCGAAGGTGCCCTCCGGGAAGCTGCGGGAGAGGTCGTGCCGCTCGGTGGTCACCCGGTCGGCCAGACCGGCCGCCTCCACCCGGGCCCGGGTGCGGTCCAGGGCGAGGGCGGAGATGTCCACGGCGGTGACCCGCCAGCCGAGCCCGGCCAGGTGCACGGCGTCGCCGCCTTCGCCACAGCCGAGGTCCAGGGCCCGGCCGGGGGTCTGGTTCGCGGCGAACTCGGCCAGCGGCGCGTTCACCCTGCCCGACCAGACCTGGTCACGGGCGGCGTAGTGGTTCTCCCAGTAGGCCGCGCCGTCGGCGGCGTCCTGCGCGGGGCCGTGCGCGGGGCCGTGCGCGGGGGTTTCGGTGTGATCGCTCATGCCGTAAGAGTGCGGAGACGGGGGCGGGAACCGCCAGTATTGTTGCCGTTCCGGCAACAAGGAATTCCCGGCACGGGCCCGGCCCCCCGGGGACTCGCCGGAGGGCCGGGCGGGGCGGAACGGGAAGAACGGCAGGGGCGGCCACGGGCGTTCCGTTTCCGTACCCGGTCCGCGGCGGGGGACCGCTACAGGCGCTGCCACAGGGCCGGGACGTGGGGCGGCTCCCAGCCGGGCTGCGCGGTATGGGCCTGGAGGCACCGGTATCCGCTGCCGCCGTGGGTGACGGTGTCCCCGGCCGCGTAGGCGGTGCCCGCGGCCCAGGTGCCGCCCGGCGGCTGCGGGGAGCCGCCGCCGTCCTGTTCCAGGTTCAGCACGAAGTCGAAGCCGGCCTCCCGGCCCGCGCCGGCCTGCCGGACGTGCATCAGCAGCGCCGGATCGTAGAGCGCGTCCGTGGCGTTGCGCGGCTCGCCCGGGAAGTAGAGCTGGGTGGTCAGCACGGGCCGCCCCGGGGCCTGCGCCTTGACGTGCAGGTGACGGGTGCGGCCCGGGTACAGGCCCGGCACGATCGTCTCCAGCCGGAAGGCGCCCCGCTGGTCGGTGAACTGGTGGCCCCGGAAGCGGTGGCCGGCGTTGTCGTAGGCGCCATTGGTGTCCGCCTGCCAGAAGTCCAGCAGCACGTCCGGCACCGGCAGGCAGGCCAGGCCGAAGACACGGCCGCTGACGGTGAGGCGGACCCCGGGCGTTCCGGCGTCCACCAGGGAGGTGCGGCGCGGCGAGCCGGGCTTGAAGTACGGCCCCTCCATCTGCGGGGGCGTGGGGTCGTCCCCGTCGTCGCACACCGGGGTCGGGGTGAGCGGCCGGTGCCCCGGACCGGCGTCCCGGGCCAGCGCGGTGGCCGCGCCCGCGCCGCCCAACGCGGCGGACAGCGGGACGGCGGCGAGTGCCGTCTTCAGCAGGCCCTTGCGGGTGAGGCCGGACCGGCGCCCGGGCGTGGGGTGGTCGTCCATGGCGGTCTCCTGCGGTCGGTGGGGTGGGGGTGGCTGTGGGGGCGCCCCGCAGGAACGCTAGGAGCCGGCCGGACCGTCGGCGAGGGACTCCGCACGGTGAACATGGTGATCGGCGCGGGAACCGCGCCGGAAGTCGCCGGGACTCATGCCGGTCTCGCGGCGGAAGAAGCGGGAGAAGTAGGCGGGATCGGGGTAGCCGACCCGGGACGCGACCTGCCGCACCGTCAGATCGGTGGCGGCCAGCAGGCGTTTGGCCTCCAGGGTGCGGGCCTCCCGCAGCAGCCGCCCGGGCGGGCGGCCGGTGGCCTTCCGGACCGCCTCGGTCAGATACCCGGCGGAGACCCGCAGCCGGGCGGCATGCCCGGCCAGCGGTACGGCCACCGCCCCGGGCGTGGCCAGCAGCGCCAGGAACTCCCGGGCCAGGGCCCGCGCCCGGTCGTCCTCCCCGGCCGCCGCCGGCCTTGCCGCGCCTGCCGGGCCTGCCGGGCCCGCCGCGGCGGCGGGCCGGGCCGGCCGTTCCGCCCACCGGGCGGCCCGCACCAGCAGCACGTGCAGCAGCGACTGGAGCACGGACAGATGGCCCGGGGCCCGGGCGAGGAACTCCCGCCGGAGCTCCCGCAGCAGAGCGGTGACCGCGTCCGCCTGCTCACCGTCCAGCGGCAGCAGCGGCTGGCCGCCCAGCCGGTGCAGCAGTTCCCGGTCCCCGGGGTGGGCCAGCAGGAAGTCGGCGTTGAACAGCACCACCCAGCCGCGCAGCCGCCGGGCGTCCGCCCAGTGGTGGACCTGGCCGGGGACCACCGCGCACAGCTGCGGGGGCAGCAGCGGGCGGGCCGCGGAATCCACCACATGGCGGCCGCTGCCGCTGGTCACGCAGGTCACCTCGTAGAAGGTGTGCCGGTGCGGGAAGGCGGCCCGGGAGAGCGGGCCGATGGTGTCGAAGGTGCCCATGGCGAACGGCAGCACCTGCGGCGCCGGCACCTCCAGCCGGTGCAGCGGCACGGGGTCGTCGGCGGTGCCGGGGCGGTCCGGTGCGGGGACGGACGGGGACACGCGGCACACCTTAGGGCTTCCCCCGGGACGGTCCCAGTCCGCGGGCGGCGCGGGAGGCCCGGCCGCGGCGGGTCAGTGCGGGTGGTCGGCGGGGCTGGTGAGGGCGGTCCGGGCGGTGATGAGCCCGCCCGGGCCGATCAGCCGGCGGGCGACGGTCAGGCCGGCCTCGTGCACGGCCCGGCCCGCGTCGCTGGCGCAGGCGTCGGTGACGATCCACGGGGCGAAGCCGCGCTCGAAGGCGTCGGCGGCGGACTTCAGCACGCAGCTCTCCGTCGCGATGCCGCAGAAGACCAGGTCGGTCCAGCCCTCCCGGGCGATGAGCTGGTCCGCCTGCGGGGTGAAGAGGGAGTAGCCCGGCTTGGTCACCACCGCCCGGGCGTGAAAGGTGATGTCGAACAGTTCCGGGACCAGATCGGTCTCCGGCGGGTGCCGGAGCCGGGTCCAGGAGAAGAACCGCTCGAACGGGCTGCCGGGGTGGTTCTGGTAGCGGGTGAGGATCACCGGCCGCCCCTTCGCCAGCCACTGCCCGGCCAGCCCGGCCACGGCCGGCACGATGTGCGCGCTGTGCCGGTTGACGAAGCCGTTCTGCATGTCGACCACGACAAGCGCCGCGGTATTCATGGCGAGCTGGGGCACGCTGCCTTGTCTCCTCCACACCTGTCGGCTCCGCACGGAACCTTGCCGGTCACTGCGCCGAGCGTATGCGCCCCGGGCCGGGCCCGGCGACGGCGTGCGGCGGTCGGCGCCGCACACACCGCCGCCGGGCCGGGGCGGGGACGCGCGGGGTCAGTAGGCGAAGACGCGCTCGGTGAAGACGGTCCCCGCCGTGTAGATCCCGCCCTTGTACCGCCAGCGGTAGTACCCGTTCGCGGCGGGAACGGTGGTGCGCACGTCACCGTCGGCGGCGGACTTCACGCCCTTGATCTTGATCCAGGTGCTGCTGCCCGGCGCGCGGTGCTCCAGGGCCACCCACTGGCCGCCCAGCGGGCGGTAGGTGCCCGCCGCCCAGTCGGCGCGGTCCAGCTGACCGGCGATGATCATGGGCTCGCCCTCGGCGACGTAGCGCGGCCAGGTCCGCAGGTCCACCGTGGTGTGCCGGCGCACGGAGGTGGTGCCGGCCTGGGGCAGTTCGGTGTAGTGGCTTCCGTCCCGGGACCAGGCCATCACGGCCGCCTTCCACGGTCCGGCCAGCCCGTTGTCCCCGAGCGAGAAGTGGCCCGAGACGGCGAACAGCACGCCGCAGGAGTAGGTCCCGGAAGAGCCGGCCGCCTCGCAGACGACGTTGCTGCTGGGCAGCTCGGCATCCGGTGCGTCGTAGGAGCCCCGGTAGAGCATGACCTCCGCGCCGCCCAGGCCGTCCGGGACGGTCACCGTGACCTCACCATTGACGTACTGGTACTGCCGGGTGCCGACCACCAGGGGCGAGCCGTCGTTGAGCGAGAACCCGGAGACCGAGATGTCGCCGACGGTGCCGCCGCGGTGCCCGGCCGGTCCTGCGAAGGCGCGCACCACGGTGTGCCGCACGGTGCCGCCGTTGTCGTCCTCGGCGGTGGCCCGCAGGGAGACGAAGGCCGCGTCGGCCGGCACGGCCAGTTCCACGGTGGCCTTCTTGCCGGTGCCCGGCACTTCCAGGGGGCGCCAGGTGGCGCCGTCGTCGGTGGAGAACTCCAGCCCGGTCAGGGTCTCCTGGGCGTGGTCGGAGCGGGAACGGGCGTTGGCGGATATCCGGACCGGTGAGCCGGCGGAGGTATTGCGGGAGTTCAGCCCGGAGACCCAGAAGTCGACATCGAGCAGCGGAAGTGCGCCCGTGGTGCTGCCCCGGTAGGTCCACTCCCGCCGCACCGTGGTGGACAGCCGGGCCTGCGGTGACCGCCGTGTGACGGTGTGGTCGAGGGCCATGTCCGAGGCCGGGGACGGCACCGCGTGGGCGGCGCTGTCGTAGAGCCCGAGGCCGGAGCCCTCACCGATGGTCGTGCCGTCCGCGGTCAGCCGGTAGGACCAGGTGGCGCTTCCGCCGTGGCCGTCCCGGCCGGTGGCGTCGGTGAACGGGACCGGCTCGTACACGGTGACGGTGTCCCCGTACCGGCGGGACTGGAGGCGGTCGGTGTGCCGGGGAGCGAAGGGCGCGATGCCGATGGTCTCGCCGGGGGAGGTGCCGGCCGGCAGCGTCCGGTCGGCCAGGTCGAGGAGCTGGCCGTCGCCGTACATGAGGACCCGGGAGAAACTGACGCCCGGGGTCTGGTACTCGGTGACCCGGGCCGGGAGCCGCACCGGGGACACGACCGTACCGGTCATCCAGGGGCCGTGGACGGCAGCGGAGAAGAGGTACGACTGGCCGGTGTTGCCCTGGCTGCGGAAGGTGCTGACGGACGTGGCCAGATCCGCGGTCCGCACCGACACGACCGGGGAGGACGGCACGGTGCGGACGAAGGAGTGGAAGAGGTCGTAGCGGTAGGGCGAGTGCGTCACGGGCGTGGTGCCCTTCTGCACCCGCACCTCGCGCACGTGCAGCTCGGTGCCGGTGGCGGTGAAGGGGGTGACATGGACCTTGGCGTTGCCGACGCCGACGAAGCCGGTGATGCCGCCGCGCGGCACGGCGAGGGACACCGCCATGTCGGCCCGCCGGTCATGGGCGGCGTCCACCGAGATCCGGGTGTCCCGGGCCTTACCGGCGTCGAAGACGATGGTGCGCCTGCTGTCGGTCACCGTGAAGGGCTGCACCAGCAGGTACGCGGCCGCCCTGTCCAGGGTGTCGAACATGGTGACACCGAGATAGCTGCCGGGCGGCAGGTTGACCCAGCCGTGGTCGGTGAACGTACCACCGTCCCGCACCCAGTGGGTCGTCCAGGTCTGGCGGTTCCAGACCACCATCGACTTGTAGGCGAAGCTCTCGTCGGTGTCCAGGACGAGCTTGACCGGGTAGGTGCCCTCCGGGGCGGCGGTGCGGAAGGCGGCCAGTTCCGCGGCACCGCCCATGGTGGACATGCCGGAGCCGGTGTCCCCGGATTCCTCGGGGATCTCGATCTCGGTGGCGGGCAGCGCCTCACTGCCGCCCAGCGGCTGCACGGTGAGCGTGCCGTCCTCCGCCGTGAAGGCGTAGGGGCCCTGCGCCGGTTCCCCGGCACCGCCCTCCCCGGCACCGCCCTCCCCGGTTCCTCCCGGTCCGGCTCCGGCCTGTCCGGGCGTGATCTGGAAGACGGGGGCGGCACCCTCGTCCTCCGGCGCCCGGACCTTCAGGCGGGCGCCGGAGGCGAGTTCCGCCTCGGCCACCGGGGCGTCGGCCGGAGGTCCGGCCGCCGCGGCTGCGTCCGCCTCCCCGCCCGGTGCCGCCGGCTGCGCCGGCAGGCCCGGCGCGGCGGTGGCCGGAGAAGTGGACGTGGTCGCGGCGTTCGCCTGGCCCGGGACCAGCAGTGCCACGGTGGCGAGCACCATGGCGGTGAGCGCGGTGCGCGTCCGTCTGCGGGGTTCCGGTCTGTCGCCTGCCGTCATGCGGGGCTCCCTTCTGCGGCCCCGGACGGCGGGGCCATGGCCGCAGCCTAATGTTGTACGTCACACGCACGTTCACCGGGTCCGGTGCCGGCGTTCACCCGGGCAGGGCCTGATCCGCGGCCGGGCCGGGGAGGGGCGGGCCGCGGCGGTGGCCCGGGACGGCATCGCGGACCGGCGGCGGCCGTCCCGGCCCGGCAGCCCGCCGGACGGCGTCGGCGATGCCCCGCCCGGCCGGCCGCCCCGCCGCCTCCCTCGCCGACCTGCCGCGCTCCGGCAGAACCGCCTGCTGAACCGCCCGCTGAACCGCCCGCCCCCGGGGGTTTCCCGCCCCCGTGACGGGCAACCCGCCCAGGGTCGAATGTGCGCCCGTACAGGGAAGGAGCGCTCATGACTGACGGCGGACGAGTGCAGGAGACGAGGCAGGCTGCGCGCGACCAGGCCACGGCCGCGGCCGGCCGGGCCGGGCAGGCGGCCGACGAGGTCGCCGCGACCGCCTCCCAGCAGGCGGGCGCGGTCGCCGGGGAGACCCGCCGGCAGGCCGGAGAGGCCGCACAGGATCTCAGGAAGCGCGTGGCGGACGAGGGCCGGGGGCAGGTGGAACGCCTGGCCGGCACGGTGCGCCAGTGGGCCGACGATCTGGACGGGATGGCGCGGAACGCCCCCGACGACTCCCCGGCCCGCACGCTGGCCGCCCAGGCGGCCGAAGGCGGTCACCGTGCCGCGGAGTATCTGGACCGCAACGGGGTGCAGGGTCTGATCGGAGATCTCCAGGACTTTGCGCGCCGCAGGCCGGGCGCGTTCCTCGGCGGGGCGCTGGTGGCCGGTCTGGTGGTCGGCCGCATGGCCAAGGCGGGCAAGGCGGCGGCCGGGAACGGGCAGCCGGACGGCTCCCGTCAGCCCGCGGCCGAGAGCCGGACCGAGGGTCCGGCGCTGGGCCCGGGTCAGGGCCAGGGCAGCTCCCTGGCGGCGCAGGGGTACGGAACGGAGGTGTGAGACATGGCCTCGGTTCAGCAGGAGTCGCCCCCGCGGCACCGCACGGCGCCGCGGGAGGAGGACGCCTCGGTCGGCGAGCTGCTGTCGGCGGTGACCTCCGACATGCAGACGCTGTTCCGGCAGGAGGTGCAGCTCGCCAAGGCGGAGATCCAGCAGGAGGCCGGCAAGGCGGGCAAGGCCGCCGGCATGTTCGGCGGGGCGGGCTTCGGCGGCTACATGGTCGCCCTGTTCCTGTCCCTGGCGCTGATGCTGGGGCTGGCCAATGTGATGGACGCGGGCTGGGCGGCGCTGATCGTCGCCGTGCTGTGGGCGGTGATCGCCGCCGTGCTGTTCGTCATGGGCCGCGCCCGGATGCGGAGCGTGTCCCCGAAGCCGGAACAGACCCTGGAGACGCTGAAGGAGGACGCCCGATGGGCACGTCACCCGACCAGGTGAGGGCCGAGATCGCCGAGACCCGGGAACGGCTGTCGGAGGACGTCGACCGGCTCGCGGACAAGACGAGCCCGAAACGGATGATGCACCGGCGGAACGAGAAGGTACGCGGCACCATGTCAGGACTGCGCGAACGGGTCATGGGAACGGCCTCGGAGACCGGCGGACGGGCCACCGACCGGACACGGCAGGCGGCGCACTCCGTGCAGCGGGGCGCCGGGGAGACGGCCCAGGCGGTGCGGCAGAGCCCGGAGCAGGCGATGCGCCGCACCCAGGGCAGCCCGCTGGCGGCGGGCCTGGTGGCCTTCGGCGCCGGGCTGCTCGCCGGTTCCCTGCTGCCCACCTCGCAGGCGGAGGAGCAGGCCGCCGGGCGGGCGTCCGGCCGGGCTGGCGAGGCGCTGGAGCCGGTGAAGCAGGCGGCCACGGAGTCGGCCCAGCGGCTGAAGGAGGATGCCACGCAGACCGCGAAGCAGGCGTCCGAGCAGGTCAAGGAGACCGCGACGGAGGCCGCCCGGACCACCGGGGAGCAGGCGCGGGAGCGGGCCGGACAGGTCCGGGAGGACACCCGGGAGTCCGGGCGGCAGGTCGCCGACGAGGCGCGGCGGCAGTCCCCCGGCCCCGGCTGACAGCCACCCGCCCGCCCCGGCCGGTCGCGGGCCGGCCGGGGCGGGCCGCGGGCGCCCGCGGCCGGTCAGCCGTCGATGCTGATGACGATCTTCCCGCGCGCCTCGCCGGCGGCCAGGGTGGAGAGCCCTTCGGCCGCCCGGTCGAGGGGCAGCACGGTGCTGACGTCCACCGTGAGGGTGCCGGCCGCGGCCTCCTGGGCGAGCGGGGCGATCACCCCGGCCTCCGGGGCGGCCATGACGTTGCTGCCGGACAGCCCGGCCGCGGTCAGGGTCTGGTCGTCGGCGGCGCCGAGCGTGGAGGCGACCCGGCCGCCCTTGCGGACGAGTTCCAGCGGAACCGCGTCCGGGGTGCGCGAGACCAGATCGATCATGGCGTCCACTCCGTCCGGATACACGTCACGCACCTGCTCGACCAGATCGCCGGTGGTGTAGTCGACGACCGTGGTGGCACCCAGCGAGGTGAGCCGGTCGGTGTCGGCCGCGGTGCCGCTGGCGACGACGGTGACCCGCCGGGCGGCGAGCAGCTGCACGGCGTAGGAGCCCACGCCCCCGGTGGCACCGATCACCAGCACGGACTGGCCCGGTTCGGCGGCGACGGCGTCGATGCAGCCGACGGCTGCGGCACCGGCCAGCGGCAGGGCGGCGGCGGTGACGAAGTCCAGGCCGGCGGGCTTGGCGGCGACATGCCCGGCGGGCAGCACCGCGTATTCGGCGACCGTCCCGGCCTGGACCGGCGGTTGAAGCCGGATGTTGCCGAACACCTCGTCGCCCTCCCGGAGGCGGCCCGCGCCGGCGCCCGCCGCCTCCACCACGCCCGCCGCGTCCCGCCCGATGACCAGCGGGTAGCGGTGCTCCATCCGCTCCGCCATGGCACCGCTCGCCAGGGCGGTGTCCACGGCGTTCAGGGCGGCGGCCCGGACCCGGATGAGGACCTGGTCCGGGCCCGGGGACGGTACGGGCAGCTCCGAGACCACGGGCTGCCGGCCGGCGGCGGGGACGGTGAGTGCGCGCATGGGGTGCTCCGTACGTTGTCGGGTGGCGCGGGGCAGGGAGGACCGCGCCACCACCGCCATGGGACCCTCCCGGCCGCCCGCCCGCACCACGGCCGCGCCCGAACCGGTGACCCTCCGGTGCCGGCCCGGCGATCCGGCGGGGCCGCACCGCCGTGCCGGAGGGTTACAGTGCGGGGAGGGGCACGGTCCGGGAGCGGAGGGGTGAGCGGGGCAATGGCACTGTTCGGGAACGCGCACGCGGTCGATCCGGCGGCGGCGCAGCAGGAGTACGCGCGGATACTGGCGCAGGGCGAGCAGGTGCACGCCGCGTATCAGCTCATCCGGGACATGATCCTGTTCACCGACCGGCGGATGATCCTGATCGACAAGCAGGGCGTCACCGGCAGGAAGACGGAGTACCACTCCATCCCGTACCGGAGCATCTCGCACTTCGCGGTGGAGACCTCCGGGCACATGGACCTGGACTCGGAGCTGAAGATCTGGCTGTCCGGCAGCAGTGTGCCGATCGAGAAGACCTTCACCAAGGGCGTCGACATCTACGAGGTGCAGGCGATCCTGGCGCACTTCTCCATGCGCTAGGCGGCGGGCGGCGAAACCGTCCGGGGCCCGGGCGGCGTCCCCACCAAGGGCTGCGGCGGCGCCGGGCGGGCGAACTTTCCCCGCAGAGCGGGGCGTTCCGGAGACGGTCGCTGCCGTACCCTGAGCCCTGGCGGGTGCGCGGCTGAGGGGGAAACGGCGTGGTGGAGTCACTGCATGCGGAGGACCCGCAGGCGATCGGCGGCTATGTCCTGCTGGGCCGGCTGGGGGCCGGCGGCATGGGCCGGGTCTATCTGGCGCGCACCCCGGGCGGCCGGGCGCTGGCACTGAAGACCATCCTGGCCGAGCGGACCGGCGACCCGGGCTTCCGGCTGCGCTTCGCACGCGAGATACGCAACGCCGACCGGGTCCGCAGCCCGTGGACCGTGCCGGTGGTCGACTGGAGCCGCGGCGACGGCCCGCAGTGGCTGGCCACCGAGTACGTGCCCGCGCCCTCCCTGGAGGACTGGGTGCTCCGGGCCGGCCCGCTGGCCCCGGAGGCGGTACGGGAACTGGCCGCCGAACTGACCGCGGCACTGGCCGCCGTGCACGCCGAGGGCCTGGTCCACCGCGATCTCAAACCGTCCAATGTGCTGCTGGCCCCGCAGCGCCCGCAGCTGATCGACTTCGGCATCGCCCGCGCCCTGGACGATTCGCCGGTCACCCACACCGGCGGGGTCGTCGGCTCCCCCGGCTACCTGGCCCCGGAGCAGGTCGGCGGCGCCCGGGAGCTCTCCCCGGCGGCCGACGTGTTCGCGCTCGGCGCGCTGCTGGTCTTCGCCGCGACCGGGCACGGGCCGTTCCAGCACACCGGCGAGTCGCCGGCCACCGCCACCCTGCTCTACCGGGTGATGCACGAGCCGCCGGTGCTGGACGATCTGCCCGGCGGGCTGCGCCCGGTGGTGGAACCGCTGCTGGCCAAGGAGCCCGGCGCCCGGCCGGCCGCGGCGGCGCTGACCGCGGAGCGCGGCGCGGGCGGCGGCCGGTGGGCGAGGGCGCTGCCGGAC
>NZ_WTLH01000239.1 GCF_011421595.1 Streptomyces sp. YIM 98790 | reverse complement strand
CCTGGCCACCGGCGCCGCCCTGGCGGGCCTCCTCGGCGTCCTGGCCGCCGGGCTGCTGCTGGCCCGTGCCCACGCCCGGCACCGGCTGCTGCGCCGGCTGCGCGACGAGCTCACGGGCTGAGGCCGCCGTCCGGCCGGGGGGCCGCGTCGGGCAGTGCCTGCTCCGTCCAGATGGACTTGCCGGTCGGGGTGTGGCGGGTCCCCCAGCGCTGGGACAGCGCGGCCACCAGCTGCAGCCCCCGGCCGCCCTCGTCGGTGGCCGAGGAGTGCCGGATGTGCGGGGTGGTCTGACTGGCGTCCGACACCTCGCAGATCAGCGTGCGGCTGCGCAGCATCCGCAGCCGGATCGGGCCGCGGGCGTGCCGGACCACATTGCCGACCAGTTCGCTGACCAGCAGCTCGGTGGTCATGACCAGTTCCTCGTCGGCCAGCCCCCAGTCCAGGAGCCGGGCGCGGACCAGCTCCCGGGCCCGCCCCGCCGCCACCGGGTGCTCCGGCAGCCCCCACTCGGCGACGCTGTCCGCGGGCAGCGGGTGGGTGCGGGCCAGCAGCAGCGCGGCATCGTCCAGCAGCTCGCCCTGCACGGGCAGCAGGGCGGCGGTGAGCACCGCGCACAGCTCCTCCAGCTTGCCGCCCGTCCCCGCGGCCCGCCCGGCACCCGTCTCCGCGGGCATCCGGGCGACGGCCCCGGACAGGGTGCCGGCCAGCAGCTCCATGCCGGACCGGATGTCCCGCTCCGGGCACTCCACCAGGCCGTCCGTGTACAGCGCCAGCAGGCTGCCGGCCGGCAGCTCGGCGGCAACGGTCTCGAAGGGCGGCGCGGCCACGCCCAGCGGCGGGTCGGGTACTCCGGACGGGAACTGCACGGTGCCGTCCGGGTGCACCACGACCGGCGGCGGATGCCCGGCACTGGCGTATTCCAGCCGCCGGGTCACCGGGTCGTAGATCCCGTACAGGCAGGTCGCGAAGGCGTCGTCGCCGAGTTCCCCCACGATGTCGTTGAGGTGGCCGAGGATCTCGTCGGGCGGCAGCTCCAGCTCCGACAGGGTGCGCACGGCCGTCCGCAGCCGCCCCATGGTGGCCGCCTCCGCCATGCCGTGCCCCATCACGTCCCCGATGACCAGCGCCACCCGGTCCGCCGACAGCGGGATCAGGTCGTACCAGTCGCCGCCGACGTCCGCGCCCTGCCCGGCCGGCTGGTAGCGGGCCGCCGCGGTCACCGCGGGCAGCTCCGGCAGCACCCGCGGCAGCAGGCTGCGCTGCAGGGTACGGGCCCGGGTGGTCGCCTCGTCGTACAGCCCGGCCCGGTCCAGGGCCTGCGCGATCAGCCCGCTGAGCGCGATGAGCAGGGTCCGCTCGTCCTCCTCCAGCACCCGCGGCCGGTCGAAGGAGATCACCGCCGTGCCGATGCCCCGCCCGGAGACGGCCAGCGGCAGGAACGCCCAGGCCTGCTTGCCGCCGTGCCGGATCAGCGCCTCGGTGCCCGGCCAGCGCTCCAGGTACTCCTCGGGCGAGGAGACGAAGATCGGGCTGCGGACGGACAGCGCCTCTGCGGCCGGGGTGACGGGGTGGTTCCCGGCGCGCTGCCCCTCCAGAAGGGTGGTGAAGCTCTCCGGATAGCCGCGGGAGCCGATCACGGTCAGCCGCTCGCCGGCGATGCCCAGCACCACCAGGCCGGCGGCCCGGAACGGCACCAGCACGCCGTCCGCCACCGCGGCCACCACGTCCTGCGCGGTGACCGCCTCGGCCAGTCCCCGGGTGAGGCGCTGCACCAGGGCGGCCCGCTCGGACGCGGCGCGCTCGGCCGCCGCCCGCTCGGCCTCCCGCAGACGGCGCTCGGTGATGTCGGTGATGTACAGGGTGAGCCCCTCGGGCACGGGCACCAGGCGGAGGTGGTACCAGGAGGCGCCGTCCGGCCAGGGCACGTCGAAACCGGCCGGCCGGCCCTCGGCGGCGGCGCGGCGGCACCGCTTCTCCAGGCCGGGCACGGCGCGCACCGCGGGCACGTCCCAGAGCAGCGCGCCGGCCAGCTCGCCGGAGGAGCCGAACAGCCGCTCGGCGGCATGATTGAGGAAGCCGATCCGCCAGTCCGCGTCCAGGGAGAGGAAGCCGTCGCTCATGTGCCGCAGTGCCCGGCCGACGGATTCGGCGGCGGCATGGACCTCGGTGCTGTCCCACAGCGTGCCGACCACCCCGGCGGGCTCGCCCTCCGCGTCGGTGACGGTGCGGGCGTGGCTTTCCACCCAGAGGTAGCTGCCGTCGCGGCGGCGCATCCGGTACTCGGTCTGGAAGCCGCCGCGCTGGCGCAGGCCCTCGTCGAAACCGGCCAGCACCCGGGGGAGGTCGTCGGGGTGGATCAGCGCCGCCCACGCCTCGATGCCGCCGCGCTGCACATCGGGATCGATGCCGGTCAGCACCTCGGCGATGGGGCGTTCGGAGGTGATGGCGCCGGTGCGCAGATCCCAGGTGTAGGTGGTGGACGGCACATCCGCGGTCTCCCGCGCGGTCCCCGCCCCGGTCTCCGGCCCGGATTCCGTCCCGGTCTCCCCCCGCCCGGACTCCGTCCCGGACTCCGTCCCGGCCCCCGGCCCGGACTCCGGCCCGGTCTCCTCCTGCGGCGCGTGCCCGCCCTCCAGGGCCCGCAGCAGAGCGGGGGACGGGGCAGCCGCACCGGACGGCCGGAGCCGTTGCGATATCCAGCCGGCGACCCCGGTGAGGAACGCCCGCTGCTGCGGCCCGGGCTCCTCGCCGGGCGCGAAGAGCACGGAGAGCGCGCCGCGCCGAGTGCCGCTGGCGGGAATGGGCACGGCCAGATGGCCGATGCCGGCGGGCAGACCGTCCGGCCACCGCGCGGCCGGCTCCCGGCCCGGGAACGGGTCGGGCGGGGCGAGCTCGGGCCGCCAGACCACGGCGTTCTCGCGGGCGGCCCGGCCCGGCGGGGCGGTGCCGCGGACCGGAATGACCAGCCAGGACCGGGTCAGCGGCTCCGGCAGGCCGCTGCTCACCACCATGTAGAGGGCGCCGACCATGCCGCCGCCCGGCAGGTGCACCATGCCGCCCAGGGCGTTCAGCTCGGCCACCGCCTGCTGGAGCGCGGTGAGCAGCACCTCGGCGTCCCGCCGGTCCTGGTCCACGGCGTCGAGCAGCCGCATCCGCACCCGCTGCCGCCACTCCGGGGAACCGCCGTGCGGGGCGCCCGTACTGCCGCGTCTGTCCTCCGGCACGGCCGACTGCCACCTCCGCTCTCGGGTCGGGTCGCACGCTCGGGCCGGGGGGACGGGCCCCGGCTGGGGAACATCCGGGGCCGGACCCCTCCCGATCGGGACAACCTAAACAAACCCCCGCCCGTCCCGGGAGTCTTTCGCGTCAGATCAACCGTATGTCGCATTCACCTATCCCGCCGTTCCACCACCACGGACACCGCAGGCCACAGCGGCCACCGCGACCCGGCATCATGGCCGCCGTGACGCAGCCACCTCAGAGCCGGCGCCCCGGGCTTCCCGGCGAGTGGAAGCACTCCGCATTACCTCCCGCATCGCGCACCCGGAGAGGGCTCCTGCCCGGAGCCGCGGTCGTCCTGGCGCTGGGCGCGTCCGGCGGCATCCTCCTCGTCCTCGAAGACGACGGGAAGCCGGCCGTCCCGGACGGCGGGACCACCGAGCCCGCCGCCGAAGCCGCCTCCTGCACGCGGCCGGCCGACACGATCGTCAAGCAGGACACCGAGGGCGACCGGCGCACCGTCGTCATCGAGGCCGGAACGGACGAGAAGCTCGACGTCGTCTTCCGCCACGTCGTCGACGGACTGACCGAAGACGCCGGTTACCTCGTCCAGATCTGCTGCACCACCCAGGCCGGCAGGCGCACCCCCGTGGACCTGCTCGCCGACGGCACGTATGCCCTCGGCCCGGCCGGCGCCGCGGCCACCGGCCTGCCCGAGGGCGACAGCGATTTCGCCCCCCTGCCCAACCGGCTGTGCCCGGCCCGCTGAGCGAGGGGCCGTCCCGGCACGCCCGCTGTGTCCCGGGATGAGAGCCGAGGCCCCGGCCAAGTGCGTTGCGGGACGGAGAGGGCATCCATTATCGTCGCCATGACGAAAAATAGAGGGGGGCATCATGGCCGACATCACCAGACGGCTGGGCTGGCGGCATCTGCGCTCGGCACCCACCGCGCACATCCGGCACCTGCGGAACGGGCGGCCGGCCCACCGGGGGGCCGGCATCAGCTTCTGGTACCGGGCGCTGTCCGCCGCGCTCTCCGAGGTGCCGATGGACGACCGCGAACTGACCATGACCTTCCGGGCCCGTACCGCGGACTTCCAGGACGTCAGCGTGCAGGCCACCGTCACCTACCGGATCAGCGACCCGGAAACCGCCGCCGCCCGCCTGGACTTCTCCATCGACCCCGACACCGGCGACTGGCGCGCCGCGCCGCTGGAACAGATCTCCACCCTGCTCACCGAGATCGCCCAGCAGCACGCGCTGGACGTGCTGGCCCGCACCTCGCTCGCCGACGCGCTGGTGAACGGCGTGCCCTCGGTGCGGCGCCAGGTCACCGAAGGGCTGGCCGGGGAATCCCGGCTGCCGGACACCGGCATCGACGTGGTGACGGTCCGGGTGGTGGCGGTGCGCCCGGAGCCCGAGGTGGAACGCGCCCTGCGCACCCCCGCCCGGGAGCAGATCCAGCAGGCGGCCGACCGGGCGACCTACGAGCGGCGGGCCGCGGCCGTCGAACACGAGCGCACCATCGCCGAGAACGAACTCGCCAGCAAGATCGAGCTGGCCCGGCGGGAGGAGCAGCTGGTGGAGCAGCGGGGCACCAACGCGCGCCGGGAAGCGGAGGAACAGGCGGCCGCGGACGCCGTCCGCACCGGCGCCGAGGCGGAGCGGCTGGTGCGGCTGGCCCGGGCCCGCGCCGAGTCGGACCGGGAAAGCGGCGCCGCCCGCGCCGCGTCCCGCACCGCGTGGCTGGCCGCGCACAACGGTACGGACCCGGCGACGCTGCACGCGCTGGCCCTCCAGCGGGCGGCGGAGAACCTGCCGCGGATCGAGAGCGTCACCCTCTCGCCGGACGTACTGACCGGGCTGCTCACCGAGCTGCGCCGCCGCGGACCGGGCGCACCGCCGGCCACCGGGAAGAAGGCGTGAGCCCCGGTGAGTCTGGCGCCCCGTGCGGTGCTGGTGCACCGCACCACCGAGTACGAGGAGCTGCTGGCGCGGCACGGCACCCACGGCCAGGCCGAGTTCTTCCTGCGCACCCACGGCCAGGACCTGGCCGGGGTGGAGGAACGGCACCGGCGGGCGAAGCAGATCCTGGCGCAGGTGACGGCGGCCGTCCCCGCGACCTGGCGGCAGGCCCGGGTCGAGCGCGCGGACCTGGACCGCTTCCTGTTCGCACCGGAGGACGTGGTGGTCGTGGTCGGGGCGGACGGCCTGGTCGCCAACACCGCCAAGTACCTGGCGGGGCAGCCGGTGCTCGGCATCGACACCGACCCCGGCCGCAATCCGGGGGTACTGGTGCGGCACCGGGCCGAGCGGGCCGCCACGCTGCTGCGGGCGGCACCGTCACCGCGGGCCACGGTGGACGAGCTGACCATGGTGGAGGCGGTCACCGACGACACCCAGCGGCTGCTGGCGCTCAACGAGATCTACGTGGGACAGCCCGGCCACCAGACCGCCCGCTATCTGCTCCGGCCGCAGGACCGGGGGCCGGGCGGGGAAGAACGCCAGGCGTCCTCGGGGGTGGTGGCCGGCACCGGCACCGGGGCGACCGGCTGGCTGCGGTCACTGGCGCAGCAGCGGGGCAGCGATGCCCCGCCGCTGCCGGAGCCGGGCGAACGGCGGGTGGCCTGGTTCGTCCGGGAGGCCTGGGCCTCGCCCACCACCGGCACCTCCCGGGTGGCGGGGGTCCTGGCGGCGGGCGAACTGCTGCGGATCACCATCGAATCGGACCGGCTGGTCGTCTTCGGGGACGGCATGGAGACGGACACCCTCCAGGTCACCCGGGGGCAGACTGTGCGCCTGGGCGTCGCCGACACCGCCCTCCGCCTCCTGGAGTGAGCACCGAGAGGGCCGGTGCTTCGCAAACGGCCCCAGGGCCGCGAGAGCCCCGGCTCGGCTTCCCGAAGGCACGCGGGCACGGCCCGGTGAACGGGGCTGTCCCGTACGGCTCCGACGCCGTGATCACACCCCGCACCAAGATCATCCCAGCCCGGTCAGGGGGTGTCTTCTTCGTGCCGACGGACGGACCTTGAACGCGGAGACGTACGATTCGGGACCCTGGACGAGCGACATCTGTGGAGGACCCCAAGCACCTGATGGCTGTCCGCAACCACAGTTTCGGGACAGCCCTCAGCTTGTCTTTCCACCTCTTCCCGTCGGTTTGTTCGTGGCTCGCATGCGGTGCAGCCATCGCTGGCAGGTTTCGGTGGTAACGGGTTCGAAGAGCTCCGGGGTCGAGACTTCGAGGAGGAACTGGGTCAGCAGGTCCAGGTCCTCCTCGTCGATGTCCACGTGTTCTTCGAGGTGGACGGCCTGGGCCCAGGCGGTGAGCTGGTCCGGGGTGGCCTGTCCCGTGATGGTCTTCTCGAGCGCGTGAGTGGCATGGCCGCGAGTGAAGGTGACGCAGACCGGAGCCGTGGGCCGCCGGCGGGCATGGAGGAGTTCCGGCAGATCACCGCGCCAGTGCACGAGGTCTTGGAGGGGGTCGCTCCGGTTGGTGTCCAGGGGTTCATCCTGTCGTGGAACCGGGCCCGCACAGTGATCGCGGGCCTGGCAGCACTTCTGCGGGCCGGCCGCGTCGGGGCTTGGTTCCGGTCTTGTGCGGGGTGGGCGATTCCCACGGGCGGCGCCGGCCTCGCCGGCCCGCCGACCGCTGACCCCGCGCACCAGGAAGGAGCCACGGCGGGAACCCGTCGGCTCCTTCCTGGTGCGCTCGGGCCGGCAGCGGCCCGGCAACGAACCTCGCGGCGCTCACGCGGACTGTCAGCGCCCGCCCCTGCCGCGGCAACGCCAGGTCACAATCCTGGCGCCGTGCAGGTGTTCGGTAGGCCGTGTGGGACTCGAACCCACAACCAACGGATTAAAAGTCCGCTGCTCTGCCAATTGAGCTAACGGCCCGCAGGGGAGAGCATAGCCCGGCGCCTGTACGCGGCTCGAAGGGATTCGGCCGGTCAGGCGCCGGGCATCACCCGGATCAGTCGCCGCGGTTCCAGCGGGGCTTGTCGGACCGGCGGTCGAACGAGCGGCCGCCGCCGCGGTGGTCGTGGCGCGAGCCGTAACGGGAGTCGCCCCGGGAGTCCCCGCGCGAGTCGTGACGGCGGAAACCGCCCGAACGGTTGCTGTCATCACGGCGGTTGTACGGGCGCCGGTCGTCGCGGCGCTGGTAGCCGGGACGGTCNCCCGGGAGTCCCCGCGCGAGTCGTGACGGCGGAAACCGCCCGAACGGTTGCTGTCATCACGGCGGTTGTACGGGCGCCGGTCGTCGCGGCGCTGGTAGCCGGGACGGTCGCCGGGGCGGTCGTCGCGCCGCTGGTATCCGCCGTTGCCGCCGTTGCCGGGGCGGTCGTCGCGCCGCTGGTACGGGCGGCGGTCGCGGTCGTCGCGGTCCTGGTGGCGCGGCCGGTCACGGTCACGGTCCCGGTCGTCACGGTCGCGGTCACGGTCGCGGTCGCGGGAACGGTCGCGCTCCTCGCGCCGGGCGCGGTCGCGCTCGGCGCGCTCCAGCGAGGCGGCGTCGGCGGCGGCCTCGGCCTCCCGCCGGGCGC
>NZ_WTLH01000238.1 GCF_011421595.1 Streptomyces sp. YIM 98790 | reverse complement strand
CCCGCCACGGCCGCCGCGGTCAGGGCGGCGCCGCGCCAGGGGGAGGCCGGGCCGGTGCCGGCGAGCCGCTCCGGATACGGGCCGAAGCCCTCGTCCCCGGCGCCGTCCGCCCCGCCGTCCGCCCCGCCGTCCGGCCGGTCCAGGGCAAGCGCCAGCACCTCGGCCAGGTGCAGGGCGCGGCGGTCGGTGGTCTGCATGATCTGCTGCTGGCAGCTGAAGCCGTCGGCGATGAGCAGCGTCCCGGGGTCCGCGTCCCGGACCGCGGGCAGCAGCGCCTGCTCGCCCACGTCCACCGACAGCTCGTACCGCTCCCCGTGCTCGAAGCCGAAGGACCCGGCCATGCCGCAGCACCCGGGGTCGGGCACCTCGTACTCCAGGCCGGTGCGGTCCAGCAGCCCGAATTCGTGGTCCATGCCGCCCGGGGTGTTCTTGTGGTGGCAGTGGCCGTGCACCAGCGCCCGGCCGGACAGCCGCGGCGGCTCCCAGCCGTCGGCGTGCTCGGTGAGGAACGTGCCCAGGTCCTGGACCAGCGACGCCAGCCGCCGGGCCGCCGGATCGCCGGGCATCAGCTTCCCCAGCTCGTCGCGGAAGGTCGCCAGGCAGCTCGGCTCCAGGCCGATCACCGGCACGCCCTCCTCCATCGCGGGCCGCAGCACCTCCAGATTCCGCCGCAGGAAGCGTCCGGCCATGCCGAGGAAGCCGTAGTCGTACAGCGGGCGCCCGCAGCACACCCAGCCGTCCGGCAGCCGCACCCGGAAGCCGGCGTCCTCCAGCACCCGCACCGCGGCGATGGCGGTGCCGGGGGAGAAGTGGTCGGTGAAGGTGTCCGGGTAGAGCAGCACCGGCGGACCGCCGGGGTTGGCCGGGCGGTGCCGTGCGAACCAGCGGCGGAAGGTGACGGCGGCGAAGGCCGGCACCTGCCGTTGCGGGGCCACGCCGCCGGCCAGCTTCACCGCCCGGGACAGCAGCGGCGCCCGGCCGGCGAAGTTGGCCACCGAGGGCACCAGCGAGGCCGCCCGGGCGGCGTACATGATCCAGCCCATGGCGTAGGCGGAGCGCGGGCGCAGCCGCCGCGCGTAGTAGTGGGACAGGAACTCGGCCTTCAGGGTGGGGATGTCCACGTTGACCGGGCAGTCGTGGGTGCAGCCCTTGCACGACAGGCACAGGTCCAGCGCGTCGAACAGGTCCTTGTCGCGGGTGCCGCCGTCGGCGATGCCGCCGCGCAGCATCTCGAAGAACAGCCGGGCCCGGCCCCGGGTGGTGTGCTTCTCCTCGCGCAGCACCTGGAAGCTCGGGCACATGGTGCCCTCCTTCCCGGTCTCGCGGCACCGGCCGACGCCCACGCAGCGGACCGCGGCATGCGCCAGGCTGCCCCCGTCGTCCGGGTAGCCGAAGTGGGTCCGCACCGGCAGCGGGTTCCAGTCGGGTCCGAGCCGCAGGTCCGCGTCGACCGGGAAGGGGTCCACCACCTTGCCCGGGTTCATCCTCCACTCCGGGTCCCAGATGCGCTTGAACTCCCGGAACGCCTCGACCAGTTCCTCGCCGTACATGCGGGGCAGCAGTTCGGCGCGCTGCTGGCCGTCGCCGTGCTCGCCGGAGAGGGAGCCGCCGTAGGAGGCGACCAGTCCGGCGGCGTCCTGGAGGAACCGGCGGTAGGTGGCGACCCCCTCGGCGGTGTAGAGGTCGAAGTCGATCCGGGTGTGCACGCAGCCCTGCCCGATGTGGCCGTAGACCGCGCCGCGCCGCCCGTGCCGGGCGTAGAGGCGCTTCAGGTCGCGCAGGTAGTCGCCGATCCGCTCGGGCGGCACCGCGGAGTCCTCCCAGCCCGGCCAGTGGTCGCCGCCCTGCGGGGGGAAGGCGGTGGCGCCGAGCCCGGCCTCGCGGATCTGCCACATGCTCCTGGCCTGCCCGGGGTCGTCGTAGATCCGGGCGTCCAGCGGCGGGGTGCCGCCGCCGCGCAGGTCGTCCAGCATCCGCCGGGCGCGCCGGTCGGCCTCCTCGGAGGTGTCGCCGCCGAGCTCCACCAGCAGCCAGCCGCTGCCGCGGGGCAGCAGTTCGAGCTCCTTCAGGTGCATCTGCGACTGCCGCTCGTCCTCGATCAGCAGGTCGTCCAGCGCCTCGCAGCTCAGCGGCCGGTGCCGCATCACCCGTTGGCTCTCGTCGGCGGCGGTGGCGATGTCCGGGTAGCCCAGGGCAACGGTGGTGCGGGCGGGCGGGTCGGGCATCAGGCTCAGGGTGGCGCCCAGCACGGTGACGCAGGTGCCCTCGGTGCCGACCAGGGCCCGGGCCACGTTGAAGCCGTTCTCGGGCAGCAGCTCGTCCAGGTTGTAGCCGGAGACGCGGCGGGGGATGCGCGGCATCCGGGCGCGGATCAGGCCGGCGTACCTGTCCCGCAGATCCCGCAGGCCCCGGTAGATCTCGCCGCGCCGGCCGCCCTCGGCGATGATCCGCGCCAGTTCGGCCTCGCTGGTGGGGCCGACGGTCATCCGCAGCCCGTCGTAGGTGAGCACCTCCAGCGACTCGACGTTGTCCGAGGTGCGCGGGCCGCCCCCGTAGAACTCCGACATCACCGAGTGGATGCCGCAGGAGTTGTTGCCGAGCATCCCGCCGATGGTGCAGTAGGCGTGTGTGGAGGGGTCCGGGCCCCAGGTCAGGCCGTGTGCGGCGGCGGCGGACTTCAGCCCGTCGCAGACCACGCCGGGCAGGCAGCGCGCGGTGCGCCGCTCCGGGTCGATCTCCGGGGTGTCGTCCAGGTACTTGGAGAAGTCCATCACCACGGCGAAGTTGACCGTCTCGCCGGAGAGGCTGGTGCCGCAGCCGCGGGACACCAGCGGCGCCCGGTAGGCCCGGCAGGCCTCCACGGTGGCGACCACGTCGTCCAGGGTGCGCGGGACGACCACGCCGATCGGCTCCTGACGGAAGTTGGAGGCGTCGGTCGCGTACAGGGCGCGTGAACCGTCGTCGAACCGCACCTCCCCGCTCACATGGCGGCGCAGCCGGTCCTGAAGACCCCGCACATTGATCCGCTCGGTGGCGGACATACCGCCCGGGAGCCGGGGCTCGGTGCGGGCGGGCACGGTGCGGTAACGGGTCCTGCCTGCCATACGGCTTCTCCTCCGGACGCGCGGGACGGGATTTCGCAGCGCCGCGCCGGGTACCCGCCCGCGGATGACGGACACCTCACTGATCACCACCGCCCCCGCCGAGGCACCGGTCGAGCGGGTGCGCACCCTGGTCTGGCGGATCCCGACCGAGGAACCCGAGTCGGA
This sequence comes from Streptomyces sp. YIM 98790, assembly GCF_011421595.1. Lineage (GTDB taxonomy): Bacteria > Actinomycetota > Actinomycetes > Streptomycetales > Streptomycetaceae > Streptomyces. The sequence goes on along the minus strand of NZ_WTLH01000238.1, from coordinate 4,513 downwards.
CGCCACCCTGGCCTGGGACAGCACCACCGTGGTGCTGGCCGAGATCGACGCCGGCGGGCGCACCGGCACCGGCTGGACCTACGGCGACCGGTCCGCCGCCACCCTGATCGACGGTGAGCTGGCCTCCGTGGTGACCGGTGGGGACGCGCTGCGGCCCGGCCGGCTGTACGACGCCATGCTCCGGGCCTGCCGCAACCTGGGGCAGCCGGGGGTGGCGGCCACCGCGGTCTCGGCCGTGGACTGCGCGCTGTGGGACCTCAAGGCCCGGCTGCTGGGCGTGCCGCTGGTCACCCTGCTGAACGCGGTGCACGACGCGGTCCCCGTCTACGGCAGCGGCGGCTTCACCACGCTCTCCCCCGCGGGCACCGCCGAGCAGCTGGCCGGCTGGGTGGCGGCCGGCATCCCGCGGGTGAAGCTGAAGGTGGGCCGGGACCCGGACACCGATCCGGCGCGGGTGCGGGCCGCCCGCACGGCCATCGGGCCGGAGCCGGCCCTGTACGCGGACGCCAACGGCGGCTGGAACCGCAAGCAGGCCCTGTACTGGGCGGAGCGGCTGCGGGAGCCGGACGCCGATGTCACCTGGCTGGAGGAACCGGTCAGTTCCGAGGACCTGGAGGGGCTGCGGCTGCTGCGCGACCGGGGCCCGGGCGGCATGGACATCGCGGCCGGCGAGTACGGCTGGAACCTCCCCTGCTTCCAGCGGATGCTGGACGCCGGGGCGGTGGACTGCCTGCAGGCGGACGTCACCCGGTGCGGCGGCTTCACCGGCTTCCTGCGGGTGGCCGCGCTGTGCGACGCCCGCTGCATCGACCTGTCGGCGCACTGCGCCCCGCAGCTCAGCGCGCACGCCTGCGCCGCCGTGTGGCACCTGCGCCATCTGGAGTATTTCCACGACCATGTGCGCATCGAGCGGATGCTGTTCGAGGGGGTGCTGGAGCCCGGGCCGGGCGGCGTGCTCCGCCCGGACCGCGGCCGGCCGGGGCACGGCCTGACCCTGGCGCCGTCCGGCGCGGCCGACCGCCACCGGATCGCCTGAGCCGCCGTCCCGCCCCTGATCCGCCTCCGTCTCCGGCTCCGTCTCTCTCCGGCTCCGGTACGGGCTCCGGTGGCCCGGTCCCGTCCGGATTCCGTCGCATGGGCGAGTTTGCCGCGGCCGGTGTCGGCTACCCGTGTCCGGTTCCCGACACTTCCGGAGCGAGGAGAGAACACGCCATGAGTCAGGTCGCCGACTTCGTGCTCGACCGCCTGCGCCAATGGGGGGTGCACCGGGTGTACGGCTATCCGGGGGACGGCATCAACGGTTTCCTCGGTGCCTTCGACCGGGCCTCCGGTGACCCGGAGTTCATCCAGGCGCGGCACGAGGAGATGGCCGCCTTCATGGCCTGCGGCCACGCCAAGTTCACCGGCGAGCCGGGCTGCTGCATCGCCACCTCCGGACCGGGCGCGATCCATCTGCTGAACGGGCTCTACGACGCCAAGCTGGACCGGCAGCCGCTGGTCGCGGTGGTCGGGCAGCAGAAGCGCCTCTGCCTGGGCTCCGCCTACCAGCAGGAGGTGCACCTGGACCGGCTGTTCGCGGACGTCTCCGAATACTGCCAGGTGGTGATGCACCCGGCGCAGGCGCGGCACGTGGTGGACCGGGCCTTCAAGAACGCACTGACCAGCCGTGGCGTGGCCACGATCATCATCCCCGAGGACGTCCAGGAGGAAGAGGCCCAGCCCTCCCCGCCCCGGATGCACGGGGCGGTCTACTCCAGCGTCGGCTGGAGCCGCCCCCGGGTGCTGCCCGACGAGGACGAGCTGCGCAAGGCGGCCCGGGTGCTCAACGAGGGCGAGAAGGTCGCCATCCTGATCGGGCAGGGCGCGGCCGATGCCGAGGGCGAGGTCATCGAGACCGCCGAGACGCTGGGCGCCGGGGTGGCCAAGGCGCTGCTCGGCCGGGCCGTGCTCCCGGACGACCTGCCCTTCGTCACCGGCCCGGTCGGCCTGCTGGGCAGCAAGGCCAGCGACAACATGATGCGCGGCTGCGACACCCTGCTGATGATCGGCAGCAGCTTCCCGTACTCCGAATGGCTGCCCAAGGAGGGCCAGGCCCGGGGCGTGGAGATCAACATCGACGGCCGGATGATCGGGGTGCGCTACCCCATGGAGGCCCACCTGGTGGGCGACTCCCGGGAGACCCTGCGTGCCCTGCTGCCGCTGCTGCGCCGCAAGAAGGACCGCGGCTGGCGCAAGTCCGTGGAGAAGGACGTGCGCGAGTGGAAGGACCTGTGCGCCAAGCGGGCCGCGCAGCACTTCGGCGGCGTGATCAACCCGCAGGCGGTGGCGGCGGAGCTCTCCGGCCGGCTGCCCGAACGGGCGATCCTGACCGCGGACTCCGGCTCCGGAACCAACTGGTGGGCCCGCCACGTGGACCTGCACGACGGCATGCAGGCGTCCCTGTCCGGCACCCTGGCCACCATGGGACCGGGGGTGCCGTACGCCATCGCCGCCCGCTTCGCCCACCCGGACCGGCCGGTGATCGCCTTCGTCGGGGACGGTGCCTTCCAGATGAACGGCATGAACGAGATGATCACCATCAAGCGCTACCTCAAGCGGCTGTCCGGCAGGGCCCCGTTCGTGTTCTGCGTCTTCAACAACCGGGATCTCAATCAGGTGACCTGGGAGCAGCGTGCGATGGCCGGCGACCCGAAATTCCCCGGTTCGCAGGACATCCCGGATGTGCCCTACGCGGCGTTCGCCGAACTGCTGGGGCTGCGCGGCATCCGCTGCGACGAGCCGCGGAAGGTGGGCAAGGCGTGGGAGGAGGCGCTGTCCGCCAGGGAGCCGGTGGTGCTGGAATTCGTGGTGGACCCGGAGATCGCCCCGATTCCGCCGCACATCAAGACCGAGCAAGGCAAGAAGGCGGCCAAGGCGATGATGCACGATCCGGAGAACACCGGAATCGTGGCCCGCGGCTTCCGGCAGAAGCTCACCGAGTACGCCGCCCATCTGCCCGGGCGCGGTCCCTCCTGATGTCCGCCTGAGGGCGCGGCATTTCGGATGGGCGGGCGGCCGGGGGGCGGCCCGCCCATTCATTCGTGGAGATGCGGTGAGCATCGCCCGGACGGGGAATGCCGCCGCACCCGCGGGGCAGTGATTCCGGTACGGCGCCGTCCGCGGGGAGAAACCCTCCTCCCTCCGGGAGGAGGGCGATCGCCGTCCGCCGTGACCGCCGCCGGAACCGCTAGCGCCGGCCGTTCCGGATACGGCGCCTTTTCCCGCCGGCCAGCCGGGTCAGCCCCGCGGTGTCGAGGAGTTCCACCCGCCGGTAGCCGACGCGCAGCAGGCCCTCACGTTCGAACGTCTTCAGCACCCGGTTGAGCGTCGGGCGGCGCAGCCCCAGCATGCCCGCCAGGGTGGTCTGGGAGCAGCGCACCGTGGCGCCGTGCGCCTCGCGCAGCAGCAGCCCGGCGACCCGCCGCTCCGCGCTGCAGTTGAGGGTCTGTGCCAGGACCTCCTGGGTCCGGGTGTGCTGCCGGGCCAGGCTGCGCAGCCACAGCCGGGTCAGCGCCGGGCTGCTGTCCAGCATGGCCAGGAAGGCCTCCGCGGGCAGGAATCCGGCCTGGACGTCGGTCAGCGCCCGCGCCGTGTACCCGGCCGGGCTGCCGAGCAGCAGCGGGGCGTCTCCGGCCACCCCGCACGACGTCAGCACGCCGATCACCACCCGGTCCGGTCCCGAGCCGGCGACCAGTTCCAGTGTGCCGCTGCGCACGATCCACACCCCGTCCGGCATCCGGCCCTGCCGGAACGCCACCGTGCCGCGGGACAGCCTCCGCTGTTCCAGCCCTTCGGCCAGCCGGCCGGCGGTCGGGTCGCCGGCCGCCGGGCGGGTCGGCGGCCAGGAACCGCCCAGGCAGTCGATCAGCCATGCCGCCGCCCGCATCCCGGCGGGGGTGAGCGGGCCGGCTTCCTTCTCGGTCGTCATCAGCTGTCCTGTCATATGTGTGACCATCCGATCACCCGGTCGGTGCCGGTCATGATTGCCGGAGCCGCTGGACGTCAACTCCTGAGGACGGAACGGACATCCCGTATCCAACCTGACAGAAGGAGAAACGGCACATGCGAATGAGCCTGATGCGCCGCGCCGCGCTCGGCACCGCGGCGGCCTGCCTGGCCGCCGGGGCCGTTGTCGCGGGCGCCGGCACCGCCGTCGCCGCCCCCGCCGCCCCGGCCGGGAACGCCGCGCACACCCCCGACCGCGGCCACGGCAAGCACGACGGCAAGCACGACGGCAAGCACGACGGCAAGCATGACGGCAAGCGCGACGGCAAGCACCGCGGTGACCGCCACGGCAAGCACGACGGCACCTGCGGGTGCGGCCACGGCGGCGGCTACGGCCACGGCGGCGGGTACGGCTACGGCGGCTACGGCCTCGGCGGCTGCGGCGGCGGCCTCGGCACCGGCGGTCTGCTCGGTCTGCTCTGATCCGGCGCCGGCCGCACCGGCGGCCGTCCGCGGCGGCCGGGGCGCA
>NZ_WTLH01000237.1 GCF_011421595.1 Streptomyces sp. YIM 98790 | reverse complement strand
CACTCCGCGGCCGCCTGCGCGGCCCCGCCGGCACCGGCCACGCCGCCCCGCTCCCCGAAGGCCCCCGCCGGCAACTCCTCGACGTCGAGTTCTGACCCTTCGCCCGCCGGTCGCCCGCCGGCCCGCCACGGCAGCCTGCCCCGGTCACCCGCCCGCGCACCGGCGTCCCCGCGGCGCGGCCGACGACACGCCGGGCGACGCGGACGCCCGGCACGGACACGGCCCGCATGCCGGCCCGCATGCCGGGGCCGCAGCACCGCGGCGGGGCACCCTGGCGGGCCACCGGCTATCGGACGAGGGCCACCGGGATTCTTCCCATATCGGACGGCCGACGATACAAAGAGTGCCTGGGCCGGGCCGTCCGCGCCGGAAGATCGGAGTACCGTGATGGGTCCCTCGGGAAAGTCCTCCGCCGAACTGATCGCCGCCGCCGAAGCGCACAGCGCGCACAATTACCACCCCCTCCCCGTGGTGATCGCCTCCGCGCGCGGCGCCTGGATGACGGACGTCGAGGGCCGCCGCTATCTGGACATGCTGGCCGGCTACTCCGCCCTCAACTTCGGCCACTGTCATCCCCGCCTGATCGCCGAGGCAAAGGCCCAGCTCGGCCGGCTCACCCTCACCTCCCGCGCCTTCCACCACGACCACTTCGCCGCCTTCTGCGCCCGGCTTGCCGAGCTGTGCGGCATGGAGATGGTGCTGCCGATGAACACCGGAGCGGAGGCGGTGGAGACGGCCGTCAAGACCGCCCGCAAGTGGGGCTACCGGGTGAAGGGCGTACCCGACGGCCGGGCCCGGATCATCGTGGCGGCGGACAACTTCCACGGCCGCACCACCACCGCGATCAGCTTCTCCACCGACGACGACGCCCGCCGCGACTTCGGCCCCTACACCCCCGGCTTCGACACCGTGCCCTACGGCGACCTGGCCGCCCTCGGGGAGGCGCTGGACCGCAACGGCGACACCACCGTGGCCGTGCTGCTGGAGCCGGTCCAGGGCGAGGCCGGGGTGCGGGTGCCGCCGCCCGGCTATCTGCGCGGCGTGCGCGAGCTGACCCGGTCGCGCGGCGTCCTGTTCATGGCGGACGAGATCCAGTCCGGCCTGGGCCGCACGGGCACCACCTTCGCCTGCGAGCACGAGGGTGTGGTGCCCGACGTCTACATCCTGGGCAAGGCGCTGGGCGGCGGCGTGGTCCCGGTCTCGGCGGTGGTGTCCTCCGCCGAGGTGCTGGGCGTCTTCCGCCCCAACGAGCACGGCTCCACCTTCGGCGGCAATCCCCTGGCCTGCGCCGTCGCCCTGGAGGTCATCGCCATGCTGCGGGAGGGCGAGGTGCAGCGCCGGGCCGCCGAACTGGGCGAGCACCTGCATCACGAGCTGGGCCTGCTGGCGGGGCAGGGCGCGGTGCTGCGGGTGCGCGGCCGGGGCCTGTGGGCGGGGGTGGACATCGATCCGGCGCGCGGCACCGGGCGGGAGATCTCCGAGCTGCTGATGGCACGGGGTGTGCTGGTCAAGGACACCCACGGGTCGACGATCCGGATCGCCCCGCCGCTGGTGATCTCGAAGGAGGATCTCGACTGGGGCCTGGGCCGGCTGCGCGCCGTGCTGTGCTGACCCCGCCCGGGCGGGCTCCGGCTCCGTCTCCCCGGCCCGCCGGGCCGGGTGGGTGGCAGGCCGGGGCCGGGCGGGGGCTAGGCTGAGAAGCGGGTATCTTGACGCCGAGATATCGACCGATCGGAACTGTCGGGATACCCGGGAGCCAGCCCGAAACCGACACACACCCGACACCGGAGCGTTCTGCCCATGACCCGTACCCCCGTCACCGTCACCGTCACCGGCGCCGCCGGTCAGATCGGCTACGCCCTGCTGTTCCGGATCGCCTCCGGCCAGCTCCTCGGCCCGGACGTACCCGTCCGGCTCCGCCTGCTGGAGATCACCCCGGCGCTCAAGGCCGCCGAGGGCACCGCCATGGAGCTGGACGACTGTGCCTTCCCGCTGCTGACCGGCATCGACATCACCGACGACCCGGCCAAGGCGTTCGCCGGCACCAATGTGGCGCTGCTGGTCGGCGCCCGCCCCCGCACCAAGGGCATGGAGCGCGGCGATCTGCTGGAGGCCAACGGCGGCATCTTCAAGCCGCAGGGCAAGGCCATCAACGACCACGCGGCGGACGACGTCCGGGTGCTGGTGGTGGGCAACCCGGCCAACACCAACGCGCTGATCGCCCGCTCCGCCGCCCCCGACGTGCCGGCCGAGCGGTTCACCGCCATGACCCGGCTGGACCACAACCGGGCGCTCAGCCAGCTGTCCGGGAAGACCGGCGCCCCGGTGTCCGAGATCCGCAGGATGACCATCTGGGGCAACCACTCGGCCACCCAGTACCCGGACATCTTCCACGCCGAGATCGCGGGCAAGAACGCCGCCGAGACGGTCAACGACGAGAAGTGGCTGACCGAGGACTTCATCCCGACCGTGGCCAAGCGGGGCGCGGCGATCATCGAGGCCCGCGGCGCCTCCTCGGCCGCGTCCGCCGCCAACGCCGCCATCGACCACATCCACGACTGGGTGAACGGCACCCCGGACGGCGACTGGGTCTCCATGGCCATCCCCTCGGACGGCTCCTACGGCGTTCCGGAGGGCCTGATCTCCTCCTTCCCGGTGACCTGCTCGGGCGGGGAGTACCGGATCGTCCAGGGCCTGGAGATCAACGACTTCTCCCGGGCCCGGATCGAGAACTCGGTGCGGGAGCTGGAGGAGGAGCGGGAGGCCGTCCGCTCCCTCGGCCTGGTCTGACCGGGCGGGCCCCGTCCGGCCGGCCGGGTCCGGCCCGGCCGGACCCCGGGCCGCCGTCCCGCGCCTCCGGGCGCGCCTCCTCCGACGGACCGTGAAGGCCCCCGGCCGGTGCCGGGGGCCTTTCCGCTGCCCGCCCGCGGTGCCCGCGCTGCCGCTTATTACCTGTTCTTCTCGACATCTCCACGGATGACCGGATCTGGCATCACGTTTTCGTCACAGGGACACATGCGGATGCGGATGGCGGGCAGGAGCCGCCGTTGTCCCCTGCACCCAGAGGACGCGAACGCTCGTACGGCGGGCACCGCCCGCCGGCGTCACCGGCGCCGGCGGCACGTCCGCCGCCGCGTTCCGCCCGGCACGACACCGTGCCGGACGGAGCCGAGACCCGCGGACACCGCGGGAGGAAAGGTCGGAAGAACGTGCCGGACAAGCCGGAGCAGCAGCCGGAGCAGACATCCGGGCAGGTGCCGCCCCCGGGAATCGATGCGGCGGCCAGCCTGTGCATCGCCGGGCGGTGGCGGCCCGCCGCCGGCGGCGCCCGCCGCCGGGTGCACGACCCGGCGGACGGAACCGTCCTGGCCGAGGTCGCCGAAGCGGGCCCGGCCGACGCGGACGAGGCGGTGGCCGCCGCCCGCCGCGCCTTCGACGACGGCCCGTGGCCGGCCACCCCGCCCGCCGGGCGCGCCGCCGTGCTGCGCGAGACCGCCGCCCTGCTGCAGCGCGACCGCGAGCAGATCGCGCACACCGAGAGCCGGGACACCGGCAAGACCCTGGCCGAGGCGCGCATCGACGTGGACGACGTGACGGCGGCCTTCCGCTACTTCGCGGCCCTGGTGGAGCAGGAGGCGGCCGGCCGCGTCATCGACGCGGGCAGCGCGGACGTGCACAGCGTGGTGGTGCACGAGCCGGTCGGCGTGTGCACGCTGATCACGCCGTGGAACTACCCGCTGCTCCAGGCCGCCTGGAAGGTCGCCCCGGCACTGGCCGCGGGCAACACCTTCGTGCTCAAGCCCAGCGAGCTCACCCCGCTGTCCAGCATCCTGCTGCTGCGCCTGCTGGCCGAGGCCGGGCTGCCCGAGGGCGCCGGGAACCTGCTCACCGGCCCCGGCGACCCGGCCGGCGCCCGGCTGGCCGCCCACCCCGGGGTGGACCTGGTGTCCTTCACCGGCGGGCAGGCCAGCGGCACCAAGGTGGCCGCCGCCGCGGCGGCCACGGTGAAGAAGACCGCGCTGGAGCTGGGCGGCAAGAACCCCAATGTGGTCTTCGCCGACGCCTGCGCCACCCCCGAGGGCTTCGACACCGCCGTGGACCACGCGCTGAACGCGGCCTTCGTGCACAGCGGACAGGTCTGCTCGGCGGGCGGCCGGCTGCTCGTCGAGGAGAGTGTCCGGGACCGGTTCGTGGCCGAACTCGCCGCCCGTGCCCGCCGTATCCGGCTGGGCCGGGGCACCGACCCCGGAGTCGAGTGCGGCCCGCTGGTCTCCGCCGGACAGCTGGCACGGACCGAGACGTACGTGGCCGGTGCGCTGGAGGAGGGCGCGGTGCTGCGCTGCGGCGGCCGCCGGCCCGGCCCGGACGACGGCCCGGTGCCGTCCGGCGGCTGGTTCTACCTGCCGACCGTGCTGGACCACTGCCACCGCGCCATGCGGGTGGTCCGGGAGGAGGTCTTCGGACCGGTGCTCACCGTGGAGACCTTCCGCACCGAGGACGAGGCCGTGGCGCTGGCCAACGACACCGAGTACGGCCTGGCCGGGGCGGTGTTCTCGGCCGACACCGCCCGCGCCCGGCGGATCGCCGGGCGGCTGCGGCACGGCACGGTCTGGATCAACGACTACCACCCCTACCTGCCGCAGGCGGAGTGGGGCGGCTTCGGCCGCTCCGGCACCGGCCGGGAGCTGGGCCCCGCGGGCCTCGCCGAGTACCGCGAGACCAAGCACATCTACGAGAACCTCCGCCCCGCACCCGCCCGCTGGTTCGCGGGCTGACCCCGGCCCGCAGCCACCACCATCCCGCACGACACACGCACAACAGACCGGCGGACCTCATGCATCCCGACCACAGCAGCCACCACCCGCACCACAACACTCCCGCAGCCCGGCAGGCACGGCAGCCGGGCACCGGACACGACGCCGAGTACGACTATGTGGTGGTCGGCGGCGGCACCGCCGGATGCGTCATCGCCTCCCGGCTGGCCGAGGACCCGGGCACCACCGTCGCCCTGATCGAGGGCGGCCCCAGCGACCTGGACCGCCCCGAGGTGCTCACCCTGCGCCGCTGGATGGGCCTGCTCGGCGGCGAACTCGACTACGACTACCCCACCACCGTGCAGCCGCACGGCAACTCCCACATCCGGCACAGCCGGGCCCGGGTGCTCGGCGGCTGTTCCTCGCACAACACGCTGATCAGCTTCCGCCCCCTGCCCTCCGACTGGGACGAATGGGAGGCCGAGGGCGCGGCCGGCTGGGGCGCCGACGCCATGCGGCCGTACTGGTCCCGGCTGCGCAACCGCATCGTGCCGGTCGGCGACGCGGACCGGAACGCCATCGCCCGCGACTTCGTCGCCGCGGCGCACACCGCCCTGGGCGTGCCGCTGGTCGAGGGCTTCAACCGGGCCCCGTTCACCGAGGGCACCGGCTTCTTCGACCTCGCCTACCACCCCGAGACCAACCAGCGCTCCTCCGCCTCGGTGGCCTACCTGCACCCGCATCTGCGGGCCGGCGACCGCCCCAATCTGACACTGCTGCTGGAGACCTGGGCCTACCGGGTGGAGACCGAGCGCGGCGGCCGGGTGAGCGGCGTGCGGGTGCGCGCGGCGGACGGCGGGCTGTCCCTGCTGCGCGCCCGGCGGGAGGTCGTGCTGTGTGCGGGCGCCGTGGACACCCCGCGGCTGCTGCTGCACTCCGGCATCGGCCCGGCCCGCGACCTGGAGCGGCTGGACATCCCGGTGGTCCACGATCTGCCGGGGGTGGGCGAGAACCTGCTGGACCACCCCGAGTCGGTGATCGTCTGGGAGACCCACGGGCCCATCCCGGAGAACTCGGCGATGGACTCCGACGCCGGGCTGTTCGTCCGCCGGGACCCCAACTCCCCGGGCCCGGACCTGATGTTCCACTTCTACCAGATCCCGTTCACCGACAATCCGGAACGGCTGGGCTACCGGCGCCCGCCGCACGGCGTCTCCATGACCCCGAACATCCCCAAGCCGCGCAGCCGCGGCCGGCTGTATCTGACCAGCGCCGACCCGGCGATCAAGCCGGCCCTGGACTTCCGCTACTTCAGCGACCCGGACGGCTACGACGCCCGCACCCTGGTCGACGGCATCCGGATCGCCCGCGAGGTGGCCCGGCAGGAGCCGCTGGCCGGCTGGCTCAAGCGCGAGGTGTGCCCGGGCCCGGAGCTGGTCACGGACGAGGAGCTCAGCGCCTACGCGCGCCGCGCCGCCCACACCGTCTACCACCCGGCCGGCACCTGCCGGATGGGCGCGGCCGACGACCGGCTGGCGGTCGTCGACCCCGGCCTGCGGGTACGCGGCCTGGCGGGCCTGCGGATCGCGGACGCCTCCGTGTTTCCCACGATCCCGGCCGTGAACCCGATGATCGGCGTGCTGATGGTGGGCGAGAAGGCCGCCGACCTGCTGCGCGCCGGGGACCCCGCGGCCGAGGACGCCGCCACGGCCGCCGCCGGCCGGTCCGGCGGCACCGCCGCGGCCGTGCCGCGGATACCCGGACCACGACGTGGCTACCCCGAACAGAGCGGAGAGAGCGCACGATGACATCGACCGGACAGCACCCGATACCCCGTCAGCGCGAGGATGCGGCGGCCCCGGAGCCCGGTGAGCGGCCGCCCGTCTTCGCCGTGCGCGGGCTGTGGAAGGTGTTCGGCCCGCGTGCGGAGCGGGTTCCGCACAACCCGGCGCTGGCCGCCCTGCCGGCCGCCGAGCTGACCGCCCGCACCGGATGCACCGCGGCCGTCCGCGATGTCTCCTTCGAGGTCCTGCCCGGCGAGTGCTTCGTGGTGATGGGCCTGTCCGGCTCCGGCAAGTCCACCCTGGTGCGCTGCCTGACCCGGCTGATCGAGCCCACCGCGGGAGCGGTGGAGATGGACGGCGAGGACGTGCTGGCCATGGACAAGGAGCGGCTGCGCGATCTGCGCCGCCACCGGGCCGCCATGGTCTTCCAGCACTTCGGCCTGCTGCCGCACCGCACGGTGCGGGACAACATCGCCTACGGCCTCCAGATCCAGGGCATGCCGAGGGCCGAACGGCGGGCCCGGGCCGAGGAGATGGCGGCCAAGGTCGGGCTGACCGGGCTGGAGGACCGCCGCCCGGCANTGACCGGGCTGGAGGACCGCCGCCCGGCACAGCTCTCCGGCGGCCAGCAGCAGCGCGTCGGCATCGCCCGCGCGCTGGCCGTCGACCCGGAGGTGCTGCTGTTCGACGAACCGTTCAGCGCCCTGGACCCGCTGATCCGCCGCGACATGCAGGACGAGGTGCTGCGGCTGCGCCGCGAGGAGGGCCGCACGATGGTCTTCATCACGCACGACCTGTCCGAGGCGCTGCGGGTCGGCGACCGGATCGCGCTGATGCGGGACGGCGGCATCGTGCAGCTCGGCACCCCGGAGGAGATCGTCGGCCGGCCCGCGGACGACTACGTGCGCGACTTCGTCCGGGACGTGCCGCGCGACCAGGTGATCACGGTGCGCAGCGCCATGCGCCCGGCGGCACCGGGCGAGGCGGGGCGGGACGACTGGGTCGGGCTTCCGCCGGAGACGGTGGTCGCGGACGCCATCGCGGCGGTGGCCAGGACCGGCCGCCCGGCGCGGGTGACGGCCGAGGGCCGGTGCCTGGGCGTGGTGGACCACGAGTGCCTGCTGTCCGTGGTCGCCGGTCTCGGCGCCCCTGACCGGGAGGCCTCCCCCGCATGAGCGACACCTCCAACCGGCCCGGCGCCCCCGGCGCCGCTGCCGGGCCCGGCGCCGCCGAGGCGCGCGGCACGGCCGCGGCCACCC
>NZ_WTLH01000236.1 GCF_011421595.1 Streptomyces sp. YIM 98790 | reverse complement strand
GCCGGCGGCACCGCCGGCGCCGGGACCGCCGGCCGGAGCGGGGCCGCGGAGCGCGGTCCGCGCAATCGCTGGGCCGTGCTCGCGGTGCTCTGCGTCAGCCTGCTGCTGGTCGCCATCGACGCCACCGTGCTGCACGTGGCGGTGCCCGCGGTCACCGAGGATCTGCGGCCCGGCCCCGTCGAGCTGCTGTGGATCGTGGACATCTACCCGCTGATCTGCGCCTCGCTGCTGATTCTCTTCGGCACCCTGGGGGACCGGGTGGGCCGCCGGCGGGTGCTGCTCTTCGGCTACGCCTGTTTCGGGCTGGCCTCGGCGCTGGCCGCGGTGGCCGACTCGCCCGTCACCCTGATCGGCGCCCGGGCGCTGCTCGGTGTCGGCGGCGCCATGATCATGCCGGCCACTCTCTCCCTGCTCCGCCACGTCTTCCCGGACCGCCGGGAGCGCGCCATGGCGATCGGCGTGTGGAGCGCGGTGGCGGCGGTGGGCGCGGCACTCGGCCCGCTGGTCGGCGGGGTGCTGCTGGAGCACTTCTGGTGGGGCTCGGTCTTCCTGATCAACATCCCCCTGATGGCGGTCTGTCTGCCGGTGGGCCGGGGGCTGCTGCCGGAGTCCACCGGGGACGGCACCGGGCCGTGGGACGTGCTCGGCGCGGCGCTGGCCGCCGCCGGGCTGTTCAGCGTGATCCTGGCCGTGAAGCGGGCCGGCAGCGGCGATCCCTTCTCGCCGGGCACCCTGCTGGCCGCCTTTCTCGGCGTGGCCCTGCTGACCCTCTTCGTCCGCCGTCAGCGGCGGCGGCACTGCCCGCTGCTGGATCTCTCGGCGTTCCGCCGCGCGGCGTTCGGCACCGCGGTCGGCTGCATCGTGCTCACCGTGCTGGCCCTGGTCGGGCTGGCCCTGATCGCGGCCCAGTACCTCCAGCTCGTCTTCGGGCTGAGCCCGCTGGAGACCGGGCTGCGCCTGCTGCCGCTGAGCGTGGCGGCCATCGCCGCCGGGCTGGCCGGCTCCCGGATGCTCACCCTGATGGGGCCGCGGACCATGGTGTCGCTGGGCTTCCTGCTCACCGCGGTCGCCGTGCTGACCCTGCTGGGGCTGGGCGAGCAGGACCGGCCGGGGCTGCTGGCCGCCGCTTTCGTGATGCTGGGATTCGGCCTGGAGACCACGCTGTTCGGCGCCTACGAGTCGATGCTCAGCGACGCCCCGGCGGCACAGGCCGGGGAGGCGGCGGCGATCGGCGAGACGGCCTACCAGTTCGGCGCCGGGCTGGGCATCGCGCTGCTGGGCAGCATCATGAACGCCGTCTACGGCCCGGGCGTGGGACGGGTCGCCGGCCTGGAGGAGGCGGACCTGGCAGCCGCGGGCAACTCGCTGGCGGAGGCGTACGCCGTGGCCGACCGGGTCGGCGGCGACGCCGGTGAGGCGCTGCGGCTGACCGCGCGGGACGCCTTTGTCAGCGGCACGCACAGCGTGCTGGCGGTCAGCGCGCTGCTGCTGGTCGGGGGCGCCCTGGCCGCGCTCCGCCTGCCCCGCGGGCTCACCGGGCCGGCCGCACGGGCCGTGCCCCGCGTCACGGAGCACCGCAAGGACCGCTGACGGCCGGGCGGCCGTCAGCGGCAGGGCGGGCGGCGCGGCGGCGGGCCGTGCCGCATTGTGCGGGTGCACGGCGGGGGCTGTGCGGTGCGGGGTGGGGCAGGCCACAGCGCGGGCGGGATGCTTGCCGGGCGGGGTTACCGGGCCGTAGCGTCTGGCGGGGCTTCGGCCCCTGACCGGGAATCCCTCGCACCGGAGGCGTACGCATGGCCGCTGTGCCCCTGCCCCCCTTCGACCCCGCCGATCCGCTCGGGATCGACGATCTGCTCTCCCCGGAGGACCTCGCGGTGCGGGAGACCATGCGCAAGTGGGCCGCGGACCGGGTGCTGCCGGAGGTCGCCGGCTGGTACGAGCGCGGTGAACTGCCCGAAATCCGGGAGCTGGCCCGCGAACTGGGCGCCCTGGGCGCGCTCGGCATGACCCTGGAGGGCTACGGCTGCGCCGGCGCCTCGGCCGTCCAGTACGGTCTGGCCTGCCTGGAGCTGGAGGCCGCCGACTCCGGCATCCGCTCCCTGGTCTCGGTGCAGGGCTCGCTGGCCATGTACGCGCTGCACCGCTTCGGCTCGGAGGAGACCAAGCGGGAGTGGCTGCCGCGGATGGCGTCGGGCGAGGTGATCGGCTGCTTCGGGCTGACCGAGCCCGACCACGGCTCCGACCCGGGCGGCATGCGCACCCGGGCGCGCCGCGACGGCGGCGACTGGGTGCTCAGCGGCCGGAAGATGTGGATCACCAACGGCTCGGTGGCGGGCGTCGCCGTCGTCTGGGCACGCACCGAGGAGGGCATCCGCGGTTTCGCCGTGCCCACCGACACGCCCGGCTTCGCGGCGCCCGAGATCCGGCACAAGTGGTCCCTGCGGGCCTCGGTGACCAGCGAGCTGATCCTCGACGAGGTGCGGCTGCCGGCCGGTGCCCTGCTGCCCGGCGCCGAGGGCCTGCGGGCTCCGCTGGCCTGCCTCGGCCACGCCCGCTACGGCATCGTCTGGGGCGCCATGGGGGCGGCCCGGAGCTGTTTCCGGGCGGCGCTGGACTATGCGCGGACCCGGGAGCAGTTCGGCCGCCCCATCGGCGGGTTCCAGCTCACCCAGGCCAAGCTGGCGGACATGGCGTTGGAGCTGAACAAGGGCCTGCTGCTGGCCCATCACCTCGGCCGGCGGCTGGACGCGGGCCGGCTGCGGCCGGAGCAGGTGAGCTTCGGCAAGCTGAACAATGTCCGGGAGGCACTGGAGATCTGCCGCACCGCGCGCACCGTCCTCGGCGCCAACGGCATCTCACTGGAGTATCCGGTGATGCGGCATGCCACCAATCTGGAATCGGTGCTCACCTACGAGGGCACCTCGGAGATGCACCAGCTGGTGCTGGGCAAGGCCCTCACCGGTCTGGACGCCTTCCGCGGCTGACGTGCCCGGCCGGCCGGCCCGTCGGGAGCCGGCCGGCCGCGCCCGGTCCGCCGCTTCCCGTCAGCTCTGGTTGAAGAAGCCGCCGTCGTGGCGCCGGCCGTCGGTGCTGACCACCTCGTACCTGGCGGGCGTGAGCAGGAAGACCCGGTTGGCCACCCGCTCGATGGAGCCGCGCAGCCCGAAGATCAGGCCGGCCGCGAAGTCCACCACCCGCTTGGCGTCGGCCGACTCCAGCGCGGTCAGATTGATGACGACCGGTACGCCGTCCCGGAACAGCTCCCCGATCCGGCGGGCGTCCCGGAAGCCCTGCGGAGTGACGGTGGCGATCCTGCGCCCCTCTTCCTGCGCGGCCTCGGCGGCCACCCGCAGCCGGGGGTCGGTGGTCCAGGGGGCGGGGGCGCTGTCACCGGGCTCCGGTCCCTCGGCGTAGTCGTCGTCGTAGTAGCGCTCGCGGTCCTCGACCAGTCCCAGCCACGCACTCGCCCTGCGTACCGAACCCATGGACGCCTCCTTCCCGATGCGCGGGGTCACCCGACTTCCCATCGTCGTGGTACGCGGTGACACTCCGCCCCCCTATCGTCGTGCATGGAGCCGAGAATGCGCCAAGTGGTTAGCCGTGGAAACGGCTTTCTGTGACGGTTCTGGTGCATTCGGCGGGCCGGACACGACGGCGGCTCAGGGGAGTTGAGGACACGTCCGGTTGACGGAGAGTGAGTTCCCGCTCTGCTGCCGGGAGGGTGACGAGGGGGCCGGGCGCTGCGGCGCCCGGGTGACGCCGGCCTGCCCGGCCCCCGCCGCACCGGCTCACTCCGCGGCGATCAGCTCCGCGATCTGCACCGCGTTCAGCGCGGCGCCCTTGCGCAGGTTGTCGTTGGAGAGGAACATCGCCAGTCCGTTCTCCACCGTCTCGTCCCGGCGGATGCGGCCGACGTAGCTGGCGTCCCGCCCGGCCGCCTGGAGCGGGGTCGGGATGTCGGAGAGCCGCACGCCCGGGGCATCGGCCAGCACCTCGGCCGCCCGCTGCGGGCTGAGCGGACGCTCGAAGCGGGCGTTGACCTGGAGCGAGTGCCCGGTGAAGACCGGGACCCGGACGCAGGTGCCGGAGACGGCCAGGCCGGGGATCTCCAGGATCTTGCGGCTCTCGTTGCGGAGCTTCTGCTCCTCGTCCGTCTCGCCGAGCCCGTCGTCCACGATCGAGCCGGCCATCGGCAGCACATTGAAGGCGATCGGGCGCACGTACTTCTCCGGCGCCGGGAAGTCCACCGCCTGGCCGTCCCGGGCGAGGCGGGTGGCGTCCTGCGCGGCGGCGGCGCGGACCTGGTCGTCCAGCTCGCCCACCCCGGCCAGACCGCTGCCGGACACCGCCTGGTAGGTGGCGACCACCAGCGCGGTCAGCCCGGCCTCCCGGTGCAGCGGCTTGAGCACCGGCATGGCCGCCATGGTGGTGCAGTTCGGATTGGCGATGATGCCCTTGGGCCGGTCGGCCGCGGCATGCGGGTTGACCTCGGAGACCACCAGCGGAACCTGGGGGTCCAGCCGCCAGGCCGAGGAGTTGTCGATCACCACGGCGCCCGCCGCGGCGACCTTCTCGGCCAGCGCCCGCGAGGTGCCGCCGCCGGCCGAGAACAGCACGATGTCCAGCCCGGACCAGTCGGCGGTGGCGGCGTCCTCGATGGTGATCTCGCTGTCCTGCCAGGGCAGGGTGCGCCCGGCGGAGCGGGCCGAGGCGAACAGCCGGAGCTGGTCCACCGGGAACTTCCGCTCGGCCAGAATCTCCCGCATCACTGTGCCGACCTGGCCGGTGGCGCCGACGATCCCGATCTTCATGTGCTGATACCTCTGTCCTTGGCCTGTTGCTCTGTGCGTCTGTCGTCCCGACCGCACCTCCTAGCCTGCCCTGCCCGGCACCGCGCGAGCCAATCCTTTCCTTTGACGTGGATCACACCGCCCCACCGAATACTTCTGAATGGAAGTAACGCTCCTGTAACGAGCTCGGACTACGCTCCGTGGCCTGGCACGACGCAACGAGGCGACGGCAACACCCGAGACGGCGAGGTGGCACGGTGCACCTGACCCCCCACGAACAGGAGCGGCTGCTCATCCATGTGGCCGCGGATGTGGCCGCCCGGCGGCGCGAGCGCGGGCTGCGGCTGAACCATCCCGAGGCGGTGGCGCTGATCACGGCGCACCTGCTGGAGGGGGCGCGGGACGGCCGCACCGTCGCCGAGCTGATGACCTCCGGACGCAAGGTGCTCACCAGGGACGACGTCATGGAGGGCGTGCCGGAGATGATCCACGACGTCCAGGTGGAGGCCACCTTCCCGGACGGCACCAAGCTCGTCACCGTCCACGAACCGATCAGCTAGCACGGAAGGCCGCCGCCGTGATTCCCGGAGAGATCCTGTTCGCCGACGACCCGGTGGTCCTCTTCGAGGGCGCCGAGATCACCCGGCTCACCGTATGCAACACCGCCGACCGCCCCGTGCAGGTGGGCTCCCACTACCACTTCGCCGAGGCCAATCCCGGCCTGGACTTCGACCGCGCCGCCGCCCGCGGCAGACGGCTGGCGGTCCCGGCCGGCACCGCCGTCCGCTTCGAGCCGGGCATCCCGGCCGAGGTGGCGCTGATCCCCCTCGCGGGCCGCCGGATCGTCCCGGGGCTGCGCGGCGAGACCGGAGGAGACCTCGATGCCTGAGCTGAGCCGCGCCGCCTACGCCGACCTCTACGGCCCGACCACCGGTGACCGCATCCGGCTGGCCGACACCGACCTGCTGATCGAGATCGAGCAGGACCTCAGCGGCGGGCCCGGGCCGCGGGCCGGCGACGAGGTGGTCTTCGGCGGCGGCAAGGTCATCCGGGAATCCATGGGCCAGTCCCGGGCCACCCGGGCCGACGGCACCCCCGACACCGTGATCACCGGCGCGGTGGTGCTGGACCACACCGGGATCTACAAGGCCGACCTCGGCATGCGGGACGGCCGCATCACCGGCATCGGCAAGGCAGGCAACCCGGACACCATGGACGGTGTGCACCCGGGACTGGTGATCGGACCGGAGACCGAGATCATCGCCGGGAACGGCCGGATCCTCACGGCCGGCGGCATCGACGCGCACGTCCACTTCATCTGCCCGCAGCTCGCCGACGAGGCCCTGGCATCCGGGGTCACCACGCTGATCGGCGGCGGCACCGGCCCGGCCGAGGGCTCGAAGGCGACCACGGTCACGCCCGGGCCGTGGCACCTGGCCCGGATGCTGGAGGCGATGGACGGCTGCCCCGTCAACATCGGCCTGCTCGGCAAGGGCAACACCGTCTCCCGCGAGGGCCTGCTCAGCCAGCTCCGCGGCGGCGCGGTCGGCTTCAAGCTGCACGAGGACTGGGGCACCACCCCGGCGGCCATCGACGCCTGCCTGACCGTGGCCGACGAGACCGGCGCCCAGGTCTCCGTGCACACCGACACGCTCAACGAGGCCGGGTTCGTGGCCGACACGCTGGCGGCCATCGGCGGGCGGTCCATTCACGCCTTCCACGCCGAGGGCGCGGGCGGCGGGCACGCGCCGGACATCATCACCGTCTGCTCGGCGCCGAACGTGCTGCCGGGCTCCACCAACCCGACCCGGCCGCACACCGTGAACACGGTCGAGGAACATCTCGACATGCTGATGGTCTGCCACCACCTCAACCCGGCGGTGCCGCAGGACCTGGCCTTCGCCGAGTCCCGCATCCGGCCCACCACCATGGCGGCCGAGGACATCCTGCACGATCTGGGCGCGATCTCCATGATGGGCTCGGACTCCCAGGCCATGGGCCGGATCGGCGAGCTGGTCATGCGCACCTGGCAGACCGCGCACGTGATGAAGGTGCGGCGCGGAGCGCTGCCGGGGGACGGGCGGGCGGACAACACCCGGGTACGTCGCTATGTCGCCAAATACACCATCAATCCGGCGGTGACCCAGGGCGTCGACCACGAGATCGGCTCGGTGGAGCAGGGCAAGCTGGCCGACCTGGTGCTCTGGGAGCCGGCCTTCTTCGGCGTCCGGCCGGCGCTGGTGATCAAGGGCGGGCAGATCGCCTACGCGCAGATGGGAGACGCCAACGCCTCGATCCCCACGCCGCAGCCGGTGCTGCCGCGGCCGATGTTCGGGGCGATGGGCCGGGCACCGGCCGGCAACTCGGTCAACTTCGTCTCGCCGCTGGCCCTGGCCGACGGGCTGCCGGGGCGGCTGGACACCGGCAAGCGCTGGGTCGCGGCCGAGTCCGCCAGGGCGGTGACCAAGGCGCAGATGCGGCTCAACGACGCCACCCCGGACATCCGGGTGGAGCCGGACACCTTCACCGTCACCATCGACGGCGAGGAGGTCACCCCCGCCCCGGCCGGGACCCTGCCCATGGCCCAGCGCTACTTCCTCTTCTAGCCGTTCTTCCCGTTCGGCTTCCCGTCCGGCTTCCGGCTTCTCCGGCCGGGCACACCGCCGGCCGCGCGTCACCGCTCCCGTACTCCCGGAAGGAATCCGCCCATGGAACGCCCGCCGTCCGCCGGCCTCGCCGGGCCGTCCGCCCCCGCCGCGCTGATGGTGCTGGCGGACGGACGGTTCCCGGCCGGGGGGCATGCGCACTCCGGCGGGGCCGAGGCCGCGGTCAAGGCGGGCCGGATCACCGATGCCGCCTCGCTGGAGGACTTCTGCCGGGGCCGGCTGCACACCGCCGGCCTGACCGCCGCCGCCCTGGCGGCGGCGGCCTGTGCCGGGGCCGACCCGCTGGACCTGGACACCGCCGCGGACGCCCGGACGCCGAGCCCGGCGCTGCGCGCCACCGCGCGACGGCTCGGGCGCCAGCTGATGCGGGC
>NZ_WTLH01000235.1:2903-7872 GCF_011421595.1 Streptomyces sp. YIM 98790 | reverse complement strand
CCCGGCTGGCCCAGGCCGTCGCGCCCGCGGCACAGGCACCGCCCGCGGCCGGTGAACATCTCGTCGGGGCCGCGGACGGCCCGCCGGCGGACCGCTCGACCCGGGAACGGCCGCCCGAGCCGGCGGCGGACACCGGCCCGGAGGACGCCGGGCCGGACGGTACCGCGGCGCCGCCCGCCGCCGGGCTGCCGGTGACCTCCGGGACGACCCCGCCGCAGACCGCGGGGGACGGCGGCGGTGCCGGTGCCGCGATGCGGACGCTGCCCGTCCAGATGCCCGAACGCCCGCATCCGGCCGATGCCGTGCCCTGGGGACTGCGGGTGGCGGCCGAGGCCGGCTGGCGGCTGCTGGTGCTGGCCGCCGTGGTGTGGGTGCTCATCCAGGTGGTGGGCGCGGTCAGCCTGCTGGTCATCTCCTTCGCGGCCGGTCTGCTGATCACCGCGCTGCTCCAGCCGCTCACCGGACGGCTGAAACGGCTGGGGCTGGGCCGGGGCGCGGCCACCGCGGTGACCACCGTCACCGGCTTCGGTGTGATGGGCCTGATCGGCTGGTTCGTGGTCTGGCAGATCATCGAGAACGTCGACCGGCTGGTGGACCAGGTCACCGAGGGCATCAACAATCTGCGCGACTGGCTGCTGGACAGCTCCTTCGGGGTCTCCGAGGAGGACCTGAACGAGCTGGTGGACAACCTCAACAAGTGGATCAGCGACCACAGCGCGGAACTCACCTCGGCCGGGCTGGAAGGGGTCAACTACCTGACCCGTTTCCTGACCGGCGCCGGTCTGGTGCTGTTCGTGGTGCTCTTCCTGCTCTACGACGGCCGCTCCATCTGGTACTGGTTCCTGAAGCTGGCGCCGGCCTCGGCGCGCCCGGCACTGGCCGGCGCCGGGCCCCGGGCCTGGATCACCCTCACCGGGTATGTGCGCGGCACCGTCCTGGTCGCCTTCATCGACGCGGTCGGCATCGGGCTCGGCCTGTGGGCGCTGAGCGTGCCGATGGCGGTGCCGCTGGCGGTGATCGTCTTCCTGTTCGCGTTCGTGCCCATCATCGGGGCCATCGTCTCCGGTGCGCTGGCCGTGGTGGTGGCGTTCGTGACGCAGGGGCCGGTGACCGCGCTGGGGGCGGTGGCCGTGGTGCTGGGCGTGCAGCAGCTGGAGGGCAATGTGCTCCAGCCGTTCATCCTGGGCCGGATGGTCCGGGTGCATCCGCTGGCGGTCATCCTGGCCGTCACCGGTGGCACGCTGCTGGCCGGGATTCCCGGCGCGGTGGTGGCGGTGCCGCTGGTGGCCGTGCTCAACACCGTGGTGAGCTATCTGCGGGCCTATCACGAGCAGGTGGTGCTGCGGGCGGGCCCGCGGCGCAGCGGCGCCACCATCGCCGCCCTCGCGCCCACTCCGCCGCCGTCCGCCGGGCGGGACACCGACTGACGGGCCCGCCGACGGCCCGCCGGACGTCGCCGCGGGCCGGCCGGCGGGCCGTCGGGCCGTCCGGCTGTCACTCGGGCTTGCCCGCCCAGCCCGACCGGGGCGGGTGGCGCAGCTCCAGCAGCAGCCGCAGCCGCTGGGTGTCCTCCTCGGTCCACTCCGCGGGCTCGGTGATGGCCTCCCAGGCGTTCACCGGGTTGGAGCCGTAGCGGTGGCCGTGCGGTGCCGGGGCGCCGTAGGAGACCGCCATGTCCACCGTGGTCTGCCAGAAGGTGACGAACGGGAACCAGTCGACGGCCCCGGTGACATCCGGGCCGAGTGGTCTGCTCAGCCATTCCGGCCGCTGGAACAGCAGGTCCGGCTCCCACCACACCACCGGGTCGGAGGCGTTCTGCAGGTAGACCACCCGCGGATGCTCCCAGGGGCGGTCGAACGCCCACAGGTCCCGATCCGGGAACTGGGCGAACCGCACATGCCGTCCGCCGTCGTACACGGGCCGCCACACCGGGCTGCCCGGGTCCCGGTTCTCGGTGATCGCGGAGTGGATCGGGCTGAAGTAGGGCGCGCCGATGAGCAGTGCCCCGTCGGTGCGGGCCAGCAGGTCCTGCACGCCGTCGAAGGCCGCCTCCATGGCCGCCACGCCCATGGACTCGCCGAACACCACCAGTATCGGGCGGCTGCCCTCCGGTTCCTGCTCCCAGCGCCGGTGCACCGCGTCCACCAGCTCCCGGGTGGCGTCCCCGGCCTCGTCCCGGTCCACCAGGAACGAGGCCCAGCTCGGCAGATAGGAATACTGCATGGCCACCACCGCGGTGTCCCCGTGGTGCATGTACTCCAGGGCCTCCACGGTGGTGGCGTTGACCCAGCCGGTGCCGGTGGTGGCCGCGATGGCCAGCACCTCCCGGTCGAAGGCCCCGGTCCGTTCCAGCTCCTTGACGGCCAGCGCGGCGCCCTCGGCGTAGTCGGTGTAGGAGTCGCGGCCCACATAGGCACGGACGGGCGACTCGGCCTCGGTGCCGGTGAAGGCGCTGATGTCGTCGGCGGAGATGGCCGCGCCGGTGAAGGTGCGGCCCTTGTTGCCCAGTTCCTCCCAGGGGATCAGGGAGTCCGGGCTGCCGGAGAGCAGCGGTGAGTAGGGGCGCAGCACCCCGGGATCGGTGGAGCGGTCCTTGGCCGCCGCCCAGTGCTCCGCCGCGGTGAGGATGCCGCGTTCGAAGACCACGTCCCGGGTGCCGTAGACGACCACCATGCTGGTGATCATCAGGGACAGGGCCACCGCGACCGGCCAGGGCACGAAGCGGTTGAGCTGCACGGTGATCAGCCGGGTGAACAGCCGTACGGTGCGGGCGGCCAGCAGCAGCCCGCCGCACACGCCCAGCGAGATCAGCGCGATCATCACCGAGTGCCAGGTGAGGGTCGGCTCCAGGTCCTGGAGGCGGCGCAGTTCGCGCTGCATGTCGGCGCTGCGGGAGAGCAGGAAGATGACGGCCGGCGGGGCGGTGACGTAGAAGGCCAGCCAGCAGCGGGCGCGCACCCGCGGGCCGGGCCGCCAGGGCGCGACCAGGCGGTAGAGCCAGCTCAGCAGCGCGCCCAGGCCGTAGCCGATGGCGGCGGTGATGCCGCCGATGGCGCCCTGGAAGTACCACGGCCGGGGCACCAGGGAGGGGGTGAGGGAGAGCCAGAAGAAGAAGACGGCGACCAGGCAGGCGGTCAGATCCGGCCAGCGGCGCAGCACCCAGGTGGAGTCGGGGCGTTCCCAGTAGGGCTTGCTCAGGAAGGCGGTGGTCCGGCTGCGGGTGAAGTCCACGGCCTGGGTGAGGGCGCCGTGCGGCGGCTCCCGGCCGGTTTCCGGCCGGGACGCGGGGGACGAACCCCCGGCGGTGTCCAGCATCAGTGTTTCTCCGCCTGTCTTCGGTCGCCGTTTCATGATCCGCGCGTGCTTCACGCTAGGGGATATGACGCGGCCGTGCGCCCGGGTAGTTGTTTCCCCGCATCCTGCCGCGCGGCACGCCCCGGGACACCGCCCGTGGTGCACGTTTCTCCCCGGGCGCACATCCGTTCGATGTCCGGCGGTGTCCGGGCGGCCCGGAGGGAGCTATACATTCGGTGTATACGCATGATGTATAGTCCCTGCCATGTCCATCAGCCACACCCTGCTGGGGCTTCTGGAAGCGGGCCCCCGCCACGGCTACGACCTCAAACGGTCCTACGACGAGCGCTTCGGCCACGACAAGCCGCTGCACTACGGCCAGGTGTACGCCACCATGTCCCGGCTGCTGAAGAACGGCCTGGTCGAGGTGGACGGCGTGGAGTCCGGCGAGGGACCGGAGCGCAAGCGCTACGCCATCACCGAGGCCGGCGTCACCGACGTCGCCCGCTGGCTGCGCAGCCCGGAGAAGCCCGAGCCCTACCTCCAGTCCGTCCTCTACACCAAGGTGGTGCTCGCCCTGCTCACCGGGCGGGACGCCGCCGCCCTGCTGGACACCCAGCGCGCCGAGCACCTGCGGCTGATGCGCGAGCTGACCCGCCGCAAGACCGACGGCGACCTCGCCGACCAGCTGATCTGCGATCACGCCCTGTTCCATCTGGAGGCGGATCTGCGCTGGCTGGAACTGACCGCGGCCCGGCTGCACCGGCTGGCCGCCCGGGTCAGGGAGAACCCCGCATGACCGCCCGCACCACCCGGGACCCCGCCGCCGAGGGCACCGCCGCCGGCCGCTGTGCCGCCCTGCTGTCCGCCACCGCGCTGCACAAGTCCTACGGCACCACCCCCGCCCTGGCCGGTGCCGACTTCTCGGTCGCGGCCGGGGAGATCGTCGCCGTGATGNGGTCGCGGCCGGGGAGATCGTCGCCGTGATGGGCCCGTCCGGCTCCGGCAAGTCCACCCTGCTGCACTGCCTGGCCGGCATCGTGCCCCCGGACAGCGGCTCGGTCCGCTACGCCGGCCGCGAGGTCTCCGCCCTGCCGGACGCCGAGCGCAGCGCGCTGCGCCGCTCCGACTTCGGCTTCGTCTTCCAGTTCGGCCAGCTGGTGCCGGAGCTGAGCTGCCTGGAGAACGCCGCGCTGCCGCTGCGGCTCACCGGCACCGGCCGCAAGGAGGCCGAGCGCCGGGCCGCCGAGTGGCTGGACCGGCTGGAGGTCGCGGACATCCGCCACCAGCGGCCCGGCCAGGTCTCCGGCGGCCAGGGCCAGCGGGTCGCCGTGGCCCGCGCGCTGGCCGGCGGCCCCCGGGTGCTCTTCGCCGACGAACCCACCGGTGCCCTGGACTCGCTCAACGGGGAACGGGTGATGGAACTGCTCACCGCCGCCGCCCGGGACACCGGCGCCGCCGTGGTGCTGGTCACCCACGAGTCCCGGGTCGCCGCCTACTCCGACCGGGAGGTCGTGGTCCGCGACGGCATCGTCCGCGACCCCCTCCACTTCGCCGGCCACGCCCCGGCCGGCGCGGAGACCGGTCCGGCGGGCCGCGGGGCGCACCGTGACCCGGACGGCGGGGGCACGGCATGACCGCCACCGCACCCGCCCCGCCCGGCCGCGCCGCGCCG
>NZ_WTLH01000235.1:0-2812 GCF_011421595.1 Streptomyces sp. YIM 98790 | reverse complement strand
GCCGCGGGAGAGCGGCCCGGACCGGCCCGGCGGGCCGGCCGGCGTCCGCCGCTGGGCCGCCGACCTCGCCCTGGGCGCCCGGTTCGCGGTCACCGGCGGACGGGAGGGCTGGCTGCGCACCCTGCTCACCGCCGTCGGCGTGGGCCTGGGCGTCGCCGTGCTGCTGCTCGCGGCCTCCGTGCCGAGCATGATCCAGGCCCGGGACGCCCGCTTCGACGCCCGCAGCGGCGGCTTCGGCGAGGTCGCCGGACCCGGCCCGCAGACCCTGCTGCTCCACGAGCACGTCGGGGAGTTCCGCGGCCGCCCCCTCACCGGCCTGACCCTGCGCCCGGACGGGGACCGCCCGGCCCTGCCGCCGGGTATCGGGGAATTCCCGGCGCCCGGCGAGATGGCGGTCTCCCCGGCGCTGCAGGAACTGCTGGAGTCGCCCGCGGGCGACCTGCTGACGCCCCGGCTGCCGTACCGGGTGGGCGGTGTCATCGGCGACGCCGGGCTGCTGCACCCCGGCGAACTCGTCTACTACGCGCACGATCCACGGCTGACGGCCGTCGGCGACTCCAGGCGGATCGCGGAGTTCGGCAGCGACATGCAGCGCGAGCCGTTCGACGCCGTCCTGCTGCTGCTCATCGTGATCGCCTGTGTGGTGCTGCTGCTCCCGGTGGGAGCGTTCGTGGCCACCGCCGTACGGCTGGGCGGGGAGCGCCGCGATCTGCGGCTGGCGGCGCTGCGGCTGGTCGGCGCGGACATCCGGATGACCCACCGGATCGCGGCCGGGGAGGCCCTGGCCGGTTCGCTGCTCGGTCTGCTGCTCGGCGCGGTGTTCTTCCGCATCGGCCGCGACCGGATGGCCGGGGTGGAGATCTTCGGGTACTCCGCCTTCCCGCAGGACGTCAGCCCGGCAACCGCCATCGCGGCGCTGATCGTGCTGCTGGTGCCGGTGTCCGCGGTGGTGGTCACGCTCCAGGCGATGCGCCGGATCGCGGTGGAACCGCTGGGCGTGGTGCGCGGCGGTGCCACCGCCCGGCGCCGGCTGTGGTGGCGGCTGGTGCTGCCGTCCGCCGGACTGCTGCTGCTGGTACCGCTGTTCAACAGCGTGGCCGCCGACCAGACCGAGATCGACGAGTGGCGGATCACGGCCGGGATCGTGCTGCTGCTGGTGGGGGTCACCGCGGTGCTGCCCTGGCTGGTGGAGGTCTCGGTGCGGCGGCTGCGCGGCGGGCCGCTGTCCTGGCAGCTCGCCGTCCGCCGGCTCCAGATGGACAGCGGTCCGGCGGCGCGCGCGGTCAGCGGGGTCACCGTGGCGGTGGCCGGGGCCATCGCGGCGCACACCTTCCTGCTGGGGGTGGGAGGTGACTACACCGGGGACACCGGGGTCGCGGAGGGCGAGCGGCGCATCTCGATCTGGGCGAGTCCGCTCGACGCCGCGGGCGCCCCGGAGACCGTGGCGCGGATCGAGGCGGTGGACGGGGTGCTCCGTTCCCGGGTCGTGGTCAGCGACGAGGCCAGGGCGGCGGACGGCACGGCCGGGGACGGCACGGCCGGCATGGAGGGCATGGACGGCGGGTTCCGGGTGGTTGTCGCCGACTGCGCCGTGCTGGGCGAGCTGATGGTCACGCCCGGGGCCGTGCCCTGCGCGGACGGGGACGTCTTCCTCCAGGAGCCGCGCAACGCCGTGTCCGGCCGGGCCGCCGGGGTGCTGCGGCCGGGCATGGAGGCCGAACTCGCGGGCGGTGGCTTCCCCGCCCCGGACGAGACGGAAACCCTGCCGCGGGTGCGCTGGCGGGTGCCGGACGACGCCCGCGGCCTGCCCGCCGCGGACGAGGAGGACCTGTGGGTGCCGACGGTGTTCGCCACCCCGGCCGCCCTGGACCGGACCATGCTCCACGACCCCGCCTACGAGGTCATTGTGTGGGCGGACGAGTCGGTGCCGGACGTCACCGAGCATCTGCGCAACGCCGTGGCCGGCTTCGGCCCGGTGCTGACCACCTGGGACGAGGGTCCGCAGGAGGTCGGCAGCCGCTACGACTCGATCCGCCGCGCGCTCTACGCGGGCTCCGTGGCGGTGCTGCTGCTGATCGGCGGCAGCCTGGTGATCTCCACCGTGGAGCAGTTGCGGGAACGCCGGCGGCTGCTCTCGGTGCTGGTCGCCTTCGGGACCCGGCGCCGCACCCTGGCGGCCTCGGTGCTCTGGCAGACCGCGCTTCCGGTGGCGCTGGGGCTGGCCCTGGCGGTGGCGGGCGGCTTCGGCCTGAGCACGATGCTGCTGTCCCTGGTCTCCCGCTCGTTCGCGGTGGACTGGGAGGTGGTGGGGGCGCTCACCGGCCTGGGGGCCGGCATCGTCTTCGGCGCCACCCTGCTGTCCCTGCCGCCGCTGTGGCGGATGATGCGCCCGAGCGGCCTGCGCACCGAGTAACCGGCCCCCGTCCGGGCTCCTGCCCCGGCCCCCGTCCGGGCTCCTGCCCCGGCCCCGGGCCGCGGTCGGTGCCGGCCGGCCGGGACCGCGGCAGGAGCCGGGGCCGCCGCGCTCAGCGGCGGGCGGGGAGCGTGGCCGGGACGAGGAGCAGCAGACCCTGGGCGCGGGCCAGGTCGCCGCGGATCTCCTCGGCCTCCGGGACGGACGCCACCCGGTCGTTGGCCTCCAGCAGCCGCTCGTACTCGCTGAGCACCTCCCGCAGCCGGTCCGCGCCGGGGCCCAGCGCACCCGGCACCTGCCGTTCCGCCAGCCGGGCCGCCAGGCGTTCCAGCTCCTGCCGGTTGGCCCCGGCCAGCTCCCGCGCCCGGGCCAGCTCGGCGGCCCGCTGCGGCGGCGGCA
>NZ_WTLH01000234.1 GCF_011421595.1 Streptomyces sp. YIM 98790 | reverse complement strand
CCGGCGCTGCGGGAGTGGCGGGACCGCCGGACCGCCCGGCTGCGGGCGGCGCTGCGCATCCGCGTCCGCCTGCCGCGCCGCCGCCCGCGCAGCAGCTGAGCCACGGACGCCTGCGGACGCCTGAGTCACGGACCGGGGGCCCCGGGTCGGCGGGCGGAAAACGGACGGGCGGGCCGCGGCCAGTGTGGCCGCGGCCCGCCCGTCCGTTCCGCTGTGTCGCTTCCGCGGCCCGTCACCGCCGCGGTCCGGCTGCCCGCTGTGCGGAGTCAGCGATCGCGCTCGTCCCGGCGGCGCTGCCAGCGCTCCTCGATGCGGTGCATCATGGACCGGCGCTGCTTGCCCTGGGCGGGCCGCCTGCCGCCGCGGCCGGAGGCGCCCTGCCCGCCGGCGGGCTGGGCGGGTGTCTTCTTCCAGCCGGTGACCGCCAGCACGGCGCATCCGAGCATGATCAGGAACCCGACCACGCTCAGCCAGATCTGCTGGGCGACCATTCCGCCCATGAGAAGCGCGATGCCCACCAGAAATCCGAATGCCGCTTGGTAGACCCGCTTCCGGGTGTACGTGCGCAGCTCACTTCCTTCGAGCGCTGTAGCGAACTTGGGATCTTCGGCGTACAACGCTCGCTCCATCTGCTCGAGCATGCGCTGCTCGTGCTCAGAGAGCGGCACGGAGTCCTCCTACTCGTCGGTCGCGGCGGGCGACCGTTCCGACCCTTTAAGGATAGGCGGGGATGCCTCCCCGTGAAACCCACCCCTCTACGCCTTTTGCGCCCACCGCCTCCCTGTTCCGGGCAGTGCGGGTGGAGTTGTCCTGCCCACACTCTTCCCGGCCCATGCCGAAGGGCTACCTACGATGATACGGGTCAACGCGGGGTTTCACCGGGCGAGCCGGAAGGCCCTGCGGAGCCCGCCGGAGGTCCCGGGTACCCGGCGGCAGCGGCCGGTCAAACCAGCCGGCCGCGGCGGAACACCGGCGGAACACCGGCGGGGCGCGGTCAGGCTCCCGGCGCCGGGGCACGGTGCGCCAGCACATGGAGCTGCCCGGCCACGGCCAGGAAGGCCGGGTGCGCCGCCGCCTCGGTCTCCAGCCTGATCAGCGCCTGCAGGGCCTCCGGCTCGGTGTCCACCAGGGCGCCGGGGACGAGGTCGGCGAAGATCCGCACGCCGTGCAGCGCCCCCGGGACCAGCCCGGCGGCGGAGACCACGCCGGTCAGCCGCTGCGTGGTGAAGCGGTGCGGCACCGGGTCGGACGCGCCCCACCGCCCCTCGGGGTCGCCGAGCGCCTGCCGGGCCTCGGTGAACCGGCCGGCCAGCGCCCGGGAGAGCACCGCCCCGCCCAGGCCGGCCGCCAGCAGGCTGAGCGCACCGCCCGGGCGCAGCGTGCCGGCCACCGCGGCCACGGCCGTCACCGGGTCGTCCACATACTCCAGAACACCGTGGCAGAGCACCATGTCGTACCGCTCACGGCCGGCCACCTCCAGCAGGTCGCCGGTGTCGCCCTGCACACCGTGCACCAGCCCGGCGACACCGGCCTCGGCGGCCCGCCGCTCCAGCGCGAAGAGGGCGTCCGGACTGGGGTCGACGACCGTGACCCGGTGGCCGAGCCGCGCGGCGCGCACCGCGAAGATGCCGCTGCCGCCCCCGGTGTCCAGCAGGTCCAGGGAGGGCCGGCCGGTCGCCTCGGCGGCATTCTGCAGGGCCCGGAGCACGAGATCCCAGACCACTCCCAGGCGCAGCGCGGTGTGCGGGCCGGGCGCTGTGGGCTCAGACGGCATGTCGGACTGCTCCTCGGTGCTGGGCTGGCGCATGCACGCGTGCGCGGGCGGGCGGCACCAGCGGGTCCTCCCGCAGCGGTCCCCCCGCGAGTACGGGCAGCAGACTACTGCCTTCCGGCGGGCCGCCCCCACTGCGGAGCGGGCACGCCGCGGGCACGCCGCGCACCGGCCCCGCCCCGCGCCCGTACACCGGGGGCGACCGGGGTGTTCACGGCCGTTTCCGGCCGCGTGCCGGCACCTCGGTGCCGGTTCCCGTGCCGGTTCAGTGGTCGTTCTGGCGCGGCAGCACCGCCTGAGGGAGTAGCATCTCCTGCACCAGACGCAGGAACATCCCGGCGGCGCGCACCAGATCGTCGCTGTCGCGGCGGGTCACCACTCCGCGTATCCCGGCCTCCACCCGGGCGCGGCGGACGGCGCTCGCGGCGAACAGGGTGCTCCACTCACCCAGCTCGGGGGCGACCTCGGGCAGTACCTCCCATACCGGTCGGATGCGCCGGCGGGCGCGCGGGCTGCTCTCCGGGCGGCCGCGCGCCGCGAGGACCGCGGCGGCGGTGCGCAGGGCGCAGAGATGGGCGGCGACGTAGGCGTCGCCGATGTCGGTGCACTCCCCGGCCTCGTCCAGGCTGCGCTCGGCCTGGGTGAGCAGGTCGAGCGCCGCCGGAGAGGCGGGTGCCCGGCGGAGCACGGGGTGCACATCGGTCGGGGGTCCGGTCATGACGAACCTCCAGTCGTCATTCAGTGGACTGAGCGGTCCAAGGTCTCTTCCTGTATCCGAGTCGTGCCGTTCAGTACGTCTGTTCCCATGCTTGCGCACGCCACTGACAATCGGCAGGGTCCGCCCGGCATCCCCGCTGCCGCTGCGCGGGCCTGCGGAAACGCACGAGACGGAAGAGGCCCGCGGGCTCCCCGTGGCCGGGCGGCCACCCGGCGGACACCCGTCCGGAGGCGGACATGCGTGTGGCGGGCAGTGCGGCCCCCGCCGCTGCTGCCCGCCAGCACAGTTCCCCGCCGGGATCGCTCCCGGCATTTCCCCCGGCCGGTTCTCGTCCCCCGGTCCGCCGCCCCGTGCCGGCGGTCCGGATCCGGACACCCCGTCCGCTTGGTCTCCACAGTGCCGTGCCCGGGGCGCCCTGCCCATCCGCAGACCTACTCAGGCAGGTACTCATCCGCCCGCCGGGCACCGCGCCGCGCCGGGTAGGGTGCTGGCCCATGGCACGGATCGCGGTGGTCGGCGCGGGGATGGGCGCGATGGCGGCGGCGGCCCGGCTGGCCACCGCGGGACACCGGGTGACCGTCTACGAGCGCTCCGGCACCCACGGCGGTGCGCTGCGCCGGTACGAGCGCGGCGGCTTCGCCTTCGACACCGGTCCCGGGCTGCTGCACCTGCCCGCCGTCTGGCGCGACCTCTTCCTGAAGACCGGCCGGCAGCCGCTGGAGGAGTGCGTACCGCTGCACCGGGTCGACCCGGCCGCCGAGCACCGTTTCGCCGACGGCACCGTGGTGCGGCTGCCCGGCCTGTCCCGCGGCGGCGTCCGCCAGGCCCTGGACGCGGCGCTCGGCCCCGGGGCGGGCGAGCGCTGGGCCGCGATGCTCGGCCGCGCCCGGGAGACCTGGGAGCGCACCCGCCGCCCGCTGCTGGAGGAGCCGCTGACCCCGGCCACCGGACGGCGGGCCCTGACCGACGGGCACTGGCCCGGGCCCCGGCGGCGGGGTCTGCTGCCCACGCGCCGCCGCGCCCCGTCCCTGGCCGCCGTCTGCCGGGACGAGCTGCGCGATCCCCGGCTGGCCGCCCTGCTGGGCTCGGTGGTCTCCGGCTACGGCGTGGACCCCTGGGCCGCCCCGGCGCACGCCGCCGTGCTGGCCTATGTGGAGGAGACGTTCGGGAGCTGGTATCCGGCGGGCGGGATGCGGGCGCTGGCCGACGCGGTGTACCGGCGCTGCCGCGACCGGGGCGTGGCGTTCGTGTTCGGCGCGGAGGCCGCCGGGGTGCTGGAGCGGGACGGCCGGGCCGCCGGGGTGGAGCTGGCCGACGGCAGCCGCGAGGCGGCCGACCGGGTGGTGTGGGGCGCCCCCGGGCTGGGCGCCCGGCCCCGGGGTACCGGCCGCTGCACCCTGCTGCTGGCGCTGCGCGGAGCGCGCCCGCACGGCACCGCGCACCGGACCGTGCTGCACCCCCGGGACCCGGGCCTGCCGGCGGTCACCGTGCTGCGCCCGGACGACCCGGCGCTGCGGCCGGACGACGGGCACGAGGCCGTGGTGCTGAGCGTGCCCGTCCCGGCGGGGACCGGCACGGACGGCGCGGCAGGGGCGTCCGAGGCCCGGACCTGCGGGGAACGGATGCTGGACGCCGCCGAGGCGGCCGGTCTGGGGCTGCGCTCCCGGATTCTCTGGCGGGAGCTGCGCACCCCGGCGGACGTGGCGCGGGAGACCGGCATGCCCGGCGGGGCGGTGCCCCCGCCCGCGCTCGCGGGCGGTGACGGGGCGTGGCTGGCGGCTCCGAACACCGGGCGGCTGGCGGGGGCGTACCGGGTGGGCGGGCTCGCCCACCCCGGCGGCGGCCTGGCCCACGCAGGCATGTCCGGTGCCATGGCGGCCGGTCTGATCACCGAGGGCCCCGCCTGGCGCGGCTCCTCCTGAGCGCATCCCGGCGCCGCCGGCCCGCGCGCCGGGCGGCCCGCGCGCAGGCCGGCCGGGGCGGCAGGGCGGCTTCAGTAACGGTTCTGCTGGTAGTAGGCCTGGCCGGTGGCGTAGGGATCGGGCTCGGCCTGCGGGTAGCCGTCCGGCACGCCCGGGTCGCGCTGCTGCGGCACCCACACCCCGCCCGGCGGGGTCTCCTGGTAGTAGGACGGCTCGGCGGCCGCCGCCCACTGCCCGCTGCCCGTGTCGTAGCCGCCGGAGGTGTAGGGATCGTGGGACGGCGGGGGCGGCGGGGCGTACTCGCCCTGGCCGCCGTAGCCCTGGCCGCCGCCGTACTCCTGGTAGAGCCGGCCGCTGCCGCCCGTGCCCCCGATGTACGGGTCCGAGTAGGGCCCGTAGCTCTGCTCGCCGCCCGGATAGCCCGCGGTGTACTGGTCCGGGAACGGGGCGCTCTGGTAGGAGGAGGAGTAGGCGTAGCCGCTGCCGTCCGAGGAGCCCGGGGGGGAGAAGGCGGGCGGCGGCGTGTCCGCGCCCCACTCGGCCGTGGCGTACACGTGCTCGCCGGTGTCGTACTCCTCGCCGTAGCCGGAACCGGGGCCCCGGCCGGACGGCCAGGCGGCGGTGGCGGCGTAGTCGTCCTGGAAGGGCTCCTGGTAGGGCTCGCGGTAGGGCTGCTGGTAGCCCTCGTCCCGGTAGCGGCCGGTGTCCCCGTCCTCCGGCGGCCCGGCCGCGGTGTCCGGCCCGCCGGGCCCGTCGTCGGGGCCGTCCGCCGCCGCGGCGGCGCGGTCGTCCTCCACCGGGGGCATCGGCCGCACCTCGCCGCGCCGCCGCCGGCTGGTGCCGGGCCTGCCGCCCAGCGCCCAGCCGGTGGAGAAGCCCTTGCGGTAGGAGAGGGTGACCAGCGTCTGCCNCCTGCCGCCCAGCGCCCAGCCGGTGGAGAAGCCCTTGCGGTAGGAGAGGGTGACCAGCGTCTGCCCGATGGCGAACCCGGTCGCGCCGAGCGCGATCAGCGGCAGGGACGGCAGCATCACGCCCAGCACCACGCCGAGAAAACCGCAGAACGCCAGCAGCCGCCACCGCAGTCTTGCCTTGTACTGGAGCAGCACCTCACCGAGAAGCCAGAAGGCGACGAGTCCGAACGCGACGTAGAGGACCGCCCAGCCCATGTCCGCCCTCTCCTCGTGGAACTAGGTGTGCCGATCCAAACCCAGATTCCGGTAGATGTCCAGCGTGGCCATGGAACGGTTGAGGGTGATGAAGTGGAGTCCGGGGATGTCCTCTTGCATCAGCCGCGCGCACAGCTCCGTGGCATAGTCGATTCCGACCGAGCGTACCGCTGCCGGGTCGTCCCGGACCGCCAGAATCCGCCGTTCCAGCCCGGGAGGGAAGGCCGCGTTGCTGAGCTGGGCGAAGCGCTCGATCTGCCGCACGCTGGTGACCGGCATGATTTCCGGAATGATGGGGACGTCGCAGCCCGCCGCGGCCACCCGGTCGCGCAGCCGCAGATAGTCCTCGGCGTGGAAGAACATCTGCGTGATGGCGTAGTCGGCGCCCGCCCGGCACTTGTTCACGAAGTGCCGGATGTCGGTCTCCCAGTCGGCGGAGCGCGGGTGCATCTCCGGGAAGGCGGCCACGCCGACGCAGAAGTCGCCGGACTCCTTGATGAGTTCCACCAGCTCAGCGGCGTAGGTGACGCCCTCCGGGTGCGGGATCCACTCCCCCATCGGGTCGCCGGGCGGGTCGCCGCGCACCGCCAGCATGTTGCGGATGCCCACGTCCGCGTAGCGGCCGATGATGTTGCGCAGTTCGGCCTTGGAGTGGTTGACCGCGGTCAGGTGGGCGACCGGGGTCAGGATGGTGTCGTCCGCGATCCGCTCGGTGGCCCGGATGGTGCCCTCCCGGGAGCGCCCGCCGGCGCCGTAGGTCACCGAGACGAAGGTGGGGCCGACCGCTTCCACCTGCCGGATGGCCTCCCACAGCGCGCGCTCGGCCTTCTCGGTGCGGGGCGCCGTGAACTCGAAGGAGTACGAGCGTTCTCCGCCGGCCAGCAGTTCACGCACGGTGCGTGTGCCGTTCGTCCGCACGGAGGGAAGTCCTAGGGCCATGCCCCGAGGCTACCCAGGGCGCGGCCGGCTTCCCCTGCTCCGTCCGGAGTTCGGACGGCCGGAACCCTCCCGGAGTGGCCGGATCACGCCGGTCCTGAGCCGTCCGCGAGGGCGAGCGGCCGGGCGCGCAGCCGGGCGGCGAACGCGGCCGCGGCCTTGCCCGGGTCCTCGGCCTCGGTGATCGCCCGGACCACCACCACCCGGCGGGCGCCGGCGTCCAGCACCTGGTCGAGGTTGTCCGCGTCGATGCCGCCGATGGCGAACCAGGGGCGCCGCGGCGAGCGGGCCGCGGTGTGCCGCACCAGGTCCAGTCCGGGGGCGGGACGGCCCGGCTTGGTCGGGGTGGGCCAGCACGGGCCGGTGCAGAAGTAGTCCGTGCCGGGCTCGGCCATGGCCGCGTCCGCCTCGGCCGGGCTGTGCGTGGAGCGGCCGATCAGCACCCGGGAGCCGAGGATGGCGCGGGCGGCCGGGACCGGCAGGTCGCCCTGCCCCAGGTGGAGGATGTGCGCGTCCGGCCCGGCGGCGTGGGCCACGTCCGCCCGGTCGTTGACCGCCAGCAGTCTGCCGTGCCGGCGGCACGCGTCCGCGAAGACCTCCAGGCGGGCGAGTTCCTCCCGGGCCTCCAGGCCCTTGTCGCGGAGCTGGACGATGTCCACGCCGCCGGCCAGCACCGCGTCCAGGAACTCCGGAAGATCACCCTGCCGGGTGCGGGCATCGGTGCACAGATACAGGCGGGCGTCGGCCAGGCGGGCCTCGGCAAGGGGGGCCGGCGGGGTGCCGGGGCGGACGGAGATCATACGGCTCGCTCTTCGGGTTCCGGACAGGGGCAGCCGGGGGTGCGCGGCCGCCACGGCGCGGCCGCGCACCCCCCGCGGGGGCGTCACACGGCGAGGGCCTGGGCGCGGCGCTTCACCTCGGTGCCGCGATTCTCGCGCAGTGCCCGCGCCGGCGTTCCGGGCAGGGTGTCATCGGGAGTGAACAGCCACTCCAGCATCTCCTCGACGGTGAAACCGTCGTCCTTCAGCAGCGTGATGGTGCCCGGGAGCCCCTTCACGATGCGGTCCTCGGCGATGAAGTCGGACGGAACCTGGAGCACGCGGTTCTCTCCGCGCCGGACGGCGATGAGCTGGCCTTCCTTGACCCACTGCCGGACCCTGGTCACTTCGACTCCCAGCCGTTCGGCGATCTCGGGGAGGGTGAGCCAGGACGGGACAAGGGCGTCGATCTTCGGATCAATCTCGGTCACCCTCTCAGCCTGCCATCCGGCACCGACCGCCGTCACCCGGGAACCGCCCGCCCGCGGCATCCGCGGCGTTCCCGGCGGGCCGGCGGCTCTCCCAGGACGCACTTCCGCCCCGCGGGCCCCGCCCGCCGCCGGGGCCGGCCGCGCGGCAC
>NZ_WTLH01000233.1 GCF_011421595.1 Streptomyces sp. YIM 98790 | reverse complement strand
CGCCGTGTGGGTCAGATCGTCGATCCCGGCCGAGGCGGACGTCATCACGGCCTCGGTACGCAGCGGATTGATCTCCGACACAGCGCCCACGAACGTGGTCTTGCCCACGCCGAACCCGCCCGCGATCACAATCTTCGCGGACGTGGTCGACCGGGCGGGGGCCGGTCCGCCCCCGCCGCTAGAGCTTGCGAAGTCCACTGAGCACCCTTTCGAGCAAAGTCACATCTGGCTGACCGCCCGGGTCACTGCCGTGACCCGGCTGATGAATAGCGACGAGTCCCGCCTCGGCCAGGTCGGCGACGAGAATACGGGCCACGCCAAGGGGAATGGAGAGGAGTGCGGAGACCTCGGCGACGGACTTGACCTCGTAGCAGAGCTGGCAGATCCGCTGGTGCTCCGGGAGCTGTCCCTGGAGCCGGGCGGGCTCGACACTGGTCGAGACCAGTNTTGACCTCGTAGCAGAGCTGGCAGATCCGCTGGTGCTCCGGGAGCTGTCCCTGGAGCCGGGCGGGCTCGACACTGGTCGAGACCAGTGCCTCGATCGCCAGCTGGTAGCGCGGCCTGGTCCGGCCGCCCGTCATGGCGTACGGGCGGACCAGCGGCTGCTGCGGCGGGGCCGGGGAGCCGTCGCCCGCGCCGCCCGGCCGCGCGCCCGGCGTGCCGGGCCGCTGCGGGCCGCCCGGGTTCGCTCCGCTGGGTGCCGAAGGGAAGTTGAAGCGCCCGTACTGGCCGCCGCCGCGGTGCGGCTGGCCCGGATATTCATTGCCGTAGTGACCGGCTGGGGGCGTTGCCACATGTCCTCCTCGACTGCCCTCGCCGAGTGCCGCGGTTGCCGCACTCGCCACGTCGCGTGCTGGCACCTTATGGCGCCAACGCGCGATCCGCACGGGGTGTCTGCTAATTGAGCAGGCTCCCCTGGAGCTCACTGCGGAGTTCCGGTGTGAGTACCGCGCCGGCGCGGTCCACCAACAGGGCCATCTCGTAACCGACGAGGCCGATGTCGGCCTCCGGATGCGCCAGCACCGCGAGCGAGGAGCCGTCGGAGATCGACATGATGAAGAGGAAGCCGCGTTCCATCTCCACCACGGTCTGGTTCACCGCACCGCCCTCGAAGATCCGCGAGGCACCGGCCGTCAGCGAGGTCAGTCCGGAGGCAACCGCGGCCAGCTGGTCTGCGCGGTCGCGCGGGAACCCCTCGGACATCGCCAGCAGAAGGCCGTCAGCGGAAACCACCACCGTGTGCGACACACCCGGGGTGTTCTCCACGAAACTGGTGATCAACCAGTTCAGGTTCTGCGCCGCCTGGCTCATCGGGCTCACACTAACGCTCCTGATCGTAGGTATTACCGGGGCCGAAGCCCTGGTGGTCGTTCTTCGGGCGGCCGGTGCCGGTGCCGCGCCCCTTGCGCACGCCTCGGTGGAGGCTGCTCAGCCGCCCCCGGACGTCCTCCGGGGCGCGGGAGATCTGTGGTCCCTCGGCGGCCGCCGCCGGCATGGAGTGCTCGGTCAGGTTGGCCCGGGGCACCCGCTTGGGCAGGCCGGACGAGGTGGTGCCGCCGCTGCGGGAGGCCTCGCGGCGCGGGCCGCGGACCGGCGTCTCGCCGGGTGCCTGCTGCACAGCCTCCTCCCGCGGTGTCTGCACCGGCCGCTCCGCCGGCCGGTCCTCGGGCCGGCGCGCGGGGTCACGGCGCGGCAGACCCGCGCGGGTGGTGCCGGGGCCGCCTGAGGCCGGTCCGTCACCGCTGAAGCCTACGCGCTGAGGCGGCCCAGCGGGAGGCGTCGTCCCGGTATCGGCCTGCTGCGATTCGGTCTCGAACGCGCCACGGCCG
Source organism: Streptomyces sp. YIM 98790 (assembly GCF_011421595.1). Classification (GTDB taxonomy): domain Bacteria; phylum Actinomycetota; class Actinomycetes; order Streptomycetales; family Streptomycetaceae; genus Streptomyces. Next base: position 6,146 of record NZ_WTLH01000233.1, on the reverse strand, counting down.
TCGGCGCTTCGGGGGTAGCCGGGCGGATACCCGGAGTCGTGCCCGCGCGCGCCGGCGGCGTCGGTGCCGTAGGCCGGGTCGTTGTAACGCGCGGGAGGGAAGGCACCTTCGGCGTAGCCGGGCTCCGCATAGCCGGCCTGCTCGGCGTCGGACCAGCCGGCGTCCGGGGCGTAGCCGTCGGGGGTGTAGCCGTCCGGGGCGGGGCCCGCGGACCAGGAGCCCGTCCCCTCGCCGCCGTACGCCTGCCCGGCCACGCCCGGTCCGGCGTAGGCGCCGGCGTCCTCCTGCGCGTCCCGGTCCCCGGCGGTCCCGTCCGGGTACGGGGAGCCGGGGAAACCGGCGGGCGGGACGGGGGTCTCGTCGCCGTAGGCGGCGTCCACGTAGCGGGCGTTGCCGTAGGCGGCCTCTGTCTCCGGGTCCATCACGGGCGCCTCGCTCTCCCGCTGTTGCTGCTGCCGTGCCTCCAGTTCGGCACGCCGCTCCTCGCGCTGGAGCGACCGCCCGACCGGGCTGGTCGTCCCGGGCAGGGACCGGGCCTGCGCTCCGGCCTTCTCCCAGCGGCTCTCGTCGAAGCCGAGGTCGGCGGCGGTGGGCTCCAGGCCGATGGCCGGCAGCTCCTCCACATAGGGTCCGTCCGGCACGATCCGGGAGACGGTGAACTCGTCCTCGCCGGGCAGTTCCTCACCGCCGCCGCCGTGGGTGATCGCCTCCGGCAGCATGACCAGGGAGGTGGTGCCGGTCTGCTCGCCGGAGGGCCGGAGCTGCACCCGGATGCCGTGCCGGACCGCGAGCCGGCCGACCACGAACAGGCCCATCCGCTTGGAGACCTCGACGTCCACGTTGGGCGGGTTGGCCAGCCGGTGGTTGATGTCGGCGAAGTCCTCGGCGGTCAGGCCGATGCCCTTGTCGTGGATCTCCACCATCACCCGGCCGTCGGGCAGCCGGGTGGCGGTGACCCTGACCTTGGTCTGCGGGGAGGAGAACGCGGTGGCGTTCTCCAGCAGCTCGGCCAGCAGGTGCACCAGGTCGTTGACGACCGCGCCGTGGATCTCGCTCTCGTGGATGCCGGACAGCTCGATCCGGTCGTAGTCCTCCACCTCGGAGGCGGCGGCGCGCAGCACGTCGATCAGCGGCACCGGCTCGGTCCAGCGGCGGCCCGGCTCCTCTCCGGCGAGCACCAGCAGGTTCTCGCCGTTGCGGCGCATGCGGGTGGCCAGGTGGTCCAGCCGGAAGAGGTTCTCCAGCTGCTCGGGGTCGGCCTCGTTGTTCTCCAGTTCGGTGATCAGGTTGAGCTGACGCTCGATCAGTCCCTGGTTGCGGCTGGAGAGGTTGGTGAAGATGGCATTGACGTTTCCGCGCAGCAGGGCCTGCTCGGCGGCCATCCGGACCGCCTCCCGGTGCACCTGGTCGAAGGCGCGGGCCACCTCGCCCAGCTCGTCGCGGCTGGAGACCGGGATGGGCTCCACCCGGGTGTCCACCCGGCCGGGGTCGGTCCGGGAGAGGTCCTCGACCAGTGCCGGCAGCCGGGTCTCGGCGACATCCTGGGCGGCGCCGCGCAGCCGCCGCATGTTCAGGGTCATGGAGCGGGCCATCAGCGCGGCCACGACGAAGGCGCCCAGCAGCGCCACGATCACCAGCGCGGAGTTGGTGATCATGTTGGTACGGGCGTCGTCGGCGATGGCCTTGGCATCGGCCACGGCCCGGTCCACCAGATCGCGCTCCAGGGCGCGGTAGGCCTCGAACTCGGCGGTGGTGGCGTTGAACCAGACCTCCGGGGTCAGGCCCTGGCGGGCCAGTTCCTCGGGGGTGAAGCGCTGCGAGGCGATGGTCTGGACCATCTCGTCGAGGGTGGGGCCGCCGCCGCGTGCCCCGGCGCGCTGGGCGGTGCCCAGGGCGTCCTCCAGCAGGCCGGCGTCCTCGGGGGTGGCGGCCAGCAGGTACTCGCGCTGGGCGATGCCCTCCAGATAGGCGTAGGAGGAGAAGGCCAGGTTCTGCCGGGCCGCGTCCGCCTCGGTGGGCCCGGGGGCGACCAGCAGGTGGGTGCCGATGGCCCGCTGGAGCGAGCTGGCCGACTTGGCCAGCGAGACGGCGTAGATGGAGCGGCCGTAGGCGACCTCGTTGCCGGAGCCCAGACCCAGTTCGTTGGCGAACGACATCAGCGGGTTCTGGATCTCGACGTAGCCCTCCTCGGACTGCACGCCCTCCATGGCCTCGGTGTAGGCGCTCTGCCGGAGGGCGTCCAGTTTGGCCTCGGCCGCGCGGATGATGTCCAGCCGGTTGGCCAGGCCGGGCCGGCCGGGCATGTCCGCGGCCAGCCGGTCGAACTCGGAGGCGGCCTGGTCGGTGGCGCGCCGGGCCTCGCCGATGACCGCGTTGTCCTGGTCGCCGGTGAGCACCGGCTGGGCGGTGACGTCCCGCTCGTTGAGCAGGGCGTGCGCATAGGCGGTGGAGGCCTGCACCAGCTCGGCGATCTGCTGGGCCTCACGGGCCTCGCGCCAGGTGGAATAGTGCGTGTTGACCCGCAGCCCGGCGAAGACCAGGGCGACCAGCACGGGTATCAGCAGAATGGCGTTGAGCTTGACCGCCACCCGCCAGTTGCGGGGATTCCACGCGCTTCCGGATTCGGGGGGAGCCGACGGCTCGGCGGCATCGGCCGGGGGGCCGGATGCGGCCGGCGGCGGGGTGAAGGCGCCCCGCGGGGCCATCCGCTGGTTCCCCGACTCCCCCGCCGGCGGAGGAGTCGTCGTACTGCGCCTCACTGGCCTCTCACCTCTCGGCATGCCCCTGGGGGTCGTGACTACTGCTGGGTTCAACGGGAGTCTTCGGATTCCAGCACGTCAGGGCAACAGTTTCCAATCCCCCGAGCGAGACTTGTCGGGACGCGATAAAGCCTCACAAAACCCGGACATAGCGGAATACTCACGCCATAAGAGCGGCCACTCGTACGCGGAGGGGAATGAACTGCTTGCCGCACGTACTCAGCCGTCGCCAATTGCCTGTCGAACTGTTATCAAGCGCGTGACACGAGCCGCGGGGAGTGGCCAAGAACACGTCAAGTCCGCCCCGGGCAGAGCACGACCGGCGGACCGCTCCCCGGGCCGGGGGCGTCCGCCGGTCGTGACCGTGTCCCGGCCGCGGGCCGCTAGTTGAGCCGCGCCATCAGCGCGTGCTCGACCAGGGTGATCAGGGTGCTCTTGGCCTCGGCGCGGTGCCGCGCGTCGGTGACGACCACCGGGGTGTCCGGGCTCAGCTGCAGGGCTTCGCGGACCTCGTCGGGGGTGTAGGGCTGCCGCCCCTCGAAGCCGTTGAGGGCGACCACGAAGGGCAGCCCGCTGTTCTCGAAGTAGTCCACCGCCGGGAAGCAGTCCGCCAGCCGGCGGGTGTCCACCAGCACCACCGCGCCGATGGCACCGCGGACCAGATCGTCCCACATGAACCAGAACCGGTCCTGGCCGGGNTCGAAGCCGTTGAGGGCGACCACGAAGGGCAGCCCGCTGTTCTCGAAGTAGTCCACCGCCGGGAAGCAGTCCGCCAGCCGGCGGGTGTCCACCAGCACCACCGCGCCGATGGCACCGCGGACCAGATCGTCCCACATGAACCAGAACCGGTCCTGGCCGGGCGTACCGAACAGGTACAGAATCAGGTCCTGGTCCAGGGTGATCCGGCCGAAGTCCATCGCCACCGTGGTGGTGGTCTTGCCCGCCGTGTGGGTCAGATCGTCGATCCCGGCCGAGGCGGACGTCATCACGGCCTCGGTACGCAGCGGATTGATCTCCGACACAGCGCCCACGAACGTGGTCTTGCCCACGCCGAACCCGCCCGCGATCACAATCTTCGCGGACGTGGTCGNGCCGTGTGGGTCAGATCGTCGATCCCGGCCGAGGCGGACGTCATCACGGCCTCGGTACGCAGCGGATTGATCTCCGACACAGCGCCCACGAACGTGGTCTTGCCCACGCCGAACCCGCCCGCGATCACAATCTTCGCGGACGTGGTCGCGGCCGCCGGGACCGCGGGCGGTGCGGAGCCGGCCGGGCCGGCCGAGCCGTTCGCGCCGGCCGCCGGGAACCCGCCGGCCATCGGGCTAGAGCTTGCGAAGTCCACTGAGCACCCTCTCCAGCAGCGTCACGTCCGGCTGTCCGTTCGGGTCGCTGCCATGTCCAGGCTGATGGATGGCGACCAGTCCGGCCTCGGCGAGGTCCGCCACCAGGATCCGGGCCACGCCGAGCGGCATCGCCAGCAGCGCGGAGATCTCCGCGACGGACTTCACCTCGGGAAGACAGAGCTGGCAGATCCGCTGATGCTCCGGCAGCAGGCCCTGCAGCTGCATGGGTTCGACACTGGTGGAGACCAGCGCCTCGATCGCCAGCTGGTAGCGCGGCCTGGTCCGGCCGCCCGTCATGGCGTACGGACGGACCAGCGGCTGCTCCCCCTCGTNACGGACCAGCGGCTGCTCCCCCTCGTCGTCGTACGGGCCGGGATCATGGGCTCCGTACGCACTCTGCGAGGGCGGCGGGGTGGTCATAGCTCCTCCGGGCGGGACATGAGGTCGGCGATGCGGACGATGGTGCTCATGTGCTTCTTGTGTGGGGGGAGCCGGGGTATCAGGTGAGCAGACTTCCCTGGAGCTCGCTGCGGACTTCCGGTGTCAGCACCGAACCCGCGCGGTCAACCAGCAAGGCCATCTCGTACCCCACCAGGCCGATGTCTGCCTCCGGGTGCGCCAGCACCGCCAGTGACGACCCGTCGGAGACCGACATGAGGAAGAGGAAGCCGCGCTCCATCTCCACCACGGTCTGACTCACCACGCCGCCTTCGAAGATCCGCGAGGCGCCGGCCGTCAGTGAGGTGAGGCCGGAGGCAACCGCGGCCAACTGGTCGGCACGGTCCCGCGGGAACCCCTCGGACATCGCGAGAAGCAGTCCGTCAGCGGAAACTACCACTGTGTGCGACACACCCGGGGTGTTGTCCACAAAACTGGTGATCAACCAGTTGAGGTTCTGGGCCGCCTGGCTCATGCGGGTCAACACTAACGCTCCTGCCGGTAGGGGGCACCGAAACCGCCGTCCCGGCCGCCGGGGCCGCCGGCCGCGGCACCGGCCTGCCGGCCCTGCTGGATGCCCCGGCGGAGGCTGGTCAGCCGGCCCCGCACGTCCTCCGGAGCCCGGGAGACGTTCGGACCGGCGGCGACGGCGTCCCGCTCCTCTGCGGTGCCCGCCACCAGATTGGCGCGCGGCACCCGCCGGGGCAGACCGGAGGCCGTGACCCCGCCCGCGGACGGACCGGAGCGGAGCTGCTCGGCCCGGCGCCAGCGCTCGTCATTGGGCGAGGTGGCCCAGCCCACGGCACCGGTGTCCCCGGCGGCGGGCTGTGCTCCGCCGCGGCCCGGGGCGGGCCGGCGCCCGGCCGGGGCTTCGGCGGCGCGGTCCGCCAGGGGACGGGACGCAGCGGGCGGGGCGGCGGAAGCCGAGGGCGGTGATGCCGTCCGGGGGGACGGCTGGGGGGACCCCGCGGACTCCCGCTGGGAGGCGGAGCGGACCCGGTTGCGCGAACCGAACCAGGTCGACTCCATCTCCTCGAAGATCGGCGTGCGTTCCGGTACCCGGTCCGCACGGCTGGGCGCCGGCGGCAGGATGCCCTGGTCCGCCGGCTGGTACTGGCCGGCCGCCGGGTACTGCTGCCCGTCCGGCTGGTAGGACCCGGGCGGCGCGGAGGCGGGCTCCGGCCGGCCCGGCGGCGGCACGGCCGGGAACTGGGCGGTGTCGCCCGGGCCCTCGCGGCGCACCGCGGGACGCGGGAACTCACCGGTGTCGCCGGGCTGCCGGTACGGCTGCCCGCCCCCGCGGCCGTCGGCCGCGGGAGGCGCACCCGTGCCGGGGCGCCGCTCCGCGCCCTGCTGGCGGAAGCCCGCCGGGCGCGGGAACTCGGCGGTGGACGTCAGCGCGTCGTCGCCGCGTCCGGGGTGCCGCTCGGGATGCGGCTCGTGGTGACCGTCGTGGCCGCGCGGATAGTCCGCGGCGTCCCGGGCGGCCGGTATTCGCCCGCTGTCCTCGGCCGACCGGGCCCAGCTCGGCCGCTGCGGCTCACCGCCCATGCCGGAGGCGGACGCCTGGGCCCCGGCGGGCGTGGCCGGTGCGCCGGGCCGG
>NZ_WTLH01000232.1 GCF_011421595.1 Streptomyces sp. YIM 98790 | reverse complement strand
CCGGCGGGTGAGGGCGGGGCGGGTCAGCCGGCCGCGGCGGCGGCCCGGGCGGCCCGCACGATCTCCGGCCGGTCGGTGACCACCCCGTCCAGGCCGAGCTCCCGCACCCGGGCCAGCTCCGCCCGGGTGTTCACCGCCCAGGCGATCACCTCGACGCCCGCCGCCCGGGCCCGGCGCACGGTGTCCGCGTCCAGCCGTGCCAGCTCGCAGGAGATCATCTCCGCGCCCAGCGCGGCCGCCCGCTCCGGCGCGGAGGCCGTGGAGGCTCCGGTGACCAGGGCCAGCGGCACCCCCGGCAGCAGGTGCCGGGTCTCGCGCAATGCCTCGTCGTGGAAGGAGATGACCCGCACCCGGTGGTGCGCGGCCAGCTCGCCGATGGCCGCGGCCAGCGCCCGGGCCGCGGCCCGGTCCTTGATCTCCGCCTGCACGGGCAGACCCACCGCGCCGACCGCCTCCGCGAAGACCGGTACCCGCTCGCCCAGCCCGGCGTCCAGTCCGCGCAGCTCGGCCAGGGTCAGATCGCCGATCCGGCCGGTGCCGTCGGTGGTGCGGTCCACCGTGGCGTCGTGCATCACCACCAGGTGGCCGTCCTTGCTCAGATGCAGGTCGAGTTCGACGACGTCCACGCCGTCGCGCTCGGCCCGGCGGAAGGACCGCAGGGTGTTCTCCGGCTCGACGCCCATCAGTCCGCGGTGTCCGACGGTCAGCAGTGGCATGGCCGCCACCCTAGAGCAGCCCGCCGGCGGGCCGGGTGACGGCCGGACGGCCTGCCGGTGAACGCCGCCGGAGCCTGGCCGCCGGTGCGCCGACCGCAAGGATGCGCGAGACTTCCCCGGTTCACCGGATCGAAAAAGGAAAAGAAGCGGCGAGATGGCTTATCGACCGCAAGATTTACGAAGATCGGCCTTGCTGGACCACGCCACTCCGGATACGGTGCCAGTACGCAAGATTTTTCTGTGGAGGACTGGTCATGACGGAAACCCTGGCGCCCGACACGGCTCGCGGCGGCAAACCCTCCGCCGCCCGCGTGGTCGATCACCCCGCCTGGGCGGTGCTCAAGGAAGCCGTCGAGGCCATCCGCCCGGCGCAGGCCGGGGACGGCTCGATCGACTTCACCGCCGAGGGCGCTCCGGCCGAGGCCGAGATCCGCCGCCACCTGGACCGGGCCGTGGAGTCCGTGGAGCGCCTCGCCCCGCTGCTGCCGCACAATGCCGGCTACCACCGGGCGCTCGTCGCCGACCTGCGCCGCTGGGCGGACCAGGGCTTCGGCGTGCCGGACTTCCTCGACTCCCTGATGGCCTTCCGGCCCGCCGAGCACCGCACCGACGGCATCCAGCACCTGGTCGTCTTCCCCATGTACACCCAGAACGGCAACCCGGACCGCAATCTGGAGGCCGTGGTGCTGCGCGTGGTCTGGCCCGGCTGGCTGGCGGAGCTGGAGCGCACCCGCTACGACAACCCGATGTTCCTCGGCATCACCTTCGAGGACTTCACCTCCGGCTACGACACCAACTCCGCGGTGCTCTTCCCGGAGACCGTGGCCGTCCGGGAAGTGCCCGAGCGGTTCTCCTGGGGCGCCATCTTCTGCGACCGCGAGGCCGCGCGGTTCCGCCGCGTGGTCAGCGCCGCCTGCGAGATCACCCGCCTGGAGCTTCCCGGGGACATCGGCGGACTGCTCCAGGACCAGCAGCGCGCGCAGCAGACCTTCGTGCTCTGGGACATGATCCACGACCGTACCCACAGCCACGGCGACCTGCCCTTCGACCCGTTCATGATCAAGCAGCGCCAGCCGTTCTGGATGTACGGCCTGGAGGAGCTGCGCTGCGACCTGACCGCCTTCCACGAGGCCGTCCGGCTGGAGGCGGACGGCTTCCCGCAGGGCCGGGACGTGCAGTACGCCATCCTGCTGGAGCGCCTCTTCCGCTTCCCGGTCACCGGCGAACGGGTCCGCAACTACGACGGGCTCGGCGGCCAGCTCCTCTTCGCCTACCTGCACAAGCACGACGCGCTCCGCTGGACCGACAACCGGCTCAGCCTGGACTGGGACCGCGCCCGCGAGGTCACCGACCGGCTGCGCCGGGAGATAGGGCAGCTCTACCGGGACGGCATCGACCGCCCCAAGCTGGTGCACTGGCTCAAGGCGTACGAGCTGGTGGCCGCCTACCTCGCCCCGCACCCCGGCTCGGTCTGGGCCAAGGGCCCGGAGGCGCTCGACCTCTCCCTGCCGCCGCGCAAGCTGGTGGACGACGTCCTGCCCGACGAGTTCCCGCTCAGCCTGTTCTACGAGGCCCTCCGGCGGAAGCTGCGCAAGGTGATCGCCTCCACCCGGGGAATCACCGCCGAGGCCCCCGCCCTGGCGGCCTGAGCCCGGCCGCGCGGACCGCGACGGGCCGCGCCCGGGGCCGCGCCGCCCGGCCGGTGCGTGAACCGGACGCGCGGCGGGACCCGTACGACCCATGACCGATCCCCCAGGAACACCCCCGGCCTGGGGGATCGGCGTTGCACACGCTCTGCCCGCCCGCACCCGGCACGGCATGATGGTGGGGCGAGACGAGGAGGCGACAACGATGAGCACCCAGAACCCGGCCGCGGACCGCGGCCCGCTGGAGGGCGCGGTGGTCGCGGTGGCCGGAGCCGGCGGCCCGGCCGGGCAGGCGGCGCTGCTGCGGCTGGCCCAGGCCGGCGCCACGGTGGTGGCGGCGGACGCCGATCCGGCCCGGCTGGCGGCAGGCGTGGAGGCCGCCCGCTCCGCCCACGGCGGCGCCGCGGTCACCGGCGACACCGTGGACCTGCTCGACCTCGCGGCCACCCGGGAGTGGGCCGCCCGCACCGAGAAGGAGTTCGGCCGGATCGACGGACTGGTGCATCTGGTGGGCGGCTGGCGCGGCNTGGAGGCCGCCCGCTCCGCCCACGGCGGCGCCGCGGTCACCGGCGACACCGTGGACCTGCTCGACCTCGCGGCCACCCGGGAGTGGGCCGCCCGCACCGAGAAGGAGTTCGGCCGGATCGACGGACTGGTGCATCTGGTGGGCGGCTGGCGCGGCGCGCCGTCCTTCGCCGACACCGATCTGCACGACTGGGACTGGCTGGAGAGGCTGCTGATCCGCACCGTGCAGCACACCTCGCTGGCCTTCGAGCCCGCGCTGTCCCGCAGCCGCAACGGCCGCTATGTGCTGATCAGCGCGGCCGGCGCGTCCCGCCCCACGGCCGGCAACGCCGCCTATGCGGCGGCCAAGGCCGCGGCCGAGGCATGGACCCTGGCCATGGCGGACGGCTTCCGCAGGGCCGCCGGCCCGCAGGGCCCGGCCGCCGCCGCCGTGATCCTGGTGGTCAAGGCCCTGGTGCACGACGCCATGCGCGCCGAACGGCCGGACGCGAGGTTCCCCGGCTACACGGATGTGAAGGACCTGGCCGACCGTATCCGGGGCCTGTGGAGCACGCCCGCCGTGGAGCTGAACGGGCAGCGCCTGTGGCTCACCCCGCANGTATCCGGGGCCTGTGGAGCACGCCCGCCGTGGAGCTGAACGGGCAGCGCCTGTGGCTCACCCCGCAGCCGTGACGCCCGCCGTGAACCCCGCCGTGAACCCCGCCGTGAACCCCGCCGTGAACCCCGCCGTGAACCCCGTCGTGAACCCTGCCGTGACGCCCGCCGTGAACCCCGCCGCGAAGCTGGAGCCATGAACCCCGCCCACCGCACCGCCATGGACCCGGCCCTGGACCCGGAGCCGGCCGCCGCACGGACCGACGCCCGCCGCCGCCACGACCCGTCGGTGCGCGGCTTCGCCAGCGACAACTACGCCGGCGTGCACCCCGAGATCCTGGCCGCGCTCGCCCTGGCCAACGGCGGCCACCAGCCCGCCTACGGGAACGACGACTACACCGCCCACCTCCAGCGCCTGATACGCAGCCACTTCGGCCCGCGCGCCGAGGCCCATCCGGTGTTCAACGGCACCGGCGCCAACGTGGTCGCGCTCCAGGCCCTGGCCGACCGCTGGGGCGCGGTGATCTGCGCGGAGAGCGCCCACATCAACGTGGACGAGGGCGGCGCCCCGGAACGCATGGCGGGGCTGAAGCTGCTCACCGTGCCCACCGAGGACGGCAAGCTCACCCCCGATCTCATCGACCGCCAGGCCTGGGGCTGGGAGGACGAGCACCGCGCCATGCCGCAGGTCGTCTCCCTCACCCAGGCCACCGAACTCGGCACCGTCTACACCCCGGACGAGATCCGCGCCGTCTGCGAGCACGCCCACGAGCGCGGCATGACCGTGCACCTGGACGGTTCCCGCATCGCCAACGCCGCCGCCTCCCTCGACGTGCCGATGCGCGCCTTCGCCAACGCCGCCGGAGTGGACGTGATCTCCTTCGGCGGCACCAAGAACGGCATGCTCTACGGCGAGGCCGTGGTGGTGCTCAATCCGGACGCGGTGCGCCGGATGAGGCACATCCGCAAGATGTCCATGCAGCTGGCCTCCAAGATGCGCTTCGTCTCGGCGCAGCTCGAAGCGCTGCTGGCGGGGGATCTGTGGCTGCGCAACGCCCGGCACGCCAACACCATGGCGCGGCGGCTGGCCGAGGGGGTGCGCCGGGTGCCCGGCGTGGAGATATCCCAGGCGGTGCAGGCCAACGCCGTCTTCGCCCGGCTGCCGCACGACGTCTCGCTGCGCTTGCAGAAGCGCTACCGGTTCTACTTCTGGGACGAACCGGCCGGCGAGGTGCGCTGGATGTGCTCCTGGGACACCACCGAGGAGGACGTCGACGGCTTCCTCGCCGCGCTGGGGGAGGAGATGCGCCGCGGCGCGTAGCCGTCCCGCCCGCGCTCCGGGCCGTCCGCCCGGCCCGGGGTCAGCCGGCCGGGGGGCCGGGGGCCGGGGCGGGCGCGGTGCCCCCGAGATGCGCGGGAATCCACCAGGTGTCGGAGGCGTCGCGCGGCCGGCCCGGATACGCCCGCTGGGCGGCCTCCAGCAGCTCCTGCACCCGTTCCCGCAGCCGTTCGCTCACCCGGTCCGCCGGCTCGTCGGGGTCGGCCTGCAGCGGGCGGCCCACCCGGATGGTGACGGGGAAGTGGCGGCGGCCGAGATCCCGGCGGCGGCCCTTGGTCCACAGCCGCTGGGTGCCCCACAGCGCCACCGGCACCAGCGGCACCCGGGCCTGCTGGGCCAGCCGGGCCGCCCCGGTCTTGAAGGTCCTGAGGGTGAAGGACTCCGAGATGGTCGCCTCCGGGAAGACCCCCACCAGCTCGCCCGAGCGCAGCGCGGCCAGCGCCTGCCGGAATGCCCCCTCGCCCTGGGCGCGGTCCACCGGTATGTGCTTCATGGCCCTCATCAGCGGCCCGGAGAGCCGGCCGCGGAAGACCGACTCCTTGGCCATGAAGCGGGTCAGCCGCTTCGACGGACGGGCGGCCAGCCCGGCGAAGACGAAGTCCAGATAGCCGATGTGGTTGCTGACCAGGACGGCGCCGCCGCGGCGCGGCACGTGCTCGGTGCCGGCGATGTCGAACCGCAGGTCGAGCGCCTTGAACAGGGTCCGGGCTGCGCCGATCACCGGCGGGTAGACGAGATCGGCCATGGCGGTTCCTTCATCCGGTCGTGCGCGCGGGCTGCGGCCCCTGTGCGGGGAACCCTAACCTACGGTTGGGTAACCTCCATGGGGCCGGACGGCCCCGCCGGTCCGCTGTCCGGAGTGATCCGCCTCGCATCGCTCCTCCCGGCCTTGACGTCTCCTTCCGGGCCGCTGGGATCATGGCGGCCGAGGGGCCCGGACGGAACCGGGGGCACGCGGGAGGAGGGGTGAAAACCCTTGTGCCCGGCGACATCCGCCCCCGTAGTGCGGGTAGGCAAGGTCACAACGCGCGTTTCTTGAAGCGGCGGGAAAGCGTAGGGTGTACTGACGAGTAACAAGCCGGGCGGGAACCGGGTGACTCCGCCCGCGCCCGCCCGGAATGTGAACTCCGGGCGCATATGCTGCCTGGAACGGCAGCCGTGATGGACCGATAGCAGGTAGGAGAGCCGGCGTGAGCTTGAGGATCGTTGTCTGTGTGAAGTACGTGCCCGACGCCACCGGCGACCGGCGCTTCACCGAGGACCTGGTCGACCGCGAGTCGGTCGACGGCCTGCTGTCGGAGCTGGACGAATACGCCGTCGAGCAGGCTCTCCAGATCGCCGAGAGCGCCGACGACGCCGAGGTCACCGTGCTCACCATGGGCCCGGAGGACGCCACCGACGCGCTGCGCAAGGCGCTCTCCATGGGCGCCGACAAGGCCGTGCACGTGGAGGACGACGACCTGGTCGGCACCGACGCGGTCGGCACCTCCCTGGTGCTGGCCAGGGCCATCGAGAAGACCGGCTACGACCTGGTGGTCTGCGGCATGGCCTCCACCGACGGCACCATGGGGGTGCTGCCCGCCATGCTCGCCGAGCGGCTGGGCGTGCCCCAGGTGACCCTGCTCTCCGAGGTCTCCGTGGAGGACGGCCAGGTCACCGGCCGCCGGGACGGCGACACCGCCTCCGAGCGGCTCCGGGCCGCACTGCCGGCCGTGGTGTCGGTCACCGACCAGTCCGGCGAGGCGCGCTACCCGTCCTTCAAGGGGATCATGGCCGCCAAGAAGAAGCCGGTGGAGACCCTGGACCTGGAGGACCTGGAGATCGAGGCCGAGGAGGTCGGCCTGGAGGGCGCCTGGACCACGGTCGACGAGGCCACCGAGCGCCCGGCCCGCACCAAGGGCGAAGTGGTCACCGACGAGGGCGAGGGCGCCAAGCAGCTCGCCGCCTTCCTCGCGGACCGCAAGTTCATCTGAGCGGTCCGCGGCGTCCGCCCCCGCAGTCGTCCCGTCGTCCTCCCTCTTTCCGCGCAGGAGCGAAATCCCATGGCTGAAGTCCTTGTCTACGTCGACCACGTGGACGGTGCCGTCCGCAAGCCCACCCTGGAACTGCTGACCCTCGCCCGCCGGCTCGGCGACCCGGTCGCGGTCTTCCTGGGCGCGGGCGCGGACACCGCCGCCCCGGTGCTGGCCGAGTACGGCGCGGTGCGGGTGCTCACCGCCGACGCTCCCGAGTTCGCCGACTATCTGGTGGTGCCCAAGGTGGACGCCCTCCAGGCCGCCGCCGCCCTGGTCTCCCCGGCCGCGGTGCTGGTGCCGTCCTCGGCCGAGGGCAAGGAGATCGCGGCCCGCCTCGCGGTCCGGCTGGGCTCCGGCATCATCACCGACGCCGTCGACCTCACCGCCGGTGACGAGGGCCCGGTGGCCACCCAGTCGGCCTTCGCCGCCTCCTTCACCACCAGGTCCCGGGTCACCCGGGGCACCCCGGTGATCACCGTCAAGCCCAACTCCGCCGCCCCGGAGGCCGCGCCGGCCGCCGGCAGTGTGGAGCCGCTGGCCGTCACCTTCGGGGAGCTGGCCACCGGCACCAAGGTCACCGCCCGCACCCCGCGGGAGTCCACCGGCCGCCCGGAGCTCACCGAGGCCGCCATCGTGGTCTCCGGCGGCCGGGGCCTGAACGGCGCCGAGAACTTCCCGCTGGTGGAGGCGCTGGCCGACTCGCTGGGCGCCGCGGTGGGCGCCTCCCGCGCCGCGGTGGACGCCGGCTGGTACCCGCACTCCGCGCAGGTCGGCCAGACCGGCAAGACGGTCTCCCCGCAGCTCTACATCGCGGTCGGCATCTCCGGCGCCATCCAGCACCGGGCCGGCATGCAGACCTCGAAGACCATCGTGGCGATCAACAAGGACGAGGAGGCACCCATCTTCGACCTGGTCGACTTCGGCGTGGTGGGCGACCTCTTCGAGGTGGTCCCGGCCCTCACCGAGGAGGTCAGGGCCCGCAAGGCCTGAGCAGGCCCCGGCGGCCGTGCCGCAGCGGCGCCGGACGGCGATGCCGTCCGGCGCCGTGCGCCGTTCCCGGGCCCTCTGTCCGGGCCCGGACCGCTGTTTTCCCTTGTTCCCGGTTCCTGCGCCCGCCGCCGGTCAGGTGGCGGCGGGCGAGGTCCGTCGGAGCCGGAGCCCGCGGCGCCCGGCGGGCGGTACGGTGCCGTGCCCGGCCGCCTCGGCGTCCGCGGCGTCC
>NZ_WTLH01000231.1 GCF_011421595.1 Streptomyces sp. YIM 98790 | reverse complement strand
GCCGTACGGCCGGCGGCGCCGCGCTCAGTGCGGCGGCACGGCCGTGACGGCGGCGGCCGTGCGCCATCGCCGGCCGTTGATCTGTCCCGGCTCGCAGCCGATGTGGTACCGCACCCGCCGGCCCAGCACCCGGCGCGCGGGCGCGCGGCAGCCGCGCGGCCGGCAGCCGCGCAGCAGTCCGGGGTGGCGGGGGCGGGAGATCATGCCGGGGTCAGCGCCCCTGCCGCAGCGCCGGGTGCGCCCCGGCGGCCACCAGGTCGGCCACGGCCGCCTTGGGGTCCTTCTGGGTGACCAGCGATTCGCCGACCAGGACCGCGTCGGCACCCTCGTTGGCGTAGGCGATCAGGTCGTGCGGGCCGCGCACGCCGGATTCCGCCACCTTGACGATGTGCGCGGGGATCTCCGGTGCCAGCCGGGTGAAGGTGGAGCGGTCCACCTCCAGGGTCTTCAGATCGCGGGCGTTGACACCGATGATCTTGGCACCGGCGTCCACCGCGCGCTCCACCTCGTCCTCGTCGTGCACCTCGACCAGCGGGGTGAGGCCGATCGACTCGGCACGCTCCACCAGGGAGACCAGGGCGGGCTGCTCCAGCGCCGCGACGATCAGCAGCACCAGGTCGGCGCCGTGCGCCCGGGCCTCCCAGAGCTGGTAGGAGGTGACGATGAAGTCCTTGCGCAGGACCGGCACGTCCACCCGGGCGCGCACCGCGGTCAGATCGGCGAGCGAGCCGCCGAACCGGCGCTGCTCGGTGAGGACGGAGATGGCGGCGGCACCGCCGGCCGCGTAGTCGGCGGCCAGGCCGGCCGGGTCGGCGATCGCGGCCAGCGCGCCCTTGGACGGGCTGGACCGCTTGACCTCGCAGATGACCTGGACGCCGTCGCCCTTGAGCGCGGCGAGCCCGTCCTTGGCCTGCGGCGCCCTGGCCGCCGCCGCCTTCAGGTCGTCGAGGCCGACGCGCTCCTGCCGCTCGGCCAGGTCCGCACGGACTCCGTCGATGATCTCGTCGAGGACACTCACGCGAGCGGCCCCTTCCTGTCGGATGCGGCGGTCGGACCTCACAGCTTCGATCGTATCCGGCCCCGGCAGGTGGTCGCGCACACACCCGGGACGCATTCCGCAGAGCGGACAGTCCCTCCCGGAACGGGCAGGGGCGGATGTGGCCGGCGCGTCCTCAGGGAGCGAGCACGGCCCCGGCGGGCAGCGGGAGATTGCGCAGCACGGTGAAGGCGGTGACGCAGATCACCACGGCCAGACCGGCGGCGCGGCCGGGCGCGGGCAGCGGCGGACGGCCGGGCGGCAGGCGGTCGCGGGCGGCCAGCACCAGCCAGCGCAGCAGCAGCACGGCGAGCAGCGCGCCGCCGGCCACGGCCAGGGCATTGGCGGACAGCGCGGCTGCGAGGTCGGCGTGGGCCAGGGCGTGGGCGGCCCGCAGGCCACCGCAGCCGGGGCAGTACCAGCCGGTCAGGGAGAGCACGGGGCAGTCGGGATACGCCCCGGGCCGGTTCGGGTCCACGACCGCGACCAGGCCGAAGGCCGCGAGCCCGGCGCCGAGCACGGACAGCGGCGGGCCGGTGCGGCGGGCGAGGGCGCGCGCCGCGCGGGGGGCGGACGCGATACGCGGGGGGACTGCCACCCCGCCAGGCTCGCCGCCCCCGCCCGGTCCGGCAACCCGGGGAGGCCGGCGCGGGTGGCGAGCGGCCGGGAAACGGCGGAGGTGCGGTGCGGCCGTCAGGGGCCCGCACCGCACCTCCCCGGCCGTCCTCGGCCGCCGGACGCGCTCGCTCAGGCGGCGGCGGTCTCCGCGGGCCCGGTCCCGGCGCTGGTGCCGGTGCCGCCGGTTGCGGTGGCGCTCCCGGCCTGGGTCACGGACGAGGCGGCACCGGCGGAACGGGACCCGGCCGCGTTCTGGGCCCCCAGGCCCATGGACCGCATGACCAGGGTGACCACACCGCCCAGCGCGACCACGGCGGCGCTGGCCGCCACCAGCAGCGGCTCGGCCATGATGGTGAAGACGCCACCGAGGGAGAACCCGATGAGGGCGATGAAGACGCCGGTCCAGGCGGCCGGGTTGTTTCCGTGATCGTGGCCGTTGCCCGCCATGACTGCTCCTCGTGGTCAAGATCGTCGGGTGCGACTGGCCGTCACCCGCGCCCATTGTTACAGGAGACGCGTCCTGCCCAGCGGCCGGACCCCGCTCCGCCGGGGGCACCCGGCTGTGCGATCCGTCACCGCGCGCCGCCGGGGCGGCCGGCCGCCGCGGCGGCGCGCGGTCAGCGGCTCGCCCCGCCGGGCTCGGTGGGGTCCTCCCCCCGGTCCAGCGCCTTCCACAGCTCCTCCGGGCGCTCCGGGACGGCGGCGGCGGAACGCGGCGCACGCCGGCCGGCCCGCTCGTAGCGGCCCGACATGGCCGGCCAGTACCGGCCGTAGCCGAGCGCCAGCAGCCCGGCACCGAACAGCAGCAGCCCGCCCAGCGCCGAGATCCACGGCCAGGCGGTGTGGCCGACGGCGGTGACACCGGCCTCGGCGAGCCCGGTGGCCTCGGCGGCGCTGTCCCGCAGCGCACCGGTGTCACGGGAGCCGGCGACCGCGGTGGCGGCCGCTCCGGCGCCGCTGAGCAGCAGGACCGCGGAGACGGCCCGGCGGCCGGTGCGGCGGGCGGCGAAGACCGCGACCAGGGCGCCCAGCCCGACCAGCGCCAGCGCGCTGGGCAGCCCCGAGACGGCGTTTCCGCTGGCGGTCACGGGCAGCCCGGCGCCGGAGGACGCGGTGGTCCCCTCGCTCCAGGTCTGGCCGGCGGCGATGAGGACGAGGCCGGCCCCGGCCGCGCCGCCGAGCAGCGCCAGGCCGAGCGCGCGCCGGGAGGCGCGGGAGGAAGAGGAGGAGGGGTGGTACTCGCGAGTCACCCCACCACGCTACCTGCCGCACCGGCACCCCCCGCCACGGGACGTCGCCCCGCGCCCGCCGTACCGCCGGCGCGCAGCCGCCGCGGCGCGGCAGGCGCCCGGCGGCGGCGGGAACGGGGAGGGGCGGGGCGTGGGACGGGACTTATCGCAGGTGGTGCGCGGTGGCGACGGCGCGGAGGACGGCGGATGCCTTGTTGCGGCATTCGGCGTCCTCGGCCGCCGGGTCGGAGTCGGCCACCACACCCGCGCCGGCCTGCACGTACGCGACGCCGTCGCGCAGCACGGCGGTGCGGATGGCGATCGCGGTGTCCGCGTCCCCGGCGAAGTCCAGATAGCCCACGCACCCGCCGTACAGGCCGCGCCGGGTGGGCTCCAGCTCCTCGATGATCTCCATGGCCCGCGGCTTGGGTGCTCCCGACAGCGTCCCGGCGGGGAAGCATGCGGTGAGCGCGTCGAACGCGGTGCGTCCGGCGGCGAGCTGCCCGGTCACCGTGGAGACGATGTGCATCACATGGCTGTAGCGCTCCACCGACATGAAGTCGACCACTTCCACCGTGCCCGGCGCGCAGACCCGGCCCAGGTCGTTGCGGCCCAGGTCGACCAGCATCAGGTGTTCGGCCCGCTCCTTGGGATCGGCCAGCAGCTCCTCGGCCAGCGCGGTGTCCTGCCGCGGGGTGGCGCCGCGCGGGCGGGTGCCGGCGATCGGGTGCATCATCGCCCGCCCGTTCTCCACCTTGACCAGCGCCTCGGGGCTGGAGCCCACGATGTCGAATCCGCCGGTGCCGTGCTCCGAGCCGGGGATGCGCAGCAGGTACATGTACGGGCTGGGGTTGGTGGCGCGCAGCACCCGGTAGACGTCCAGCGCGCTGGCCTCGCAGGCCGTCTCGAACCGCTGCGAGGGCACCACCTGGAAGGCGTCCCCGGCCCGGATGTGCTGCTTGACCGTCTCCACCGCCTCCCGGTAGGCGGGGCCGCCCCAGCGGGCGGTGAAGTCCGGCAGCGCGGAGGGCGGCAGCGCGACGGGCGCGGCGGGCGCCGGCCGGGCGAGGTCGGCCTGCATGGCGTCCAGCCGCCGGACGGCGTCCTCGTACGCCTCGTCCACACCGGTGTCGGTGTCGTGGTGGCCGTCCCCCGCATGCGGGACGGGCCGCCAGGCGTTGGCGATGAGCAGCACCGTGCCGTCGCGGTGGTCCAGCACGGCCAGGTCGGAGGCGAGCAGCATGGTCAGTTCGGGCAGGCCCAGGTCGTCCCGGGCGCTGTCGCCGATCCGCTCCAGCCGGCGCACCACGTCGTAGCCGAGGTAGCCGACCATGCCGCCGGTGAAGGGCGGCAGCCCGGGGTCGCGCGGGGTGTGCAGCACCTCGACGGTGCGGCGCAGCGCGTGCAGCGGGTCGCCGTCCACCGGCACGCCGGCCGGCGGGGTGCCCAGCCAGTGGGCGCGGCCGTCGCGCACGGTCAGCGCGGCGGCGGAGCGGACCCCGACGAAGGAGTAGCGGGACCAGGTGGCGCCGTTCTCCGCCGACTCCAGCAGGAAGGTGCCGGGGCGTTCGCCGGCCAGCTTGCGGTAGAGCGCGATGGGCGTGTCACCGTCGGCCAGCAGCCGCCTCGTGACGGGGATGACCCGGCGGTCCTTGGCCAGGACCCGGAAGCTCTCCCGGTCCACGGTTCCCGCAGCGTCCACGGTGCTGCCCGCGGTGTCCACAGTGCTCATGCGATGTCACCCTAGTGCGCGTCCGGCGCCCGGAGGAGCCGGTGACGGTCCGGAGCGGAAATGCCCCGGGAGGGAGGGAGGGCGGGCGGACCGGGACGGCGGTCAGGCGTCCGGTCCGGCCGACGGCAGGGGCCCGGCGTCGAAGCAGGTCCGGTCCCCGGTGTGGCAGGCCGCGCCCACCTGGTCGACCTTGACCAGCACGGTGTCGCCGTCGCAGTCCAGCGCCACCGACTTGACGTACTGGGCGTGCCCGGAGGTCTCGCCCTTGACCCAGTACTCGCCGCGGCTGCGGCTGTAGTAGGTGCAGCGCCCGGTGGTCAGGGTCCGGTGCAGCGCCTCGTCGTCCATCCAGGCGAGCATGAGCACCTCACCGGTGTCGTACTGCTGGGCGATCGCGGGGAAGAGCCCTTCCGGGTTCCGCTTCAGGCGGGCGGCGATGGCCGGATCGAGCCCCGGGGGCCGGCTGCTGGACGGTGCGCTGGACATGCGGTCCATTGTGCCCCGCCCGGCACGGCGCGGGTGCCCCGCCCGGCGCACCCCGCCCGTAGGGTGGGACCCATGGCTACTCATGCGAAGCGGGAACGTCTGCTGCTCGCCGATGTGTTGGAGAAGGCGGGGCCGGACGCGCCCACGCTGTGCGAAGGCTGGACCACCCGGCAGCTTGCCGCGCATGTGGTGGTGCGGGAGCGGCGGCCGGACGCGGCCGGCGGGATGTTCGTCAAGCCGCTGGCCAGCCGGCTGGACCGGGTGATGAGCGAGTTCTCGGCCAAGCCCTACGAGGAGCTGGTGGAGCTGGTGCGCACCGGACCGGGCAAGTGGTCGCCGTTCGGGGTCAAGCAGCTCGACGAGGCGTCCAACACCGTCGAGTTCTTCGTGCACGCCGAGGACGTGCGGCGCGCGGTCGACGGGTGGGAGCCGCGCGAGCTGGACGAGGTGTTCGCGGACGCGCTGTGGAGGCGGCTGGAGACGGCCGGCCGGCTGATGGGCCGCAAGAGCCCGGTGGGGCTGGTGATGCGGCGCCCGAACGGGCAGACCGTGGTGCTGCACAAGGGCACGCCGGTGGTGACGGTCACCGGCGAGCCGGGTGAGCTGATCCTGTTCGCCTCCGGCCGCCAGCGGGTGGCCCGGGTGGAGCCGGCGGGCGAGGAGAACGCCGTGGCCAAGGCCCGCTCAGCCCCGCTCGGTCTGCTCTGAGGGCGGCGGATCGCCGCCCCCGGCCGGCGGGTCGTCCGGCTCCGGATAGCGCTCGGCGGCGCGGGCCAGGAGCCGGAGCATGCGGCGGTGCCGCAGTTGCAGCAGCGCCTCGTCCAGTGGGCTGTGCATCCGCCCGCCGGGCCCGGTCAGCGGGTGCTCGTCCAGGATGACCAGTGAGGCGTCTCCCCAGGGCCGCACCTCAAGGGCGATCCGCGCGCTGCCCAGCCGGCCGCGCTGCGCCTCCAGCTCCAGCAGGCGGGGCGGTTCGCTGTGCCGCACCAGGGTGCGTCCGGACAGCCGCCACGGGCCGATCTTCAGTACGTACTGCAGGCTCGCGCCGACCTCGGGCCAGTCGCCCTCCAGTGGGCGGGAGTCCCGTGCGCCGATCACCCAGTCGGCGTAGCGGTTGCGGTCGCTGAGCAGGGCCCAGACCGCACGCGGCGGTCGCTTCACGAGGATGGTCCGGGTCGCCATGTCAGTCGTCGGCCTTTCCTGAACTGGTGGTACGGGATGCGCCGGGCGCGCCGCCCCGGCCGCCCGGCCGGACGGCCCGGCCGCCCTCGAACACCCGCTGGACGGCGGCGAGCGCCGGGCCCACCAGGCAGCGGGTGACCGTCCGCTCGGCGCGCAGCGCGGCGCGCGCCGCATTGGCCCCGCAGGCGCCGTGCACCCCGCCGCCCGGGTGGGCCGAGGCCGAGGCCAGGTAGAGCCCGGCGACCGGGGTCTCGGGGCGCCCGGTGCCCGGCACCGGACGGAACATCAGCTGCTGGTGGGCCTGTGCGGTGCCGCCGTTGAGCGCGCCCAGCCGCAGGCTGCGGTTGCGGGCCTGGAAGTCCGGCGGGGCCAGGATCCGGCGGGCCACGATGCGGTCCCGGAAGCCGGGCGCCAGCCGCTCCACCTCCCGCTCCACGCGCTCGGCCATGGCCTCGGACTGGGCCTCGGTCCAGCGGGGGCCGATCTCCGGGGTGCCCGGCGCGGCCCCGGCGTCGCCGCGGATGTGCTGCGGCAGATGGGTGTAGGCCCAGGCGGACTCGGTGCCCGCCGGGGAGCGGCCGGGGTCGGCGGCGGTCATCTGGCCGAGCAGGGCGAACGGCCGGTCCGGCACCTGGCCGGCGGAGAGCTGGGCGGCCCACCGGGTGAGGTGGTCCAGGCTCTCGGCGAGATGGACGGTGCCGGCGCCGCCCGCCTCGGCCGCCAGCCAGGGGATCGGCCGGTCCAGCGCCCAGTCGACCTTGAAGGTGGCCGGGTCCCACTGGAAGCGGCGGATGTCGTCGCGCAGCCGGGCCGGCAGGTGTTCCCATGCGACCAGCCCGCCGTACAGCTGCGGCGCCGGGACGTCGGCCAGCACGGCCCGCCGGGCGCGCAGCACCTCGCCGCCGGCGGTGCGCACGCCCAGGCAGCGGCCGTGGCGCACCACGATGCCGGTGACCGGGGTGGCGCAGCGCACGGCACCGCCGAGCGATTCCACCCGGCGGACCATGGCGTCGGCCAGCGCCTGGGCGCCGCCGCGCGGCACCGGCCAGCCGTACTGGTGGCCCAGCATCGACAGCAGCCAGCCGAACCCGGTGCTGCCCAGCGATTCGGGCGAGAAGTCGGCGTGCATGCCGCAGCCGGTGAGCAGCAGGGGTGCCGCCGGGCCGTGGAAGTTCTCCTCGGCGAGGCGGCGGGCGGGCAGGGCGAGCGTCCGCAGGGCGCGCAGGCCGCCGGCCGAGTGCAGGCGGCGGGCCAGGGCGGCGGCGGGGCGGACCGGCGGGAAGGGGGTGAACAGGGCGCGCATCACCTCGGGGCCGACGCGGTCCCACAGGGCGGTCAGGGCGAGATAGGCCTCGCCGTCGCCGTGGCCGAAGGACTCCAGGCGGGCGGCGGTGCGGGTGGCGTCCTGGTCGAGGACGGCGCAGCGGCCGTCGGGCAGCGGGTGGGCGAGCACGGAGCGGGCGCGGCTCCAGCGCAGGCCCCAGCGCTCCAGCCGCATGGCGCCGATGGGCGGGGAGGCGGCGGCCAGCGGGTAGAAGGAGCTGAACAGGTCGCTGATGTAGTCGGGGTGGACGCCGCGGTCGCTGCGCACCGAGCCGCCGGGCGCCGCTTCGGCCTCCAGCACCAGCACCCGCCATCCGGCGTCGGCCAGGATGTTGGCCGCGACCAGCCCGTTGGGGCCGGCCCCGATGACGAGCGCGTCGGCGTCGGCCCCGGCGGCCGGGGCCGCGGCGGGCGGAAGGCCGGCGGGCGGGAGGCCGGGCACGCCGTCCGGCACGGG
>NZ_WTLH01000230.1 GCF_011421595.1 Streptomyces sp. YIM 98790 | reverse complement strand
CCGGCCCCGGCGGCGCGTCAGCGGCGGACGGCGGACTTCAGCGGCACGGCCGGATCGGCGGCCAGGGCCGCGTCGAGCGGGGTGCCCCGCTCGATCAGCCGCCGCCCCTGGGCGCTGTCGCGCGGCCGGTCCACGGCCAGCAGCGCGGCCAGCCGCCCCGCGCGCAGCCAGCACACCGTCCAGCCCTCGGTGCCCTCCGGGTCGCCGCGCCACAGCAGCAGGTCCGCGTCGCCGTGGTGTCCGGCGTACTGCACCGTCCGGCCGAACTGGTCGGACCAGAAGTACGGCACCGGATCGTGGGTGGCGGGCCGGCCGAGGATGCCGGCCGCCACGGTGCGCGGGCCGTGGAGCGCGTTGTCCCAGTGGTGCACCATCATCCGCCGGCCGTGGCGCGCGGAGGGGTAGGAGGCGCAGTCGCCCACCGCCCACACGTCCGGCACTCCGGCCCGCAGCGCGGCATCGGCCCGTACCGAGCCGTCCGCGGGGTCGAGCGGCACCCCGGAGCCGGCCAGCCAGCCGGTGGCCGGGCGGGCGCCGATGCCGATCAGCACGGCGTCGGCGGCCAGCACCGTGCCGTCGGCCAGTTCGACCGCGCCGGTGCGGACGGCGGCGACCGGGGAGCCGGTGCGCAGTCCGGCGCCGGCCTCCGCGTACCAGCGGCGCATCGGCGCGGTGACCTCGGCGGGCAGCGCGCCGGCGAGCACATGGCCGGCGGCCTCCACCACGGTGACCGGGCATCCGGCGGCCCGGGCGGCGGTGGTCAGCTCGGCGCCGATCCAGCCGGCGCCGACCACGGCGAGGGAACCGCCGGCGGCCAGCACCTTGCGCAGCGCCAGGGCGTCGTCCAGGGTGCGCAGCACGTGGACGCCGGCCAGGTCCCGGGCGCCCGGCAGGGTCACGGCCCGGGCGCCGGTGGCCAGCACCAGCCGGCCGTAGCGCAGCGGCCCGGCGTCGGTGTGCAGCAGGCGGGCGGCCGGGTCCAGGCCGGTGGCGGTGCGGCCCGGGAGCAGGGTGATGTCCAGGGCCCGGTAGTCGATGTCCAGTGTGCTGCCGTCGGCCTGGCCCTGCATCACCTCCTTGGACAGCGGCGGCCGGTCGTAGGGCCGGTGCGGCTCGCTGCCCAGCAGCGTGACCGGGCCGTCCCAGCCCTGCTCGCGCAGTTCCACGGCCGTCCGGGCGCCCGCCAGCCCGGCACCCGCGATCACCACTCCGCCCCGTGCCGCGTCCTGTGTCGCCTCTCCCGTGCTCACGCCGGCAAGCCTAGGCGGTCCCCGCACCCGGGCCGGGTGCCGGGGAAGGCCGACGGCGGGACAGCGCTTCGCGGGGCCGTCGGCGCACCCCGGCGCCGGGGTGGTACTAGGCTGGCCACGACGTACTACCGCGCTCACGGGAGCCCGGACGCACCGGGCTGAGAGGGAGGCTGACGCGGCCTCCGACCGCAGGAACCTGATCCGGGTCATGCCGGCGAAGGGAGGAGGAGGTCCATGACGCCCGCGATTCCGGCCCCGGTCCCCGGCGGTACCGCCGCCGGGGATGTCCTGGTCATCGGCGGCGGGGTGATCGGCCTGGTCACCGCCTGGCGGGCGGCCCAGCGCGGCCTGCGGGTGACGGTTGCCGACCCGTCGCCGGGCGGCGGCGCCGCGCAGGTCGCGGCCGGCATGCTGGCCGCCGTCACCGAGCTGCACTACGGCGAGGAGGCGCTGCTGGAGCTCAATCTGGCCTCGGCACGCGCCTATCCGGACTTCGCCGCCGAACTGTCCGAGGTCTCCGGCCAGGACATCGGCTACCGGGCCTGCGGCACCCTGGCGGTGGCGCTGGACGCCGACGACCGGGCGCAGCTGCGCGAACTGCACGCCCTGCAGCAGCGCTGCGGCCTGCAGTCGCAGTGGCTGACCGGCCGGGAGTGCCGCCGCCTGGAGCCGATGCTGGCGCCCGGGGTGCGCGGCGGCCTGCGGGTGGACGGCGACCACCAGGCCGATCCGCGGCTGCTGACCGCGGCGCTGCTCACCGCCTGCCGGCGGACCGGGGTGGAGTTCCGGCGGAGCCGGGCGGAACGGCTGCTGTGCTCGGCGGGCGGCGGACGGGCCACCGGCGTGGAACTGGCGGACGGCACCCGGCTGTCCGCGGACCGGCTGGTGCTGGCCGGCGGCAGCCGCAGCGGCTCGCTGGCCGGGCTGCCCGAGGAGCTGAGGCCGGCGGTGCGCCCGGTCAAGGGCCAGGTGGTGCGGGTGCGCATGCCGGAGATCCGGCCGCCGTTCCTGTCCCGCACGGTGCGCGCGGTGGTGCGCGGCAGCTTCGTCTATCTGGTGCCCCGGCTCTCCGGGGAGCTGGTGATCGGCGCCACCTCCGAGGAGCAGGGCTGGGACACCACGGTGACCGCCGGCGGGGTCTACCAGCTGCTGCGGGACGCCCACGAGCTGGTGCCCGGCCTGACCGAACTCCCGCTGACCGAGACCCGGGCCGGGCTGCGGCCGGGCACCCCGGACAACGCGCCGCTGCTGGGCCCGAGCGGGCTCGACGGCCTGCTGCTGGCCACCGGGCACTACCGCAACGGCATCCTGCTCGCGCCGGTCACCGGGGAGATCCTGGCCGGGCTGCTGACCGGCGGCGAACTCCCGGAGCGCTGGCGGCCGTTCAGCCCGCTGCGGTTCGCGGGGGTGCCGGCGTGAGCGGCGGCCCGGAGCGTGACGAGCGAGCGGCGGCAGCGGCTCCCGGGCCGGCGCCCGGCCCGGTCACGGTGCCGGTCACGGTCTCGGTCAACGGCGAGCCGCGCCGGCTGCCGCCGGGCACCTCGCTGGCCGAGCTGGTCGCGGAGCTGACCACGGCCCGCGGCGGCGTGGCCGCCGCCGTGAACGAGACGGTGATCCCACGAGCGGACTGGTCCGCGACGGCCCTGGCCGAGGGCGACCGGATCGAGGTCCTCACCGCGGTACAAGGAGGCTGACCCATGACCACCGACCCCGGTNGCGACCGGATCGAGGTCCTCACCGCGGTACAAGGAGGCTGACCCATGACCACCGACCCCGGTCCGCACACCGTTTCCGGTTCCTCCCCCTCCCCCTCCCCCTCCGCCGCCCCCTCTCCGCCTCCTCGTCCCCCCGCCGCCCGCCCCGCGGAGCCGGAGCACCCCACCGGGGCCCGGGAGGATGACGACGACGCCCTGGTGCTGGGCCGGTACCGGTTCCGGTCCCGGCTCATCATGGGCACCGGCGGCGCGCCCAGCCCGGAGACGCTCCGCGAGGCGCTTGCCGCCTCGGGCACCGAGCTCACCACGGTGGCGATGCGCAGGGTGGAGCCCGGGGTCCGCGGCTCGGTGCTGTCCGTGCTGCAGGACCTGGGCATCGCGGTCCTGCCCAACACGGCCGGCTGTTTCACCGCAGGGGAGGCGGTGCTGACCGCCCGGCTGGCCCGGGAGGCGCTCGGCACCGACCTGGTCAAGCTGGAGGTCATCGCCGACGAGCGCACCCTGCTGCCGGATCCGGTGGCCACCCTGGAGGCCGCCGAGACCCTGGTGGACGAGGGTTTCACCGTGCTGCCCTACACCAATGACGACCCGGTGCTGGCACTGCGTCTCCAGGAGGCGGGCTGCGCCGCGGTGATGCCGCTCGGTTCGCCCATCGGCTCCGGGCTGGGCATCCGCAATCCGCACAACTTCCAGCTGATCACCGAGCGGCTCCGGGTCCCGGTGATCCTGGACGCGGGCGCGGGCACCGCGTCGGACGCCGCCCAGGCCATGGAGCTGGGCTGCGCGGGCGTGATGCTGGCCTCGGCGGTGACCCGGGCCCGGCGTCCGGTGGTGATGGCACGGGCGATGCGGCACGCGGTGACCGCCGGGCGGCTGGCCGCGCTGGCCGGACGCATCCCGCGCCGGCATTTCGCGCTGGCCTCCTCCCCGCTCGACGGGCGGGCGGAACTCGATCCGGAGCGGCCCGCGTTCACCGGCCACTGAGCCGTCCCGGAACGGCGGGCGGGACGGCCCGCGGGGCGGGACGCGGACCGGCTCCGGGACCGCTCCCCGTCCCGGAACGGTCGTGTCATAACATGGCCGCTCCATCGGAGGATTCCGCCACGCCCGGCCGTGGCGGTCCGGCCCCGGAACGGCGGCGCGGCACACCGCCGCCGCCACGGCCCGGGGGTCACCCGACGGTGACGAGACAAGGAGAAGGACCGTGACCACCCCGCCGTCGCAGCCGCCCGGTTCGCAGCCGCCGTGGCCGCCGCAGCAGCCGGGCGAGCCCGGTCCCCCTGGCACACCCGCCCCGCAGCCCGGTCCGTACCCGGCCCCCGGCGCCGCCGGGTACGGCCACCCCCGGCCGGGCCCGCCCGGCCCGCCGCCGTACCCGGGGCAGCCCGGCCCGCCGCCCTGGGGGATGCCGCCGGAGCCGCAGAAGACCAACGGCCTGGCCGTCGGCTCGCTGGTGGCGGCGGTGCTGTTCATGATTCCGGTGGCGCTGATCCTGGGCATCATCGCGCTGGTGCAGCTCAACAGCCGTCCGGGGCGCGGCAAGGGGCTGGCGGTGGCGGGTGTGGTGCTCGCCTCGCTGGAGCTGGTGGTGCTGTCGGTGGCCGTCCCGGTGGCGCTGTTCGCCTCCGACGAGGGCCGGCCCACCGCGTCGTCGCCGGAGGAACGCGAGTCCGGCCGGCAGAAGGACGGCGGGGACAGCGGCGGCGGGGAGAACGGGCCCGGCGACGGCAGGAAGCCGGCCGAGGGCGAGACCATCCAGGTCTTCGACCTGAGCGTGGGCGACTGCTTCGAGTCCGGCAAGCTGGAGGACTTCGCCGAGGAGGAGGGCGGCGAGCAGACCACCGTCACCCTGGTCTCCTGCGAGGACCCGCACGAATCGGAGGTCTTCGGCAGCCTGGAGGTGGAGGGGTACACCGAGTTCCCCGGCGACGAGGTCATGGCGGAGATCGCCAGCACCGAGTGCGCCGCGCTGATGCAGCCGTATGTGATCGACACCTGGGCGCAGCCGCTGGACATGTACTTCTTCCACCCCGTCAAGCAGGGCTGGCGGTTCGGCGACCGCGAGGTGCTGTGCTTCTTCGCGGGCACCGGCGGCAGCGAGCTGACCGGTTCGGTACGGGCCGACGCCACCGGCTACGACGCCCGGCAGCTGCGTTTCCTGGAGCTGACCGCGCCGGTGGAGGCCACCTGGGTCGCCGAGCCGGTGGCCGAGGACCACACCCTGCACCAGGAGTGGGCCGGGCGGCTGGCCGAGGAGATGGAGCAGTACGCGGCGGCACTGCGGGCGGAGAGCTGGGACCCGGAGGTCGCCGGTCTGGTCACGGCGCTGGCCGACGTCCGGGAGGAGTCCGCCCGGCAGTGGCGCCGGGCCGCCGCCGCGGGCGAGGACACGTACCCGCAGCACTACGACGAGGGCGCGGCGGCCTACGGCTTCGAGGAGGAGTTCGCGGTCCGCGAGGCGCTGCAGCTGGCCACCGGCGAGTAACGCCGCCCGCGGCACCCGGATCGCACTGATATACGATCCGGCCACCGGCCAAGTCGTCAGCGGTGAGCAGCGTGAGGACAGCGTGACAACACCACCCCCTTCCGGTCCCCCGGAGCCCGACCCGTGGCAGCAGCCCGGCGCGCCGCAGCCGGAGGGCCGGGGATTCCCGCCCGGCCCTCCGCCGCCCGGACAGCCGGGGCAGCCGCTCCCGCCGGGGCAGCCGGGCCCGCAGGGGCTGCCGCAGTATCCGGGCCAGCCCGGCCCCGGCCCCGGCCCCGGGGCACCGTACGGCACTCTGCCGGGCCATCCGCAGGGCCCGTGGCCCGTGGCGCCGCCGCCGCGGCCGCCCCTGAACGGCATGGCGGTCGCCTCGGTGGCCACCCTGGCCACCTGCCTGGCCCCGGTCTCGCTGATCCTGGGCATCGTGGCGCTGGTGCAGATCCGCCGGCACGGCCACCGGGGCCGGGGCATGGCGGTCACCGGCGTGACGGTCTCCTCCCTGGCGATGGTCCTGATCGGCGCGGGCATCACCGCGGCCGTCCTGAGCGACGAGCGCAGCGTGGACGCCATAGAGGCCGGCGACTGCTTCGACTCCTCCGCCGAGCCGGGCGGCACCGAGTACTCGGTGAAGGTGATCCCGTGCGACGAGCCGCACAACGCCGAGGCGTTCGGCGAGGCCCGCTCCGCCTACACCGGGGACTACCCGGGCGAGGAACTGCTCCAGCTGGAGGCGGGCCGGGAGTGCGCCAAGCTGCTCCAGCCCTATGTGCTGGACATCTGGGGCCTGTCGGAGGAACTCTGGCCCTCCTACTACTACCCGCAGCGGGACTCCTGGGAGGAGCTGGACGACCGCCGCTTCCTGTGCTTCCTGTACTCCGAGGGCGGCTCGCTGGAGTCCTCGCTGCGCGGTGACGCGTCCGGCTACACCGACGAGCAGCTGCGCTACCTGGAGCTGAGCGGGCCGCTGACCGCCGCCTGGATGTCCGAGCCGCCGCAGGAGGCGGAGCTGGAGGACTTCACCGCCTGGGCCGAGGAGATGGCCCGGCTGTCGCGGCAGCAGTCCGACCGGCTGGAGGAGGAGCCGTGGCGGACGGAGGGCGCCGCCGAGCTGGCCGCCTCGCTGGCCGCGGCCCGCTGGGCGAGCGCCGAGCACTGGGAGCGGGCCGCCTCGGCCACCGACTGGGACCTGTTCCAGGAGCACTACGACTCCGGCTACGCGGCCTTCGGCTACGAGGAGGAGGCCGCGCTGCGCGAGGCGCTGGAGCTGGCCACCGGCGGCACCGGGCCGGACGGCCCCGGCCTGGACGCCTGACCGCGGTGTGCCGGGGCGCGCGCCCCGGCACACCGCCGCGCAACTGGTCCACGCACCGGGCCCCCGCACCGGGCCCCCGCACCGGGCCCGCGCACCCTCGCCCGCCCGGCCATCCCTTCGTCACCGTTCCGCAGCAGTCGGGGCACGGTGTGCTCCGCCGGGGCGGCCCTGTCCGCCGCGGCTCGTAGACTTCGCCTGTGGACATGACCCTCCAGGATCCGCTCATCGGCCATGTGGTCGACGGCCGTTACCGCGTCGACGCGCGCGTCGCCGTGGGCGGCATGGCCACCGTCTACCGCGCGCTGGACATGCGGCTGGACCGTGTGCTCGCCCTGAAGGTCATGCACCCCGCCCTGGCCACCGACGCCGCCTTCGTCGAGCGGTTCATCCGGGAGGCCAAGGCGGCCGCCCGTCTGGACCACCCCAACATCGTCGGCGTCACCGACCAGGGCATGGACGGCGGCTATGTCTATCTGGCCATGGAGTACGTGGCCGGCTGCACCCTGCGGGACGTCCTCCGGGAGAGCGGCGCGCTCCGGCCCCGTGCGGTGCTGGACATCCTGGAGCCGGTGCTGGCCGGCCTCGGCGCCGCCCACCGCGGCGGTCTGGTGCACCGGGACGTCAAGCCGGAGAACGTCCTGATCGGCGACGACGGCCGGGTGAAGATCGCCGACTTCGGCCTGGTGCGCGGGGTGGACGGCCAGACCTCCGCCACCACCGGCGCCTTGCTGGGCACGGTCTCCTATCTGGCCCCCGAGCAGATCCAGAACGGCATCGCCGGCCCCTTCACCGATGTGTACGCCTGCGGGGTCATGCTCTACGAGATGCTCACCGGCACCAAGCCGCACCGGGGGGACTCCCCGGCGCAGGTCCTGCTGGCCCGTGTGCAGTCGGAGATGCCGCTGCCCTCGGCCGCGGTCTCCGGGCTGCCCCAGGAGCTGGACGGCCTGGTGGCACAGGCCGCGGCCCGCGATCCGCAGGCGCGCCCGGCCGATGCCGCGGTGTTCCTGTCCCTGGTCCGTACGGTGCGCGCCCGGCTGACCGACGCCCAGCTGGACGCCTCCCCGTACCCGGCGGGGGCCCCGGCCGGGCCCACCGCCCTGGACCGGGTCGCCGGCTCCGCCGGCCGGCCCGACGGCACCGCGGACGGCGGGACGGGCGGGACGGGCGTCGGCCCCGACGAGGTGACCAGTGTGGTGCCGCTGCCGGCCGGGGTGGCACCGCCCGCCGAGGCGCCCATGGAGCGCACGGCCGTGATCGAACTGGAGGCCGGCCGGATTCCCGGGGCGGCACCGCCGGCGGCACCGCCCGGCGGCGCGCCGCAC
>NZ_WTLH01000023.1 GCF_011421595.1 Streptomyces sp. YIM 98790 | reverse complement strand
CCGTACCGGCCGCGCGGCGCGGCCCGCCGCGCCCGGTGCGCGGTGGACCCGGCGGTGCGCCCCGAGCCGAGGAGGGCCCGCAGCGGTCCCAGGGTGTCGTTGGTCACCAGCCCCGCCCACACCAGATCCCACACCGCATCCGAGATCACCGCATCCCCCGCCTCGCCCCCCACGAAGGCGCCCGCGGCCGTCCCGCCGGGTGCGGAGCCGCCGGTGCGGGGGCCCGCCGGGCGGACACCGTTCACGGGCGAGCGCTCCCGCCCGCCCGCCCCGGAGCCCTCCGGCCCCGGGGCGGGCGGCGAAGCGGCCAGGCGGGCCCGGACCTGGTCGGCGAGCTGGCGGAAGAACAGGCCGTAGCCGCCCGAGAGCACCTCCTGGACCGCGCGGTGCACGGGCGACAGCTCCAGCGGCCGGGGCGGGGGCAGCAGCAGCGGCGCGGTGTCGGCCGGGTACAGCGACAGCCAGCCGTCCTTCCCGGGCAGCGCGCCCGCACCCGCCCACACCACCTCGCCGGAGGCGGTCAGCTCGTCCAGCATGGCCGGCGCGTAGCCCTGCACCCGGGCCGGCAGCACCAGCTTCTCCAGCGCCGAGGCGGGCACCGGCGCCCCCTGGAGCTGCTCGATCACCCGGACCAGGCCGTCCGGCCCGCGCAGCCCGCCCCCGGAGGAGCGGGCACCGGCCGGGGAGGCGCCGGCCCGGCCGGGCTCCGGCTCGGCGGTCCACGCCGGGACGTGCTGCCACTGGGGCAGGAACTCGGCCAGCGCCTGCGGCGCCACCGGCTCCAGCTCCTGCCGCAGCGCGGCCAGCGAACGCCGCCGCAGCCTGCGCAGCACCCCCGGGTCGCACCACTCGTGATCCGGCTCCCCGGCCTTCGGGGCCGTGGCCGGCACCGGCCGGAAGCGCCCCTGCACCATGCGGTTCTCCGCGGCCATCCGGCGCAGCGCGCCGTCCACCACCGCCACCCCCAGGCCGAACCGCGCCGCGGCCTGCGCCGAGGTGAACGGCCCGTGGGTGCGCGCATAGCGGGCCAGCAGATCACCCAGCGGATCCTTCACCGGCTCGGTGAACGCCTCCGGCACCCCGATCGGCAGCGCCGCACCCAGGGCGTCCCGCAGCCGCCCGGCGTCCTCGACGGCCGCCCAGTGCTCCCGCCCGGCGAACCGCACCGGGATCGCCCGCCGCGCCCGGCCCAGCTCCCGCGCCCACTCCGGAGCGGCGCCGCGCCCGGCCAGCTCCTCCTCGGTCTGCGGCCCCAGCAGCCGCAGCAGATCGGCCACCCCCTCCACATCCCGCACCCGCCGCTCCTCGGTCCGCCACTGGAGCTCCCGCTCCAGCTCGTGCAGCACCTCGGGATCCAGCAGCTCGCGCAGCTCGGCCTGGCCCAGCAGCTCGGAGAGCAGCCGGGAATCCAGCGACAGCGCCGCCGCCCGCCGCTCGGCCAGCGGGCTGTCCCCCTCGTACAGGTACTGGGCGACATAGCCGAAGAGGAGGGAACGGGCGAACGGCGAGGGCTCCCGGGTGGTGACCTCCACCACCCGCACCCGCCGCGACTCGATGTCCCGCATCAGCTCGCGCAGGCCGGGGACGTCGAAGACGTCCTGCAGACATTCGCGCACCGCCTCCAGCACGATCGGGAAGGAGCCGAACTCGCCCGCCACCGAGAGCAGCTGGTGCGCCCGCTGCCGCTGCTGCCACAGCGGGGTGCGCCTGCCCGGGCTGCGCCGGGGCAGCAGCAGCGCCCGCGCCGCGCACTCCCGGAACCGCGCCGCGAACAGCGCCGAGCCGCCCACCTGGTCGGTGACCACCTGCTCCACCTCGTCGTGCGCGAACAGCACGTCGGAGGCGCCCACCGGGGCCTGGGCGTCGTCGTAGGAGGCGTCCCGCGCGGTGTCCGGCACGGGGGCACCCCCCGGGGCCGGGGACCCGGGGAGACCGGCGGTTCCGGNCGGGGCCGGGGACCCGGGGAGACCGGCGGTTCCGGCGGTGCCGTCGGTGCCGTCGGTGCCGTCGGTGCCGTCGAATTCCCCGTCCGCGAAGCCGTCCAGGCCGAGCAGATCGGCGTCGGGAAGCCGCAGCACAATGCCGTCGTCGGCGTGCAGCACCTGGGCGTCCAGCCCGTGCCGCTCGGCCAGCCGGGCGCCCAGCGCCAGCGCCCACGGGGCGTGCACCTGCGCGCCGAACGGCGAGTGCACCACGATGCGCCAGTCGCCCAGCTCGTCCCGGAAGCGCTCGACCACGATGGTGCGGTCGTCCGGCACATGGCCGGCGATCTCCCGCTGCTCGGCCAGATAGGCCAGGACGTTGTCCACCGCCCAGGCGTCCAGCCCGGCGGAGGCCAGACGCTCCCGGGCGGCCGGCGCGTCCAGCCCGCCGAGCTCGCGCAGGAACCCGCCGAGCGCCCGGCCCAGCTCCAGCGGCCGGCCCAGCTGGTCGCCCTTCCAGAACGGCAGCCGGGCGGGCACCCCGGGCGCCGGCGACACCAGCACCCGGTCCCGGGTGA
This sequence comes from Streptomyces sp. YIM 98790, assembly GCF_011421595.1. GTDB lineage: Bacteria > Actinomycetota > Actinomycetes > Streptomycetales > Streptomycetaceae > Streptomyces. Next base: position 45,088 of record NZ_WTLH01000023.1, on the reverse strand, counting down.
TGTCCTCGATCCGCCAGGAGGTGGTGCCCAGCGTGAACACATCGCCGACCCGGGACTCGTAGACCATCTCCTCGTCCAGCTCGCCGACCCGGCCGCCGCCCTTCTTCGGATCGGCCCCGGCCAGGAAGACCCCGAACAGCCCGCGGTCCGGGATGGTGCCGCCGGAGGTGACCGCCAGCCGCTGCGCCCCCGGACGGCCGCGCACCGTGTTCGCCACCCGGTCCCACACCAGGCGGGGGCGCAGCTCGGCGAAGGCGTCCGACGGATAGCGGCCGGCCAGCATGTCCAGCACCGCGTGATAGGCGGACTCCGGCAGCGCGGAGAACGGCGCCGCACGGCGCACCACGGCCAGCAGCTCGTCCACGTCCCAGGTGTCCATGGCGGTCATCGCCACGACCTGCTGGGCCAGCACGTCCAGCGGATTGGCCGGGACCTTCAGCGCCTCGATGGCGCCCTGCCGCATCCGCTCGGTGACCACCGCGGACTGCACCAGATCGCCCCGGTACTTGGGGAACACCACACCGGTGGAGACCGCGCCCACCTGGTGCCCGGCCCGGCCCACCCGCTGGAGACCGGAGGCCACCGAGGGCGGCGACTCCACCTGCACCACCAGATCCACCGCCCCCATGTCGATGCCCAGCTCCAGGCTGGAGGTGGCCACCACCGCGGGCAGCCGGCCGGCCTTGAGATCCTCCTCCACCTGGGAGCGCTGCTCCTTGGAGACGGAGCCGTGGTGTGCCCGGGCCAGGACGGGCGGAGCGCTGCTGCCCGCGCCGGAGCCGCCCATCAGCTCGGCCGGGCCGTGCGCCTCCGGCAGGGTCTCGCCGGTGGCGCGCTCGTGGGCGATCTCGTTCAGCCGGTTGCACAGCCGCTCGGCCAGACGGCGGGAGTTGGCGAAGACGATGGTGGAGCGGTGCGCCTGGATCAGGTCGACGATCCGCTCCTCCACCGAGGGCCAGATGGAGGGGCGCTCCCCGGACGCGCCCGGGCCGCCCGCGCGGGCCGGGCCGCCGGGGGAGAGCGGGGCGTCCGGCACCCGGGAGGCGCCGAGCTCGCCCATGTCCTGCACCGGGACCACCACCGACAGCCGCCACTCCTTCTCGGCCGGCGGCTGGACGATCGTGGCGCCGCGCTGCGGGGAGAGGAAGCGGGCCACCTCGTCCACCGGGCGGACCGTGGCGGACAGGCCGATGCGGCGGGCCGGGCGGGGCAGCAGCCCGTCCAGCCGCTCCAGGGAGAGCGCCAGATGGGCGCCGCGCTTGGTGCCGGCCACCGCGTGCACCTCGTCCAGGATGACCGTCTCCACGCCGGCGAGGGCGTCCCGGGCGGCGGAGGTCAGCATCAGGAACAGCGACTCCGGGGTGGTGATCAGGATGTCCGGCGGGCGGCGGGCCAGCGAGCGGCGCTCGGCGGCCGGGGTGTCCCCGGAGCGGACGCCCACCGTGACCTCCGGCTCGGGAAGACCGAGCCGGACCGCCTCCTGGCGGATGCCGGTGAGCGGCGAGCGGAGGTTGCGCTGCACGTCCACGGCGAGCGCCTTCAGCGGGGAGACGTACAGCACCCGGCAGCGGCGCAGCGGATCGGCGGGCGGCGGCACGGCCGCCAGCCGGTCCAGGGAGGCGAGGAAGGCGGCCAGCGTCTTGCCGGAGCCGGTGGGCGCCACCACCAGCACGTCCGACTCCGCGGCGATGGCCCGCCAGGCGCCCTCCTGGGCGGCGGTGGGCGCGCGGAACGCCCCGGTGAACCACGCGCGCGTGGCCGGGGAGAACGCTTCCAGGGCCGAGGCCGGGCCGTCCGTCATGCGACCCATGGTGCACCCCGCCGCTGACAGCACCGCACAATGGGCCGCATGAGAGTGGCCCCTGGAAGCGCCGGGAGCGCCGGGAGCGCCGGCCCGGCCGGCGGCGGCGAATGGGCGCGGCACTGGCGCTATGCCCGGCTGCCGGGCCTGGAACTGCTGCGCGCACGCTACGTGGGGCACGAATTCCCCCGGCACACCCACGGCGGCTATGTGCTGGGCGCGGTGACCGCGGGCGTGGAGGCGGTCGGGCTGCCGGGCGGCACGGAATGCGCCGGACCCGGCAGCGTGGTGATGATCAACCCGGAGGTGCCGCACACCGCCCGGGCCGGGCGGCCGGACGGCTGGGCGTACGCCACCCTCTACCCCTCGGCGGAGCTGGTGGCCGAGGTGGCCGCGGAGAGCGGGGACACGGGGCGGGACCGCGGCACCGTCGGCTTCCGCCGGGTGCTGGTGCACGACCCGGAGGCCGGGCGGCTGATCACCGAGGTGCACCGGGCCGCCGAGCAGGACGATCCGCTGGCCGCGGACACCCTGCTGCGGGTGGTGCTGGCCCGGCTGCTGCGCGACCACGGCGGACCGCTGCCGGAGCGGGTGCCGCGCGGCGCGGGCGCGCGGAACGCGGAGCGGGCGCGGCTGCTGCTGGAGGAGCGGATGACCGCGCCGCCCACGCTGGAAGAACTCGCCGCGGAGCTGGGCACCGGCACGTTCGCGCTGCTGCGGGCCTTCCGGCAGCGGTACGGGATGCCGCCGCACGCCTGGCTGACCGACCGCCGGGTGCGGCGGGCCCGGGCGCTGCTGGCGGCCGGGGCCCGGCCGGCCGAGGCCGCGGCGGCGGCCGGCTTCACCGACCAGTCGCATCTGACCCGCCACTTCACCCGCATCGTCGGTGTCCCGCCCGCCGCCTACCGGCGGGCCCACGCCCACTGACCGGGCCGGACCGGCGGGAGGGCCGGTCCCGGCGGCGGACCGCCGGCCCCTGCCGGGCGACCGCCCGGCAGGGGCCGCCCCTGAGGTGCAAGAACGTACAAGACGGGAGGACCGGGGGTCCGCTTAGGCTGCCGGGGTGAACGATCGGGTCAACCCCTCATCCCCCGGTGCGGCCGCCGGTCCGGCCCCGGCACCCGCCCCGGCCGCGGAGCCGGACACCGCGCGCGGCGCGGTGCGCGACGCCCTCGGGGTCGGCGTCGCGGTGGGCGTCTCCGGCTTCGCCTTCGGCGCCACCGCCGCCGCGGCGGGTCTGAGCGTGGCCCAGACCTGCGCGCTCAGCCTGCTGGTGTTCACCGGCGCCTCGCAGTTCGCGCTGGTCGGCGCGCTGGCCGCGGGCGGCAATCCGTTCACCGCCGCGGCCGGGGCGTTCTTCCTCGGGGTGCGGAACTGCTTCTACGGCCTGCGCCTGTCCGCCCTGATCCGGCCGCCGCGCTGGCTGCGGCCGCTGGCCGCGCAGTGGGTGATCGACGAGACCGCCGCCGTGTCCTTCGCGCAGCCGGACCGGCGGGCGGCGCGCCTCGGCTTCGCCGTCACCGGCCTCACCCTCTACCTGCTGTGGAACCTCACCACCCTGCTGGGCGCGCTGGGCGCCTCCGGCCTGGGCGACCCCGCGGTCTGGGGCCTGGACGCGGCCGGGCCCGCCGTGTTCCTGGCCCTGGTCGTGCCGATGCTCAAGACCGCGGTGGAGCGGGCCACGGCGGTGCTCGCGGCGCTGCTGGCGCTGGTCACCCTGCCGCTGCTGCCGGCCGGGGTGCCGGTGCTGGTCGCCGCGCTGGCGGCACCCGCCGTGCTGTTCGTGCACGGCCGCTTCGACGACCGGGAGGTGACCCGGTGACCGCGATGGACCCGGCCGCCGTGTGGCTGGCCATCGGGCTGACCGCGGTGGGCTGCTACCTGGTCAAGCTGCTGGGGCTGTCGGTGCCGGCCGGGGCGCTGGAGCGCCCGCTGGTGCGGCGGCTGGCCGCGCTGCTCCCGGTGGCGCTGCTGGCGGCCCTGACCGCGATCCAGACCGCGGACGGCGGGGACGGTTCGCCGGTGCTGGACGCCCGGGTGGCCGGGCTGGCCGCGGCCGGCGCGGCGGTGCTGCTGCGGGCGCCGTTCCTGCTGGTGGTGGGCGTGGCGGTGGCGGTCACGGCGGGGGTGCGGGCGCTGGGCGGCTGAGCCGCTCGGGACGTCGGGGGGATACTGGGAACATGCGGCTGACGGACTTCTGGGAACGGATGCGGGAGCATTTCGGCGAGGCCTACGCGGACTCCTTCGCGCGGGACCATGTGATGTCCGAGCTGGGCGGGCGCACGGTGTACGAGGCGCTGGAGGCGGGCTGGGAGGCCAAGGACGTGTGGCGGGCGGTGTGCCGGGCGATGGACGTCCCGGCCCGGCTGCGCTGAACGGGGCGACGGCACCGGCCACGACCTGCTGATTTACCCCTCGCATACCGCTCTGAGCTGCGGGTTTGCGGTTTTCCACAGGCCCGGCGAGTCGCTTGACACGAAAATCGAACATCCATTCATATGGAGGGGCGGCGGCTGCCGGAGGCCGCCCCGGACCCGATTGTCAGTGGCAGGCGCTAGCGTCATTGACGTGAAGCGATCGAACCAGAAGACGGTGGCACCCATGGCAGGTACGGACCGCGAGAAGGCGCTGGACGCCGCCCTCGCACAGATTGAGCGACAGTTCGGCAAGGGCGCTGTGATGCGCATGGGCGAGCGGTCCCAGGAGCCGGTCGAGGTCATCACCACCGGTTCGACCGCGCTCGACATCGCGCTCGGCGTCGGCGGTCTGCCCCGGGGCCGGGTGGTGGAGATCTACGGCCCGGAGAGCAGCGGCAAGACGACCCTCGCCCTGCACGCCGTGGCCAGCGCCCAGAAGAACGGCGGCACGGTCGCCTTCGTGGACGCCGAGCACGCGATGGACCCGGAGTACGCCAAGAAGCTCGGGGTCGATGTGGATCAGCTCATCCTCTCCCAGCCGGACAACGGCGAGCAGGCGCTGGAGATCACCGACATGCTGATCCGGTCCGGTGCGCTGGACCTGATCGTGATCGACTCGGTCGCCGCCCTGGTGCCGCGGGCCGAGATCGAGGGCGAGATGGGCGATTCGCACGTGGGTCTCCAGGCCCGGCTGATGAGCCAGGCGCTGCGGAAGATCACCGGCGCGCTCAGCCAGGCCAAGACCACGGCGATCTTCATCAACCAGCTCCGGGAGAAGGTCGGCGTGATGTTCGGCTCCCCGGAGACGACCACCGGCGGGCGGGCGCTGAAGTTCTACGCCTCGGTGCGGCTGGACGTCCGCCGCATCGAGACCCTCAAGGACGGCACCGAGGCGGTGGGCAACCGCACCCGGGTCAAGGTCGTGAAGAACAAGGTCGCGCCCCCCTTCAAGCAGGCCGAGTTCGACATCCTCTACGGCGTGGGCATCAGCCGTGAGGGCGGCCTGATCGACATGGGCGTGGAGCACGGCTTCATCCGCAAGTCCGGCGCCTGGTACACCTACGAGGGCGACCAGCTCGGCCAGGGCAAGGAGAACGCCCGCAACTTCCTGCGCGACAACCCCGACCTCGCCAACGAGATCGAGAAGAAGATCAAGGAGAAGCTGGGCATCGGCCCGCGGACCCAGGCACCCGAGCCCGGCACGGACGCCGCCGGCAGTGAGACGGCGGCCGCCGTGCCCGCTCCCGCCCCTGCGGCGGCGGCACCGGCGGCCAGGACCACCCGGGCCGCCAAGGCCGCGGCGGCCAAGAGCTAGGCCGTGCACCGGCCGCGATCACGGGACGAAGCGGAACGGTCGGGTCCGCCCGGAGCTCCGGCCGATCCGGTGGAACGCGCCCGGGCGATCTGCCTGCGCCTGCTCACGGGCTCACCGCGCACGCGGGGGCAGCTCGCCGAGGCCCTGCGCAAACGGGACATCCCGGAGGACGCCGCGGTAGCGGTCCTGGACCGCTTCGAGGAAGCCGGGCTGATCGACGACGCGGCCTTCGCCGACGCCTGGGTGGAGTCCCGCCACCACGGCCGAGGGCTGGCCCGGCGGGCGCTCGCCCGCGAGCTGCGCACCCGGGGGGTGGACAGCGTGCTGATCGACGACGCGGTCTCCAAACTGGGCAGCGAGCGTGAGGCCGAGACGGCCCGGGAGCTGGTGGCACGCAAGCTTCGCGCCACCCGTGGCCTGGAGCGTGACAAACGGATCCGGCGGCTGGCGGGCATGCTGGCCCGCAAGGGTTACCCAGAGGGCCTGGCCCTCCGCGTGGTCCGCGAAGCCCTGGAAGCCGAAGGCGAGGACCCGGAGTTCCTCGACCCTTACTGTTGAGCTCTTGCACGGTAGGCGGTGAGGCATCAGCTGCTGATCGTTGATCATGGTCGTGTGGTCGGGAACGTGAAGCGGGTAGCGATCACCGGCGACCGGAGGATGACGGGTCTTTCGATCTATGTGATCGCTGAAGACGTCGAGGCGGATCCGGTATGGCATGAATGGCACCAGGCCAGAGGTCGGGGTCGAAGGCCGGCGGCCTGTCCGCGCCGCACACGGTTGGCCTTCTGATCCGCCCGCTCCGGGATCACCGCCCGGATGCCCCTGCGCCGCAGGGACTGGCGGATCGCCCGGGGGAGTACGCCTTGTCCGCAATGACCGCGTCGGGCCTGCGGCGGGGCCGTCCGGCGCCCGTTCGGAGCACCCTCAAGGCGTCCATGACGTCGTCGAAGACGGTGAAATCGTTGACGTTGCCGGCGGGCGTGATGACGACGGCCAGGGGCCGGCCACGACCGTCGCAGGCGAGATGGAGTCTGCGGCCGGTAGGCGCGGGTGCGTTTGTGGGTGATCCCGGCCGCGGCCAGGGCATTGCGCCACAGACGGGACTTGTAGCAGGAGCTGGCTGTCGGTCCGCACCCGCTCGACGGTGCTCCCGCAGGAGGCGAAGAACACCTGCGCTCGCCCCCAGAAGGCGCCGGCGGCCTTCTTCTTCTCGTCGGTGAGGATCGCGCTGTAGGCCAGGCGGGAGTGGCCGTCGACGGCGGTGTGCACATAGCTGTAGCCGGCGCCGGAACGCGTCCTGCGCCCGCCTGGCGGCCGAGGACCTTGTGGCCGCCGCCGTCGGGGATGTTGCCGAGCTATTTGATGTCCACGTGCACCAGCTCGCCGGGCCTGGCGCGTTCGTAGCGGCGTATGACGCGGCCGGTGGCCCGGTCCAGGTGCGCGAGACGGGCCAGGCCGTAGCGAGTCAGTACCCGGTGCACGGTGGAGGGCACCAGGCGCAGCAGGCCCGCGATCCGTGCAGGTCCCCAGCGGCGCAGAATCCGCACCTTGATGATCCGCCGCTCGGTGCGCGGCTGGCATGCGGAGGGCTGGAGCGGTCGCCCATGCCCGCCTCGCCGTGCTGCCGGCAGAGGAAGGGACGGGATGAATGCTCGTGCCAAGTCTTGATCAGCTCGTCCGCGTTCTGAAGCGTGAACCCGAGGAGATCCAGTACCGGCCGCACCTGCTCGACGGCTGCCTCGCCAAGTTCGGCCTGATCAACACCATGGCCCCATCACGAGCTCAGGGTCAGTAATGGCCTACAAACATCTCTCGAGAAAGTGAAAAGGGCCCGCCAGTGAGCTGACGGACCCACAACAACAGCCCCAGGTCAACTGGTAGACTTTGTCTTGATGCCCGAGCTCTCATAAAAGGTCATCGGCGGGCAGAAGACGTAGGAGATTCCGCTTGTCCTCCAGAGTTCCGGCTCACGAGTTATGATGGTGTTGTCACTCGTGCGGCACCTGACGACTGCCTTGTAGCTTCCACCGTTACTCTGCTTGCACTCGGCAGAGGAGCCGTTGGTGTACTTGCCGTAGGTACAGCCGGTCGGATGGGCCATGATGGAAATATCGCCGAAGTTCTGCTGTGTCTCTGTGCTGGGCTCAGCTGCGGTGGCCGTGCCTGGGAATCCGAGGACTGCCACCACTGCGGTAGTGAAGAGCGCTGCACTCATCTTCTTCATTGAGCTGCTCCCATCTCGATCGCTCTGGTCGTTCTCAGGCCTTCTTGCTGGAAGAAGTTTCGACACCCGCAGAACTCGCTCGATATGCTCCCTCGCAGTACGCAGTGGAGACTCCGAATTGCTTCCATGTGCCGTAGAACCACTTGAACTGGTTCGTTTCCGGGTGCTTGCATATGGCAACTGCTCGGTAAGAGCCACCGTTGTGGCTAGAGCACGAGGCTTGGGTCCCCCAACTCCCCCAGACGTCGTAACTGCAACCGGTGGGATGTGCCATGGCGCCAACTTGGGAAGCTGATGCTGTCGTCGTGGCACCCAACGAGAAGATGCCGGCCATTAGCACTCCCAGCGCTGACGTAACGGAGCGTCGAGCGCGAGTACTCTTGAGCAAGTTTCTTCACCTATCTACTCTCAGCGGTAAACGCGCAAGGGCGTCATGACCAGGGTGACAGAAGTGCGACATCGGCTTGAATGCCACCCTTCATCCTTGTGTGCGCGGAGAGCTTTTTCATGTCCTCCGTGCAACTAGAACACTTCCACTCCTGTTGGGAAATGGCAAGTGCGACAAGGGCTTTCTGAGGGTTGCTTGAGCTTCGCGCTCCATCAAAGGGTGAAGAAAGGGGTGATGGGCGACAAATGCATCTCGAGAAACCGGAAGAATTGATTCCAATTCCGGTTGCACGTAATGCGCAAGAAGGCATCGCAGAATCTTTTCCAGCCTCAGGCGGAGGGTCTGGGCTTGGCGTTCAACGTCGGTGGCCTCGATGTTCCCTGAGCGATTCGCCGCGTTTGGCTGTTTTGTCGACGTCATGGTGTCTGGCCCGGTGCTTGTTCTTCAGGCCGGGGGCCGTCCGGGGCCAGATCGGGAGAGTTCCGTGCGACTGCCGGACGGGCCACGGCCCTGCGGACGCTGCGAAAACCCCGGCGACGCGCGGGATGAGGCGCCGGGGTGGGGCAGGCCGTTCCAACAAGCGGTCCAGCGAACTGTACTGAGTCTTGTGGAGTCCGTGATGTGCCGCGGATTCGGCGCAGTCCGGGTTGCTGGGCGATCAGTCATCCAGCGTCCGGAGAAGATCCACATGCCCTGCAGCTTCCCGCTCGAATTCGTCGCAAGGTCCTCGTCCTCATCGAGTCTGGCCGCAAGGTCGCCCAGCGCCTGGGGAACAGTGGCCGGACGATCGACACCTGGCGGCGCCAGAACCGTGTCGATACCGGCCAAAACCCGGCATCAGCAGCAACCACGCCGAAGTCGTCGCACGCCTGCCGCCGCATCGCCGAGCCTCAGACAGAGCAGCCTTCTCTCCTCCGACAGCCGCAGGCCGACGGTGGAGAGACCTGACCACTTCGGGAAGCAGTGCTGCCGTCTCAGCGCCAGTGTGCCCGAGACGAGACTGACGAAGTCGTCCGCGTTCCGGATCACCGGTGATCGGCCAACCCCTCAGGCGAGCAGGGCGGTGATGGTGTGGCGGAGCGCGGGGGTGTCGGGGGCGGGGAGAGCGGCGGCCAGCCGGCCGTCCGGCCGGACCAGCAGCAGGGTGTGCGCGCCCGCGCCCGGATACTCCTCGGTCACCAGCAGCTCGGCCGGCAGCGGCACGCTCCGCAGCGCTTCGGCCAGCTCCGGGATCAGCCCGGCGGACAGCCAGTGCTTGGCGTCCCACACCCGGGAGCCCGGTGCGGTGAGCACCGCCAGCAGCGGACCGCCCAGCAGCTCGCGCAGCGTGGCGCGGGTGCCGTCCAGCGCCGTCACCGGCACATCGGCGGCCGGTGAGCCCGGGGCTGTGGCCGGCGTCCGGGCATGGCGGTGGTCGCCGCCCGGTACCGGGTAACTGCCCGGTCCGCCCAGGGTGCCCAGGCCCAGATGGGCGTCGGTGAGCAGGGCCAGCCGGCCCCGGCCGCGCACCGTCTGCCGGTCGCCGCCGCGCCCCCGCACCAGCGGCAGTGCCTGGTCCACGGCCCGCAGCCGGGTACCCACCGCCGAGCGGCGTTCCCGCTCGTAGCTGTCCAGCAGCTCCCCGGCATCATCCTGGTGGCAGGCCACGGCCAGCTTCCAGGCCAGGTTGTCCACGTCCCGCAGGCACTCGGCGATCTGCTGGGTGCCCAGGGCGCCCAGCAGATGGGCGGCGTCCCCGGCCAGGAAGACCCGGCCGCGCCGCCAGCGGCGGGCCAGCCGCTGGTGGCACTGGTGCACCCCGGTGTCCAGCAGCTCGTAGGGCGGGACCTCTCCCTCGTGCCAGGCGGCCAGGGTGCGGTGCAGCGCCTCCAGCAGGGCCTGCGGGGTGACCAGCTCGCCGTCCGGCGGCATCGGCCAGTCCAGCCGCCACTGCATTCCGCTCAGCGGCCGGGCCAGCACCTCCAGGGTGCGGCCCGGCCCGGGCAGCGCCCGGTGCAGCGCCCCCTCGTCCGGTTCCGCGCCCGGCCACAGCAGCGCCGTCCGCACCACGGCCACCGCATAGCGCTCCACTGCGGTCCGCCCCGGAAACGGCACCTGAAGCAGCTTGCGCACCGTGGAGCGGGCCCCGTCGCAGCCCACCAGATAACTGCCGCGCCGCTCCCGGTCGCCGGTCAGCTGTGCCGTGACGCCCTTGTCGTCCTGCTCCAGCCCGGTGATCCGGCACGCCCGGGCGATCTCCACCAGCCCGGTGCGCCGCACCGCGTCCCGCAGCCCCGCCTCCAGCGCGTCCTGCGGCAGATGCAGCGGGGCGGCGTCGGCCGGGAACCGGCTGTGCTGGACCGTTTTGCCGCGGTGAGTGGTGCGCCAGCCGGACCAGGCCAGGGCCTGCCGGCGGACCGCGGGCGGCCGGGCCCAGTGCGAGGTGTCCGGGGGCAGCACACAGCTGCGGGCCGGACGCCGGTCCGCCGCCTCGCCCTCCGTGCCGGCGGTGCCGTCCAGCAGCAGCACGGGCACGGTGTGACGGGCGAGGGCGAGCGCCAGCGCGAGCCCGGTCGGGCCCGCGCCGGCGATGATCACGGGCTGCACAGGAGTATGCAACCCAGCGGCTGTTGGCCCGTCAAGTCGGTGCAGACATACGTCGACCAGCGGCACCGTGCAGCACGCGTGGGCCGCCGGACTACTTCCCGGCCCGTCGGCCGCCTACGGGCCCCGCGGTTCGCGGTGTTGCTCGTCCTCCGGTTCCTGCCGAAGGGCCGAGGCGGCCGGAACCGGCTGGCCCGGACCTTCGATCTGCTCGTCCATGGCAGCGGCCAGCACGGTGCCGCCGCGCCTCCGGGCCCGCCGCAGCCGGCGCTCCAACCAGCCGGCGAAGCTGGTGAGCAGGAAATTGAGCACGATGAAGACGGCCGCGATCACGGTCAGGGTGGCGATCACATTGGCCCCGTAATTGCCGTAGATGGGCCGGGTTTTGGAGATCAGCTCCGCGTAGCCGAGCAGGGCGCCGCCGAGTGCGGTGTCCTTCACGATGACCACCAGCTGGCTGACGATCGCCGGGAGCATCGCGGTGACCGACTGCGGCAGCAGCACACTGAGCATGGTCTGGCTCTTGCGCATGCCGATGGCCTTGGCGGCATCGGTCTGTCCTTGTGGCAGGGCCAGAATCCCGGCACGGAACACCTCGGCCAGCACCGACGCGTTGTACAGCACCAGGCCGGTCACGACCGCGTACAGCGGACGCAAATCGGAGCTGATCTCGGTGTACACGGCGTAGAAGGCGCTGGCGAAGGCCATCAGCATCAGCACTGGGATGGCGCGGAAGAACTCCACCACCGTGCCCGCGGCCCAGCGCAGCCATGCGTGCTCCGACAGCCGGGCGATACCCAGAGCCGCACCCAGCGGCAACGCCAGCGCCATGGCCAGCGCGGCGGCCTTCAAGGTGTTCACCAGTCCGGGCAGCAGATAGGTGGTCCACACCCGGCTGTCGGTGAAGAACGGGCTCCACTTGTTCCAGTCGAGCTGGTTCTTGTCGCTCAGCCCGCGCACCACCCACCATGCGACCAGGGCGGCCACCACGATAAAGCCCAGGCTGTAGAGCAGGTTGCGCAGCCGGGCCTGCGGGCCGGGGGCGTCGTACAGTACGGAACCGCTCATCGGCTGACTCCCACTCGCTTGCTCACCAGGCCCAGCAGCAGACCCGTGGGAAGGGTTAGGGCGACGAACCCGAAGGCGAACACGGCGAAGACCAGGAACAACGCGTCCGCCTCGTTCTCGATCATGGCCTTCATCAACCACGCCGCCTCGTGCACCCCGATCGCCGCGGCGACCGTGGTGTTCTTGGTGAGCGCGATCAGTACGCTGGCCAGCGGACCTACCACGGCGCGGAACGACTGCGGCAGCACCACCAGGCCCAGCACCTGGCCGAAGTTCAGGCCCAGCGCGCGGGCAGCCTCCGCCTGTCCCAGGGGGACCGTGTTGACACCCGAGCGCAGTGCCTCGCAGACAAAGGCGGAGGTGTAGGCGATGAAGCCGAGGATGGCCAGCCGGAAGTTGATGTCCTCGGGCTTGGGACCGCCGCTCAGGGTCACGCCCAGCGTCTGGTAGAGCCCGATGGAGCAGGCAACGATGATCACGGTAAGCGGCGTGTTGCGCACGATGTTCACATAGCCGGTGGCGAAGCCGCGCAGCACCGGGGCCGGCGCCACCCGCATCGCCGCCAGGATCGTGCCCCAGATCAGCGAGCCGACAGCGGACCAGAAAGTGAGCTGCACCGTCACCCAGAAGGCGCCGAGCAGGTCGTATCGCTCAAGATCGAGGAAATCGAACACGTCGTCTCTCGTCAGGGGGTCGGAGGGAGGGAATGGCGCACCACCCGTCCGGGCGGTGCGCCACGCCCGGAAGGCTCAGTTGGTCTCGGTGATCTCCGGGGCCTCCTCGGCCTCGTAGCCCGCCGGGCCGAAGTGCTTCTCCACAGCCTCCTGCCACGCGCCCTCGTCGATCATCTTCTGCAGTGCGGCGTTGACCTCGTCCCGCAGGTCCGATCCCTTGGGCAGGCCGACTCCGTAGCGCTCGTCGCTCAGGTTCAGACCGGCCAGCTTGAACTTGCCGGCGTGCTCGTCCTGCGCCGCGTAACCCGCGAGAATCACGTCATCGGTGGTCAGGGCGTCCACGGCTTCGCTCTCCAGACCGGTCAGGCACTCGGAGTAGCCGCCGAACTCCTGGAGCCCGGCGTCCGGGGCGAAGTCGTCGCGGACGTTCTGTGCGGAAGTGGAGCCGGTCACCGAGCACAGGGTCATCTCGTTGATCTGCTCCACGTCCGTGACTTCGTCATCGGCACGGATCAACAGGTCCTGGTGGGCGATGAAGTACGGGCCCGCGAAGTCCACCCGCTCGGCGCGCTCCTCGGTGATGGAGTAGGTCGCGAAGATCATGTCGACATCGCCGTTGACCAGCATGTTCTCGCGCTCGGCGGACGGCGACTCCTTGAACTCGATGTCGCTCTCCTCGTAGCCGAGTTCGGCCGCGACATAGCGGGCGACGTCCACGTCGAAGCCCTCGTAGCCGCCGTCTGGTGTCTGCAGGCCCAGGCCCGGCTGGTCGATCTTGATGCCGATGGTGATCTTGTCGCCACCACCCCCGTTGCCGCCGCCATTGCCCCCGCCGTTGTCATCGTCGGAGCCACACGCGGTTGCGGTGAGGGTGAGGGCGAGAGCGGTGGCGGCGAGAACACTTGCCTTGCGGATCTTCATGATGCGTCTTCCCTAGGGTTGGTGGTAAGGGGTGCGTAGGGGATGTGTCCGGAGGGCGGTCCGCATCCGGGACAAAGCTCAGTGGTGCAGGATCTTGGACAGGAAGTCCTTCGCCCGGTCGCTGCGGGGGTTGTCGAAGAACTGGTGCGGCTCGGCCTGTTCGACGATGCGGCCGTCCGCCATGAAGACCACCCGGTCGGCGGCCGAGCGCGCGAACCCCATCTCGTGGGTGACCACCACCATGGTCATCCCCTCGCGGGCCAGCTGCTGCATGACCTCCAGGACTTCGTTGATCATCTCCGGGTCCAGCGCCGAGGTGGGCTCGTCGAAGAGCATCACCTTGGGTTCCATGGCCAGCGCCCGGGCGATGGCCACTCGCTGCTGCTGCCCGCCGGAGAGCTGCGCCGGATACTTGTCGGCCTGGTTCGCCACCCCGACCCGGTCCAGCAGCGCCCGCGCGTTCGCCTCGGCCTCGGCCCGCCCGCGCCGCCGCACCTTGATCTGGCCCAGGGTGACGTTCTGCAGCACCGTCTTGTGCGCGAAAAGGTTGAACGACTGGAACACCATGCCCACATCGGCACGCAGCCTGGCCAGCTCCCGCCCCTCCGCGGGCAGTGCCCTGCCGTCGATGCTGATGGTGCCCGAGTCGATGGTCTCCAGGCGGTTGATGGTGCGGCACAGCGTCGACTTGCCGGAGCCGGAGGGGCCGATCACCACCACGACCTCGCCGCGGCGGATCGTGAGATTGATGTCCTGGAGCACATGGAGCGCACCGAAGTGCTTGTTCACGTCCCGCAGGACGACCAGGTCCTCCGCCAGCGGCGGCGCGTCCGCGGGGTCCTTGGTCAGCGATACGTCGTCGCTCATCGGTCTGGTCTCGCTCCGTCCTCGTCGATTCCAGGGACCCTAGCCAGCGGCCCCGAGTGCGTCAGCAGATCTGAGCGGAAATTGAGCATCACGAAAAGGAATCGCACCGCCGCACACCGTGAGCGGCTGTCACCTGCGGTACCGGGTGCATAACGAAAGGCACCCCGGGTCCTGGTTCTCTTGACGCATCCTGGTGCCATCGGCGTCCATCCTCGGGTAGGAATGCCGGGAAGCACCCGGGGAGGGCCCCGGTGCGGGCCGCCGCGAGGGACGCGGCGAGGGCCCGGCACAGCCCCGGCGGGGGGCGACGCCGTCCGGAAGCGCGGGAAGGGAGGCACGGTGCGACTGCTGCTCGTCGAGGACGACAACCATGTCGCCGCGGCGCTGATCGCCGTCCTCGGCCGGCACGGCTTCGAGGTGCGGCACGCCAGGGGCGGCGAGGAGGCGCTGGACATCCTGCGCACCGACACCTTCGGCGTGGTCCTGCTCGACCTCGGCCTGCCCGACGTGGACGGCTTCGAGGTCTGCGGACGCATCCGCCGGCTCAGCGGCACCCCCGTCATCATGGTGACCGCCCGCGCCGACGTGCGCTCCCGTATCCACGGACTCAATCTGGGCGCGGACGACTACGTGGTCAAGCCCTACGACATGGGCGAACTGCTGGCCCGCATCCACGCGGTCAGCCGCCGCACCGGCAGCGAGAGCGGCGACGCCGAATCCGCCCCCGGCACCGACAGCGGCTCCCGGGAGACCGGCAGCGTGCTGCGGGCCGGCCCGCTCACCGTCGACCTGCCCGGCCGCCAGGTCACCGTCGGCGGTGAGCCCGTGGCGCTCACCCGCAAGGAGTTCGACCTGCTGGCCCTGCTCGCCCAGCGCCCCGGCGTGGTCTACCGCCGCGAGCAGATCATCAGCGATGTGTGGCAGACCAGCTGGGAGGGCACCGGCCGCACCCTGGAGGTGCACATCGCCTCGCTGCGCGCCAAGCTCCGCCGGCCCGAGCTGGTGGAGACGGTGCGCGGCGTCGGCTACCGGCTCGTCCTCCCCGGCGCCTGAGCGGCCCGCCCGGCATGCGCTCCCGGCTTCTCCTGCTGCTGACCGTGCTGCTCGCGGGCCTGCTGCTGGCGCTCGGCGTGCCGCTGGCCGCCAGCCAGGCGGCCCGGGAACAGCAGCGGGTGGTGGTGGACCGGATCGACGACACCAGCCGCTTCGCCTCCCTCGCCCAGTTCGCCGCGGTGCCCGGCGACCAGCCGGTCGGCGGCGCGCTCACCCAGCTCCAGGACGAGCTGAACCGCTACTACGACCTCTACGGCATCCGGGCCGGCGTCTTCGACCGCAACGGCCTGGCCATCGCGCAGGCCCCCGCCGACTGGCGGATGACCCCGGACAGCGCCCACGCCGGGGCCTTCGACAGCGCCTTCGCCGAGGCCCTGGCCGGCCGCCGCAGCCACGGCCCCGGCCAGATATGGCCCTGGGACGCCGGCGCCCGGCTGGTCGTCGCCTCCCCGGTGATAAGGGACGGCGACGTGGTCGCCGTGGTGCTCACCGACTCGCCCACCGGGCCGATGCGTTCCCGGGTGCTGCGCGGCTGGATGCCGGTGGCCGCCGCCGAGGCCGCCGCCATGCTGCTCGCACTGGCCGCCGCACACGGCATGACCCGCTGGGTGCTGCGCCCGGTCCGGGTGCTGGACCGCACCGCGCACGCCATTTCCACCGGGCGGCTCAACTCCCGGGTCGCCGCCGCCGGCGGCCCGCCCGAGCTGCGCCGCCTGGCCCGCTCGTTCAACGAGATGGCCGACCACGTGGAGGAGGTGCTGGAACAACAGCGGGCCTTCGTGGCGGACGCCTCGCACCAGCTGCGCAACCCGCTGGCCGCGCTGCTGCTGCGGATCGAGCTGCTCGGCCTGGAGCTGCCCGAGGGGCATGAGGAGTACGAGTCGGTGCGGGCCGAGGGCCGGCGGCTGGCCCAGGTGCTGGACGGGCTGCTGGACCTGGCACTGGCCGAGCACAGCCCGGCCGACCCGCGGATCACCGACATCGCCGGGCTGGTCGCCGAGCGCATCGCGGCCTGGCGGCCGGTCGCGCTGCGCCGGTCCATCGACCTGCGGGCCGCCGGGCCCGGCGCGCTCACCGGCTGGGCGGACCCGGTCGCCACCTCCAGCGCCCTGGACGCCCTGATCGACAACGCCCTGAAGTTCACCGAGGACGACGGCGAGGGCCGGGTGACCGTGACCGTCGCGGCCGAGGGCGAGTGGACCAGGGTCACCGTCGCCGACAACGGCCCGGGCCTGACCGACGAGGAACTGGCCCGGATCGGCGACCGGTTCTGGCGCAGCGGACGCCACCAGAACGTCTCCGGCTCCGGCCTGGGGCTGTCCATCGTCGGCGCGCTGCTCGCGGCCGGCGGCGGACGGCTGGACTACGCCCACCACCGGCCGCGCGGCCTGGCGGTCACCGTTTCCGTGCCGCGCACCGCACCCGGCAGCTCGGCACCCGGCCCGGACCGGCCGCGTGCCGAGGTGCTGGCCGCGTCGCTGGCCGCCTCCCCGGCGGACACGGACCCGGACAGGGCATCGGTCGGGGCCACGGACAGGGGCAGGGAAAGGGCCACGGAAAGGGGCACGGACACACGGGCGGGCACCGGGGCGGCCACCGGGCACCGCAGCGGACGCCGGCCGCGGTGGCGCCCCGTGCCCCGGCCCCGGCGGGCGGACCCGCCGCCCGCCGCCGTCCCCGGGCAGGGCGGCGCACAGCGGGGCGGCGGGGAGCGGGGCCCGGAGGTTCAGGACTTGACCGAGCGGTAGTAGCGCACGGCGCCCTCGTGCAGCTCCAGCGGCCGGGTGTAGACGGCGGTGCGCAGATCCACCCGCTGCGCCGCGTGCACCTCCTCGGCGATCCGGTCCCGTCCGCTGATCACCGCCCGGGTGACGTGCTCGGTGAGCTGCCCGTCCAGCGACTCCATGGCCACCAGCAGATTGGCCACCGCGATGGTGTCCACCGCGCCGCCGGTGCGGATGTCCGGATACACGTCCGCGGGCACCACCGCCGCCCGGTAGTGCGCGCCCTCCTGCCCCAGCACGTGCAGCCCGGACAGCAGCTCGCCCAGCGGCACCAGCCGGATGTCCATCCGCAGCGACAGCTTCTCCACCGCCGAGGTGGGCAGCCCGCCGGACCAGAAGAAGGCGTCCAGCCGGTTGTTCTCCAGCAGCCGCGGCATGGTGTGGATGCCCTCCCGCACCGGCCGCAGGTCCTCCTCCATGTCCAGCCCGGCCGCCGAGAGCATCTGCCGGGCCACCAGCTGCACTCCGGAGCCGTCCTGGCCGACGCCGACCCGCAGCCCGGCCAGCCCGGCGGCCGACTCGACCGGCGAGCCGGCGGGCACCACGAGCTGCATGTAGTCGTCGTAGAGCCGGGCCAGGGCGCGCAGCCGGCCCGACTCCGGGCCCCCGCCGAGCTGGTAGGTCACCAGCGAGTCCGCGGTGGCGATGGTGATGTCGGCCTCGCCGGACACCAGCCGCTGGATGTTCTGCAGCGAGCCCTCGCTGGGCAGCAGCACCACTTCCATGCCGGGCAGCTCCCGGGCGAGCTGGGCCTGGAGCAGCTGTCCGTAGCGCACATAGACCCCGCTGGGCACCCCGGTGCTCATGGTGAGCCGCCCGCGCGGCCCCGGACCGTGGTCGGCCGCGGTCCTCCACCACGCCGCCCCCGCCAGCGCGCCCGCCCCGGCCGCGCCCCAGCCGAGCAGCCGGCGCCGGGTGGGCGGCTGCGGGCGGCGGGCACGGGCCGGCGGGGACAGACGGATGTTCACCCGCCACAGTGTGCCGCCCCCGGCCCGCTCCCGGAAAGCGGCATGAGTGCTGACAGTGCGGGCCCTTAGACTGGGGAACCGGCCTCGCCCCGGCCGGGGACGGCCGGGCGGGCGGGAAGACGACCGGGCAGACGGCGGCGCGGCAGCGCCGCCCCGCGGATGGGTTTGGATGAGTTCTGGCATGTCGGACGGCGCGCGTACGTACCTGGTGAAGACCTTCGGCTGTCAGATGAACGTGCACGACAGCGAGCGGATGTCCGGGCTGCTGGAGGCCGCCGGCTATGTGCGCGCCCCCCGCGACTCCGACCTGGCGGACGTGGTCGTGTTCAACACCTGCGCCGTCCGGGAGAACGCCGACAACCGCCTCTACGGCAACCTCGGCCAGCTCGCGCCCAGGAAGGCCGCCCGGCCCGGCATGCAGATCGCGGTCGGCGGCTGCCTGGCGCAGAAGGACCGCGACACCATCGTCCGCCGCGCCCCCTGGGTCGACGTGGTCTTCGGCACCCACAACATCGGCAGACTGCCGGTGCTGCTGGAGCGCGCCCGGGTGCGGGAAGAGGCCCAGGTGGAGATCGCCGAATCGCTGGAGGCCTTCCCCTCCACCCTGCCCACCCGGCGGGAGAGCGCCTACGCGGCCTGGGTCTCCATCTCGGTCGGCTGCAACAACACCTGCACCTTCTGCATCGTGCCCGCGCTGCGCGGCAAGGAGAAGGACCGCCGGCCCGGGGACATCCTGGCCGAGATCGAGGCGCTGGTCGCCGAGGGCGTCAGCGAAATCACCCTCCTCGGGCAGAACGTCAACGCCTACGGCTCCGACATCGGCGACCGGCAGGCGTTCTCCGCGCTGCTGCGCGCCTGCGGCGGCATCGAGGGGCTGGAGCGGGTCCGCTTCACCTCCCCGCACCCGCGCGACTTCACCGACGACGTGATCGAGGCCATGGCCGGGACGCCGAACGTGATGCCCCAGCTGCACATGCCGCTCCAGTCCGGCTCGGACCGGGTGCTGCGCGCCATGCGCCGCTCCTACCGGCAGGAGCGGTACCTGGGCATCATCGAGAAGGTGCGTGCCGCCATCCCGGACGCCGCGATCTCCACCGACATCATCGTGGGCTTCCCCGGCGAGACCGAGGAGGACTTCGAGCAGACCCTGCACGTGGTGCGGGAGGCTCGGTTCGCCCAGGCGTTCACCTTCCAGTACTCCAAGCGGCCCGGCACCCCGGCCGCCGGGATGGAGGGCCAGATCCCCAAGGCGGTCGTCCAGGAGCGGTACGAGCGGCTGGTCGCCCTCCAGGAGGAGATCTCCTGGGCGGAGAACAAGAAGCAGGTCGGCCGGCGGCTGGAGCTGATGGTCGCCGAGGGCGAGGGCCGCAAGGACGACGCCACCCGGCGGATGTCCGGGCGGGCGCCCGACAACCGCCTGGTGCACTTCAACCCGGTCCCGGCCGGTGGCGGGAGCGGGAGCCGTGAGGCGGCCCCGCCGCGCCCCGGCGACCTGGTGACCGTCGAGATCAGCTACGCCGCCCCGCACCACCTGCTGGCCGAGGGCCCGGCACTGGGCGTGCGGCGCACCCGCTCCGGGGACGCCTGGGAGCTGCGGCAGGCGGCGGAGCGGCAGCAGGGCGGGGCCGGGGGCGTGATGCTGGGCATGCCCACGGTCGGCGCCCCGGCAGTCCGGCCGGAGCCGGCCGGAGGATGCAGCCTGCACTGACCACGGCACGGCGACGCGGGGCGCGTCCGGGCGGCTCCGCCCGCACCGCTGCCGGGGCTGCGGGCCGGAGCGGGCGCGAGCCCCGGCAGAAGTGCGCCCGGCCGCCGCTGCCGCGCGGGACCGCCCGGTCTAGGGTGGTGATCATGCTGGTCGCCGCCGCCGTCTGTCCCTGCCCGCCGCTGCTGGTGCCCGCCGTCGCCGGGGACGCCGCCGCCGAACTGGACGGGGCGCGGGCCGCCTGCCGGGAGGCCGTCGCCGCCCTGGCCGCCGCCCGGCCCGCCCTTGTCGTGGTGGTCGGCCCGGACGGCACCGACGGCCCCGCCGTCCACCCGGCCGGCACCCGCGGCGGCTTCCACGGCTACGGCCTGCCCCTGGAGGTCACCCTCGGCACCCCCGACCCGGCCCGCCCGGACGACGGCGGCCGCCTGCCCCTCTCCCTCACCGTCGGCGCCTGGCTGCTCGCCGAGGCGGGCTGGACGGCGGCTCCGGTGACCGGCCTGGCCGTGGGCCCGGCCATGGAGCCGGACCGCTGCGCCGACGAAGGCCGCCTGCTGGCCGCCGCGGCCGAGCGTGTCGCCCTGCTGGTGATGGGCGACGGCAGCGTCTGCCGCGACCGCAAGGCCCCGGGCTACCTGGACGAACGCGCCATCCCCTTCGACGACGCGGTGGCCCGGGCGCTGGCCGGGGCCGACACCGCCGCGCTCGCCGGGCTGGACCCGGCCCTGGCCGCCGAACTGGGCGCGGCCGGCCGCCCGGCGTGGCAGGTGCTGTCCGGTGCGGCCGGCAGCTCCCGGATGGACGCCCGCCTGCTCTGGCACGGTGCCCCCTACGGCGTCGCCTACTTCACCGCTCTCTGGACCGCCCGCTGAGCACTCCACGAGCACCCCGGTCCCGCGGTGGCCGCGGTGGCCGCGTGCGGGGGTCTGGGAGGATGCGGGGGTGACCTCCTTCTCGTCGCCTCCGTCCGGCCCGCAGGTGATCGCCGTGGTGGGGGCCACCGCCGCGGGCAAGTCCGACCTCGGGGTCGATCTCGCCCGCAGGCTCGGCAGCGAGGTGATCAACGCCGACTCCATGCAGCTCTACCGCGGCATGGACATCGGCACCGCCAAGCTCACCGAGGCCGAGCGGCGGGGCGTGCCGCACCGGCTGCTCGGCATCTGGGACGTCACGGTCACCGCCAGCGTCGCCGAGTACCAGCGGCTGGCCCGCGCCGAGATCGACCGGCTGCTCGACCGGGGCCGCATCCCCGTCCTGGTCGGCGGCTCCGGCCTCTACCTCCGCGGTGCCGTGGACGCGCTGCGCTTCCCCGGCACCGACCCGGGGGTCCGCGCCCGCCTGGAGGGCGAGCTGGCCCGCCACGGCAGCGGCGCCCTGCACTCCCGCCTGGCCGCCGCCGACCCCCGTGCCGCCGCCGCGATCCTGCCCAGCAACGGCCGCCGGATCGTGCGCGCGCTGGAGGTCATCGAGATCACCGGACGGCCCTTCACCGCCAACCTCCCCGGTCCCGGTGAGGAGCAGTCCGTCTACCGGACGCTGCAGATCGGGGTGGCCGTGGACCGCCCCGAACTCGACGCGCGGATCGCCGCCCGGGTGGACCGGATGTGGCGGGACGGACTGGTGGCGGAGGTGCGGGCGCTGGAGGCCCGGGGCCTGCGCGAGGGCCGCACGGCCTCCCGCGCACTGGGCTACCAGCAGGTGCTCGCCGCGCTGGCCGGGGAGTGCACCGAGGCCGAGGCACGTGCGGAAACCGTACGCGCCACCCGCCGGTTCGCCCGCCGTCAGGAGACCTGGTTCCGCCGCGACCCGCGGGTGCACTGGCTGGACGGCGGCGAGGCCGGCCGTGACCGGCTTCCGGAACACGCATGGGCGCTGGTCGAACGGGCGGTCACATCCTGATCACGTGATGGCATAGGAACGCCTCAGGCGCGTGGTTGCCCAGCCCGGACGTGCCATCATCAAGCTTGCTGCTGCTGTTTGAGCCGTACGCTGGGAGGGCGCGTGGCGATGGAAGCCGGCCCTCGGGAGAACGATGGCCGCACGGGAAGACCCCCGGCACACCGCCGGGGCGATCTGCCGGTGGCGACGGACGCCGCACCGGGCGTCGCCGCGGAGATCTTCGACGTCCCCGCGGATTCCGCGGCCTCCGGCCCGCAGCCCGGGCAGCCGGGCGGCGGTGAGCCGGAGGAGCCCGCCGAGTCCTATGCCGAGCTGCGTCCGCCGCGCCGTCTGCGGCTGATCCAGCTCGCCCCCATCCTGCTGCTGAGCCTGCTCGGCTCGCTGATGTTCGCCTTCCCGCTGGCCTTCGCCTTCGACGAGACCGGCGCCGTGGTGGCCATGCTCGGCCTGCTGATCGGTTCCAGCGCGGCCGGCTGGGGCCTGATCGCCGCCCGCCGGGTCGGCTACACCCTGCCCGGGCTGCCGCCGCGCGGCTCCGGCCGCCGCCCCGACTGGCGGCTGCTGGCCCTGTACGCGCTGGCCGTGGTGGTGTTCCTGGTGTTCGCCGTGTGGCGGGTCGCCGCACTGCGCTGAGGAGTCCCCGGACCGGCGGCCCCCGGCCGGCGCGCGCCCGGGGGAGGGCGGGCACCGCCGCCGCAGCGCCGTACGATCGGGGGTGTGACCACCGCACAGCAGGACGTACAGCAGGACCGCGACCGCCGGGCGCCGAGCCAGCCGGTGCCCTTCCTCAAGGGGCACGGCACCGAGAACGACTTCGTCATCCTGCCCGATCCGCTGGGCCGGCTGGAGCTGTCCGCCGCCACCGTGGCCCGGCTGTGCGACCGGCGGGCCGGGCTGGGCGGTGACGGCCTGCTGCGGGTGGTGCGCTGCGACGCCGTTCCGGAGGGCCGGGCGCTGGCCGCCGAGGCCGAGTGGTTCATGGACTACCGCAACGCGGACGGCTCCGTCGCCGAGATGTGCGGCAACGGCGTCCGGGTGTTCGCCCGCTACCTGCAGCGGGCCGCGCTGATCGGCCCCGGGCGCGGCGAGGTGCCGATCGGCACCCGGGCCGGCATCCGCCACGTCCGGTTCACCGGCGACGGCGGGGACGGCGCGGTGACGGTGGCCATGGGCGCGGCCCGGCTGCCCTCCGGGCCCGGCGAGTCGGTCACCGTGGCCGTGGGCGACCGGAGCTGGCCGGCCCGCCATGTCGACATGGGCAATCCGCACGCGGTGGCCTTCGTCGCCGACCTGGCCGAGGCGGGCGCGCTGCGGGAGCCCCCGGCCGTCACCCCGGCCGCCGCCTACCCGCACGGCACCAATGTGGAGTTCGTCACCGACCGCGGCCCCGGCCACATCGCCCTGCGGGTGCACGAGCGCGGCTCCGGAGAGACCCGCTCCTGCGGCACCGGGGCCTGCGCCGCCATGGTGGCCGCCGCCCGCCGGGACGGACGCGACCCGGCCGTGGACGGCACCCCCGTGCACTACACCGTGGACGTGCCCGGCGGCCGGCTGGAGATCACCGAACACCCCGACGGCTCCGTCGAGATGACCGGACCGGCGGTCATCGTGGCGGAGGGCATCCTGGATCCGGCCTGGCTCGGCCTGCCGGACTGAACCGGATCACGCCCACCGTCCGACCGGCCACCCCACCGGCGGGTTTCGGCCACTTCGCCGCGGACAAACGTCCCTCGAACGGGTGAAGCAGCCGGATCCGGGCGGCCCCCGTCCAATGGCCCGTGGTGGGCTCGGTACCATCAAGCACCGGCGCCACTACGGGGAGATTACAGCGTGTGGGACGCGCGGACGACGGCCCCTGACCCAGGCCACCCGCCGCCGCCTCCTTGAGCTCCTGCAGAGCCCGGTCATCCGACAGGCCGCGGAGGTGTCCATGAGCAGCGCAGAGGCGACCGGCTCGACCATGCCCCGTCGCTGGCGGGGCAACCGCATCGACGTCGGGCGGCTCATCCGGGCCGGACGGGCCGCTCTGCTCTCCGGCCCGCTGCGCGGCGCGCTGCCCGATGCCGTGGAGCACATCGGCCGCGCCCACCGCCAGCACCACCCCGATGCCGACCTCGGCCCGCTCCGGCACGCCTATGTGCTGGCCGAGTCGGCCCACCGCGGGCAGATGCGCAAGAGCGGCGAGCCGTACATCACCCACCCGGTGGCCGTCACGCTCATCCTGGCCGAGCTGGGCGCCGAGACCACCACCCTCACCGCCTCGCTGCTCCACGACACCGTGGAGGACACCGAGGTGACGCTCGACCAGGTACGGGAGCAGTTCGGCCCCGAGGTGGCCCATCTGGTGGACGGTGTCACCAAGCTGGAGAAGGTGGACTACGGCGCCGCCGCGGAGCCGGAGACCTTCCGCAAGATGCTGGTGGCGGCCGGCAGCGATGTCCGGGTGCTCTCCATCAAGCTCGCCGACCGGGTGCACAACATGCGCACCCTGGGCGTGATGCGGCCCGAGAAACAGGCCCGGATCGCCCGGGTGACCAGGGACGTGCTGATCCCGCTGGCCGAACGGCTGGGCGTGCAGGCGGTCAAGACCGAGCTGGAGGACCTGGTCTTCAAGGTGCTGCACCCCGAGGAGCACGCCCGGGCCCTGGAGCTGATGCGCGGCCACCGGGCACAGGGCGAGCCGCTCGCCCCGGTCGCGGACGCGGTCCGCACCGTGCTGCGGGAGGCGGGCATCGCCGCCGAGGTGGCGATCCGGCCCCGGCACGTGGTGTCGGTGCACCGCAACGCCCTCAAGCGCGACGGCCGGCTCGGCCCGCACGACTACGCCCGGCTGCTGATCCGGGTGCCGGAGAACGCCGACTGCTACGCCGCCCTGGGCGAGCTGCACACCTGCTTCACCCCGGTGGTCTCGGAGTTCAAGGACTTCATCGCCGCCCCCAAGTTCAACCTGTACCAGTCGCTGCACACCGCGCTGGCCGACGGCTCGGGGGCGGTCACCGAGGTGCTGATCCGCACCCACCGCATGCACCGGGTGGCCGAGACCGGGGTGATCGCGCTGGGCGATCCGCTCTCCGGCACCGCCGAGGGCGGCGAGGGCGCGGGCCCGGCCGCCGCCGGCGGCGGCCCGGCCGGCGAGGATTCCGAGCGCGCCGACCCGACCCGCCCCGGCTGGCTGTCCCGGCTGCTGGAGTGGCAGCGGCAGGCCCCCGACCCGGACACCTTCTGGACCGAGCTGCGGGGCGAGCTCGCCGAGGACCGGGAGATCACGGTCGTGGCGGAGCACGCCGGGGAGCAGCGGCCGCTTCCGCTGCCGGCCGGGGCCAGCTGCGTGGACGCCGCCTACGCCCGGCACGGCCGGGCCGCCCACGCCTGCATCGGCGCCCTGGTCAACGGGCGTCTGCTGCCCCTGCACACCCGGCTGCGGGACGGCGACACCGTGCGTCTGATCCTGGCCCCGGAGGGCACCTCGGGCCCCGCGCCGGAGTGGCTGGAGCACGCCCGCACGCCGGCCGCGCGGATCGCCATCCGCCGCTGGCTGGGCGGGTCCGAGGAGGGCACGGTGGTGCCCGGGCCGCTGCCCCCTGCCGAGGGGCCCGCCCGGGCTGCCGCCCCGGTCCCGGTGGCCGGGTCCGGCGCCGGGTCCGTGGCCGGGCCGGCCGGACGGGCCCGTCCCGCCGCGGCGGGGGAGTCCGTCCCGGTGCTGGTCGCCGGTGTTCCGGACGCCCAGGTGCGGCTGGCCCGCTGCTGTACCCCGGTGCCGCCGGACGAGATCACCGCGTTCGCGGTGCGCGGCGGCACCGTCACCGTGCACCGCAGCGGATGCGCCGCCGCCGGGGAGATGAGGGCCGCCGGGCGGGACGCCGTCCGGGTCCGCTGGCGCTCGGCCACCGCGGGCTGCCGGGTGACGCTCTGCGCGGAGGCACTGGGCCGGCCGCATCTGCTGGCCGACCTGGCCGAGGTGCTGGCCGAGAACGGCGCGGACGTGCTCCAGGCGGAGGTCGAGCCACCGCGCGAGCAGCGTGTCCGGCACACCTACACGGTCCGGCTGGCCGATGCCAGCGGCCTGCCGCAGGTGATGCGTGCCATGCGCCGGGTGCCCGGCGTCTACGACGTCACCCGGGCCCTGCGCACCACCGCCGCCTGACGCCGCCCGGCCGGTACGGGACGTGGCCGGGCCGGCGGCACCGGCCACCTGATCGGGTGGGACGGGAGGGTTTCGGCGGCCCGCGGGGCCGGGTCGCTGATACCGATGGGCCATGATCACCTCTGTTCCCCGGTCCTCCCGCCGCCGCCGTGCCCTGGCGGCCGCCGCGGCCGTCGCCGCCGCGGTCACGCTGACCGCGGCCCGGCTTCCGGCGCCCGCGGCGGCCGGCGTCGGCGACCGCCTCTTCCCGCACCTCGGCAATCCCGGCTATGACGTGCTCAGCTACCACCTGGAGCTGGCCTACGACGGCGACCCCGCCCGGCCGCTGGCCGGCCGGACCACGCTGGTGGCCAGGGCGGAGACCGCTCTGCCCCGCTTCAACCTGGACTTCTCCGCCGGGCAGGTGCGGTCGGTGACCGTGGACGGCGCGGCCGCCGGATTCGCCACCGCCGAGGAGGACCTGGTCATCGACCCGGCGGTGCCGCCCGCGGCCGGCCGGACCTTCCAGGTCACGGTGGAGCACACCAGCCCCACCGGGGCCGAGCACACCGCCTGGATCCGCACCGCGGACGGCCTGGTCACCGCGGCGCAGCCGGATGCGGCACACCGGGTGTTCCCGGCCAATGACCATCCCTCCGACAAGGCGCTGTTCAGCTTCCGGATCAGCGTTCCCGAGGGGGTGACCGCGGTCGCCAACGGCATTCCCGTCGGCCGGGTGCCCGGCCCCGGCTCCCACTCCGGCCCCGGCGACGCCGGAACCGTGACCTGGAGCTACCGGACCCGGCACGCCATGGCCCCGGAGCTGGTGCAGATCGCGCTCGGCGACCTGGCGGTGGTGCACCGCGACGCCGCGTCCCCGGTCGCGCTGCGCGACGTGGTGCCGCGGGCCGACCGGGAGGCGCTGGAGCCCTGGCTGGCCCGCACCCCCGGCCATCTGCGGTGGCTGGAGGAGCGTCTCGGCGACTACCCGTTCAGCCACTACGGGGTGCTGGTCGCGGACGCCGTTTTCCCCTTCGCCCTGGAGACCCAGACCCTCTCCCTCTTCCCGCGTTTCCTCTTCCTCGCCGGGCAGGGACGGGTCCCGGACTGGCAGCGCGAGGAGGTCATGGTGCACGAGCTGGCCCACCAGTGGTTCGGCAACAGCGTCACCCCCGCCGAGTGGAGCGACCTGTGGCTGAACGAGTCGCACGCCACCTGGTACGAGTGGACCTGGGCGGCCGAGAACGGCGGCCCGGCCCTGGAGGAGCGGGTCCGCGCCGCCTACGAGCGCTCGGACGTCTGGCGGGCCCAGGCCGGCCCGGTCGCGGCACCGCACGGCCCCGAGGGGGAGGGGCACCCGGAAATCTTCCACCCGGTGGTCTACGACGGCGGCGCGGTCGCCCTCTACGCGCTGCGGCAGCGGATCGGTGCCGCCGCCTTCGAGCGGCTCCAGCGCCTGTGGGTGGCCCGGCACCGGGACGGCAACGCCACCACCGCGGATTTCGTCGCGCTGGCCGAGCAGGTCTCCGGCCGGGAGCTGAGCGGCTTTCTCACCGACTGGCTGTACGGCGAGCGCACCCCGGCCATGCCGGGCCACCCCGGCTGGCGGCCCGTCCCGCCCGGCGGCGGAGAAACCGCATGACGGCCGGGGACCGCCGTGCCACTATGGAGCCCGGTTTCCGGCGGCCGCCGGCCCGGTACGGGCCGTACGGGAATGTCCCGGCCGGTGCGCACGTTGTACCGGAAGCCAGTCATCCTGCTCTGCTACGTAAGGAATCACTTGACTTTCACTTCTCTTCCTCAGGAACACCAGCCACGCGCCAACGGACGGCGGGCCGACGCCCTGATGGATGAGGACGCCGGGTGGAACGTCTTTGACGCGGAGCGGGACGGTGAGCAGTTCGACCGTGAGGAGCGGGCCGCGCTCCGCCGCGTCGCCGGGCTCTCCACCGAACTCCAGGACGTCACCGAGGTCGAGTACCGGCAGCTCCGCCTGGAGCGGGTGGTGCTCGTCGGCGTCTGGACCTCCGGCTCCGCGGCCGAGGCCGAGAACTCCCTCGCCGAACTGGCCGCGCTCGCCGAGACGGCCGGCGCCCTCGTCCTGGACGGCGTCATCCAGCGCCGCGACAAGCCGGACCCGGCCACCTACATCGGCTCGGGCAAGGCCCAGGAACTGCGCGACATCGTGCTGGAGACCGGCGCCGACACCGTGGTGTGCGACGGCGAGCTCAGCCCCGGCCAGCTGATCCATCTCGAAGACGTGGTCAAGGTCAAGGTGGTGGACCGCACCGCCCTGATTCTGGACATCTTCGCCCAGCACGCCAAGTCCCGGGAGGGCAAGGCGCAGGTATCGCTGGCCCAGATGCAGTACATGCTGCCCCGGCTGCGCGGCTGGGGTCAGTCGCTGTCCCGGCAGATGGGCGGCGGCGGCTCCGGGTCGTCGGGCGGCGGCATGGCCACCCGCGGTCCCGGTGAGACCAAGATCGAGACCGACCGGCGGCGGATCCGCGAGAAGATGGCCAAGCTGCGCCGGGAGATCGCGGACATGAAGACCGGCCGGGACGTCAAGCGCGGCGAGCGGCGCCGCAACCGCGTCCCGTCGGTGGCCATCGCCGGGTACACCAACGCCGGCAAGTCCTCGCTGCTCAACCGGCTCACCGGGGCCGGCGTGCTGGTGGAGAACGCGCTGTTCGCCACCCTGGACCCGACCGTGCGGCGGGCCGAGACGCCGACCGGGCGGGTGTACACCCTGGCCGACACCGTCGGCTTCGTGCGCCACCTGCCGCACCACCTGGTGGAGGCGTTCCGCTCCACCATGGAGGAGGTCGGCGAGTCCGATCTGCTGCTGCATCTGGTGGACGGCTCGCACCCGCAGCCGGAGGCGCAGCTGGCCGCGGTCCGGGAGGTCATCCGCGAGGTCGGTGCGCAGAACGTGCCCGAGATCGTGGTGGTCAACAAGGCCGACATCGCGGACCCGCTGACGCTTCAGCGCCTGCTGCGGGCCGAACCGCGCGCCATGGTGGTGTCCGCCCACACCGGGCAGGGCGTCGAGGAGCTGCTGGAGCTGATCGACGCCGAACTGCCCCGGCCCGAGGTCGAGCTGAAGACCCTGCTGCCGTACACCGCGGGCGCCCTGGTGGCCCGGGTGCACCGGGAGGGCGAGGTGCTCGGCGAGGAGCACACCGCCGAGGGGACCCTGCTCACCGCCCGGGTGCACGAGGAGCTGGCGGCGGAACTGCGCCGCGCCTCGCTCGCCGTCGCCTGACCGGACGCCGCTTCGCTTCCGCCGGACAACACCGGCACCCCGGCCCCGGGCCGCGGCAGACGCCGCGGCCCGGGGCCTCGCCGGCTGCGGGTTGCCTGCCCTCAAGACCTCTCGTTATCTTTTGAATGGCGAGCGAAGGGGGATGCCATGTCGGAGCGGGCGGTACGCGAGGACCTCTTCGGCCAGCTCGCCCGCATCGGCAAGGCCGTGAGCAGCGCCAAGCGGCTGGAGCTGCTCGACATCCTCGGCCAGGGCGAGCGCTCGGTCGAATCGCTCGCCCATGCCACCCGCATGAGTGTCGGCAACACCTCCGCCCATCTCCAGGTGCTGCGCAGCGCCCGGATCGTGGAGAGCCGCCGGCAGGGCACCAGGGTGCTCTACTCGCTCGCCGACGAACAGGTGGGCGTCTTCCTGCGCGGGCTGTGGACGCTGGCCGAATCCCGGCTCGCCGAGGTGGAGCAGATCCTCCGGTCCTATCTGGACGGGGACGGCACCCTGGAGCGGATCACCCGCGAGGAGCTGGTCCGGCGGTCGCTGAGCGGGGACGTCTGCGTGATCGACGTCCGGCCGGTGGAGGAGTACGAGGCCGGCCACATCCCGGGCGCGGTCTCCGTTCCGTTCCAGGAGCTCAGCACGCGGCTGTCGCTGCTGCCCGAGGACACCGACATCGTCGCCTACTGCCGCGGCCCGCACTGTGTGCTGGCGCCCAAGGCGGCGCAGATCCTGCGGCGGTCCGGGCTGCGGGCCCTGGTCCTGGAGGACGGCATGCCGGAATGGCGCGCCGGCGGACTGCCGGTGAGCACCACGTCCGCCGAGTGACAACAACCCCCGGGCGACCCGCCCGGGGTTTCTTCTTCTCCCCGGACGCCGGACCACCGGACCCCGGCCCCCGGACGCCGGACGCCGGGCCGGGCACGTGCCGCGGCGGCGCCGGCCCGCATGGCCCGCGGCCCGCGTGCCCTGCAAGCCCTGCAAGCCCTGCAAGCCTGGACACCGCCTCCTTGCTTCTCTACTATTCAAGAGTTCTTTTGAAAGGGAGCGGACATGAACATCCTCTTCGTGCTGCACGATCCGCCGTACGGGACCGAGCGGGTCTACAACGGCCTGCGCTGGGCCACCGAGGTCGCCCGCCGGGACGGCCACGAGGTGAAGGTCTTCCTGTTCGGCGACGCCGTGGTCGCCGCGGCCCAGGGCCAGAACACACCGCAGGGCTACTACAACACCGGCCGGATGGCGTCCGGCCTGGTCCGGCTGGGCGGGGAGATCGGCTGCTGCGGCACCTGCATGGACGCCCGCGCCCTCGCCGAGGACGGCCTGATCGAGGGCGCCCACCGGTCCTCCATGAAGGAACTCGCCGACTGGACCCTCTGGGCCGGCCAGGTCATCAACGTCTGACCACCCGGCCGCACCGGCACGGCACACACCCCACAGATCACGGAGACACGCATCATGGCGCAGCGCGACATCGTGGTGCTCGGCGGCGGCTTCGGCGGCCTGAGCACCGTACGGGAACTCCAGCGGCACCTCCCCGAATCCGACCGCATCACCCTGATCGACCGCACCGGCAGCCAGTTCCAGGGGCTCTCGCTGCTGTGGCTGATGCGCGGCTGGCGGGACCCGGAGGAGGTCAGGGTGGTCCCCGCCCGGCAGGCCCTCGGCCGCGCCCGCCGGGTCACCGCCCAGGTCACCGCCCTCGACCCGGCCGGCCGCACGGTGCGCACCTCGGCGGGGGAGTTCCGGTACGACGCCCTGGTGCTGGCGCTCGGCGCACGCAACGACACCGCCGCCCTGCCCGGCCTGGACCGGGCACTGGCCGACGGCAGCGCCGTGCACCACTACAGCCCCGACGCCGCCGTCCGGGCCCACGCCCGGCTGCGCGCGATGCGTTCCGGCAAGATCGTCGTCCTGGTCCCTTCCCTCCCCTACCGCTGCCCGGCCGCGCCGTACGAAGGGGCCATGCTGGCCGCCTGCCTGCTGGACGAGACCGGGGCCCGGGACGGCGTGGCGCTGGACGTCTACACGCCCGAGCCGCAGCCCATGCCCGTGGCCGGCCCGGCGGTGGGCCGGGCCGTGGTCTCCGCGCTGGAGGAGCGGAAGATCGGTTTCCACCCCGGGCACCAGGCGGAACGGGTCGACGCGGCGGCCCGCGAGGTGGTGTTCACGGACGGCACCCGGGTCCCCTTCGACCTGCTGCTGGCGGTGCCGCCGCACCGGCCCCCGGAACCGGTGGCCGGCGCCGGGTTCTCCCCGGCCGGATGGGTGCCGGTGGACGCCCACACCCTGCGCACCGCGGCGGACGGCATCTGGGCACTGGGTGACAACGCCGCCATCACGCTGCTCAACGGCAAGCCGCTGCCCAAGGCCGCGGTCTTCGCCCGGGGGCAGGCCGAGGCGGTGGCCTCCGGTGTCGCCCGCGCGCTGGGCCACGACGCGCCGGAACCGCACTTCACCGGCCACGGCCACTGCTACCTGGAACTCGGCGGCCGCCGGGCGGCGAAGGGCGAAGGCGACTTCTACCACCGCGACGGCCCCCGGGTCGTCATGTCCGAGCCGTCCGAGGCGCTGCACCGGGAGAAGGAACGCGAGGAGGCGGACTGGCTGGCGCAGTGGAGCGGAGGCGGCCCCGTCCCGGCCCGCTGACCCTCCCGCGCCCCGCTCCTCAGCCCGGCCGGCGGAATCCGCGGCCGTGCGGGAGGCCATGGGCCCGCCGGGGCGCCACCCACGGCTGACCGGGCGTGCCGAGGTCCCCGGGACCCGGCCGAGTCCGGTCCCGGGGACCTCAGCAGGCCGACCGCGGTGCGGTGCCCGTGCGATCGGCGGTGTGCGGTGCGGTCAGCCCGAGGTGCAGTCCGTCCCGTTGAGGGTGAAACCGGTGGGGGCCGGGTTGCTGCCGTTGTGCGTGCCCTGGAAGCCGAAGCTGACGGCGGCGCCCGGCGCGATGGCCGCGTTCCAGGCCGCGTTGCGGGCGGTGACCTGGGTACCGGACTGGCTGACGGTGGCGTTCCAGCCGTTGGTGACCTGCTGGCCGCCGGCCCAGTTCCAGGTGAGTGTCCAGCCGTTGACGGTGCCGGAGCCGGTATTGGTCACGGTGACATCGGCGGTGAACCCGTTGTTCCAGCTGCTCGGCGTGTACCTCACCCGGCAGGTCCCGTCCCCGGTTCCTCCGGTGGTGGTTCCTCCGGTGGTGGTGCCTCCGGTGGTGGTGCCCCCGGTGGTGGTGCCTCCGGTGGTGCCGGGGTTGCTGCCGTCAAGTCCGAAGAAGGCGATGGCTTCGGCGGCCATGCCGCTTCCGGGCAGGCTGTGACCGGCGCCCTGCACGGAGATGGCCTCGACCCGCACGGTGCCCCCGGAGTCGGCGAAGCGCTGCCGGTTCCAGGCGGGCTGGGGCTGGTCGGTGGAGGTCGGGCTCTGGCTCAGCCCGAACACGTTGGTCCACTGCTCGGTCTCCTCCCTCAGCAGCTGGTACGGCACCAGGGTGTCGTCGGTTCCGTGCCAGAGCTGCACCCGCGGGCGGGGGCCGGAGTATCCCGGGTGGGCCTGACGGACCGCGTCGCCCCAGGACTGCGGGGTGCGGTCCATACTGCCGCCGGTGCACCGGCTCGACCAGGGCGGGAAGTCCGCCTCCCCCGCGAAGCAGTCGAAGGGAACGCCCATGAACACCGCTCCGGCCCGGAACACATCCGGATAGAGGGCGAGCAGGGCGTTGGTCTCCATCCCGCCGGAGGAGGAGCCGGTGACGAAGACCCGCCCGGCGTCGCCGCCATGGTTCCGCACGACATGGTCCACCATGGAGACGATTGACGCCGGGTCGCTGCCACCGCCCCGCCGCTTGGACGCGTCCGACCACACGTCGAAGCAGTTGCCCATCGCGGTGGACTTGGTGGCCGTCGGATAGATGACGATGAAGCCGTGCCGGTCGGCCAGCGATCCGAACTCGCTGCTCTGGAAGAAGCCGGGACCGGAGCCGCCGCAGCCGTGCATGGCGACCAGGACCGCAGGGCTGGCCGGGCGGGAGTCCGGCACGTAGACGTGCATGCGTAAATTGCCTGGGTTGCTTCCGAAATCGGGCACTTCCACCAGTGATGCGGCGGTGGCCGGGGTGGCCAGGCCGAGGCCGGCCATGATGATCACCAAGGCGCTGAGCGCGGCCGCCGACGCGGCCCTGATTCGTGTCACCCTTCCTCCTCTCGGACGGTCCGCCCACGACTGCGAAGTTAGGCATGTTCATGACGACCGTCAAGGCATCGACAAATACTGGAGCAGGCGTGTGCCGGGCAGGGCGGAACGCCCGGCCGCTCACTGTGGGGCGGCGACGGTTTCCAGTACGTCCTCGGCCAGGTCCCGGGCCGGAGCGGCCAGTCGGCCATGCAACGTCCGGAAGAGGTCCTGCGCCGCGACGCCGGGCCAGTCGGCCGGCAGCACGGCCCCGGGCAGCCGGGGGTCCTGGCGGATCAGCAGCAGCCACTGGGCGGTCAGCAGCGTCCGCCGGGACAGGGCGTCCGAGGGCACCGGAGAACCGCCGGACCACCGCTTGAGAAACCGCTGGTATCCGGCGGCGATCACCGGCAGGTCCCATGCCTCCCGCACGATCCGGGCGGGGTCGGTCCACCGTGCCGCCTCGGCCCGGAAGACCTCGCAGTGTTCCAGCAGATCCAGCTCGCCCAGTTCCCCGGAGACATCGGTGTCCCGCGGGGAGACCCACAGGCCGCTGCGCAGCGGTCCGAAGCCGCGCCAGCTCAGCCGGGTGCGCAGGGCATGCCGGTCGGCCCGCCGGGCCTCCGGTACGGAGAAGGCCAGCAGTGTCCAGCGCCCGTCCCAGTCCCCGAGGACGATGTCGGCCTCCAGCCGGTCGCGGCCGTCGCGCAACACCGCGTCCGCGCGCGGGGTCAGCGCGAGGAAGACCCGGCGGCCACGGCGGACCGGGCGCAGCAGGCCGCGGCCGGACATCCGGGCGATCGTCGCCCGGGTGGCGTGCTCGCCGACGCCGAGCCGGCCGAGTACCGTGATGACGCCGCCGGTTGCCACCGCCACGTCGCGGCCGAGCACCTGGTCGCCGAAGAGAGCGAAGATCAGCGACTGGGCACTCACGGCCCGTGCCGCATCGCCGTCCCCGGCGCCCGCTCCCCCCGCCACCATGCGCTTCCCTTCACCGCCCGGTTCCCGCGCCCGGTTCCCGCGCCCGGCACCCGCCGGCGGGGCGGGCGGCCGGGATCGTTCCGGGATGGTAACCCGGCCGGCCGGGCGGCTCAGGAAGGACGCGGTCCCGGCCGGCCCGGTACGGGGGCCGGGGCGTACCGGGCGCGCAGCCGGTCCTTGAGAAGCTTTCCGGAGGCGGTGCGGGGCAGTTCGTCCACCACCAGCACCGAGCGCGGGATCTTGTACCGGGCCAGGGTACGGGCCAGGAAGGGCGGTATCCGCTCGGGGTCGATGCCGGCACCGGGGCGGGGAACGACCAGGGCGAGGCCGGTCTCGCCCCATGTCTCGTCGGGTACGCCGATGACGGCGCAGTCGGCGATGTCCGGGTGGTCCAGCAGGGCCTCCTCGACCTCGGCGGGGCAGACGTTCTCGCCGCCGGATATGTACATGTCCTTGATCCGGTCGGCGATGACGAGGTGGCCGTCGGCATCCGCGCGGGCGGCGTCCCCCGTGCGCAGCCAGCCGTCGGTGAAGGCGTCGGCGGTCGCGTCCGGCAGTCCCCAGTAGCCGGGGCCGACGTGCGGACCGCGCACCACGATCTCGCCCGTCTCGCCCGGTGCCGCCTCGGTCAGGTCGGCCCGGACCACCTTGACGTCGGTGAAGAAGTGCGGGACACCGGCCGCACCGGCCTTGGCCGCCGTGTGCTCGGCGGCCAGGGAGAGCACGCCGGGCCCGGCCTCGGTCATGCCGTAGCCCTGCCGGAGGGTCAGTCCGCGCTCCAGGCAGCTGCGGATCAGCCGGGCGGGCACGGGCGCCCCGCCGCAGGTGAGCAGGCGCAGCGTGGACAGGTCCGCGGTCTGCCAGGCGGGATGCCGGCACATCAGTTCGTACATGGTGGGCACGCCGAACATGAAGGTGATGCGGTGGCGGGCGATCGTCTCCAGGGTGCGGCCGGGGTCGAAGGAGCCGGCCAGCACGCAGGTACCTCCCTTGAGCAGCACCGGCAGGGCGATCATGCCCAGACCGGCGGCGTGGAACAGCGGAGCGGTCACCAAGGCCCGTTCCGTGGCCAGCAGGTCGTGGTCGATCAGGACATTGACCGCGTTCCAGATGAGATTGGCATGGGTGAGCATGGCGCCCTTGGGCCGGCCGGTGGTGCCCGAGGTGTACATGATCAGGCACAGGTCGTCGGCGCGGACGGGCTCGTCCAGGGGATCGTCGACCGCCTCGGCCAGCCAGGTCTCGTAGCGCGGGCCGGTCTCCAGCACCACGGCCGGCCGGGCCTCCGGGGCCAGCGCGGCCGCCTCACCGCGGTGCGAAGGGGCGTGCACCAGCACCGCCGGGCCGCAGTCCCGCACCTGGTGGCCGAGCTCCGCCGCGGTCAGCCTGGTGTTCAGCGGGACGAAGACGGCGCCCAGCATCCCGGAGGCGAACAGGGTCTCCAGAAACGTGTGGTGGTTGGGGCCCAGATAGGCGATCCGGTCGCCGTGCCGCACACCCCGGGCGCGCAGCGCGTGCGCCAGCCGGGCGGTGCGCCGGTGCAGGGCGTCGTAGGTGAGCGGGGCGTCGCCGTCGTCCTGGACGAGTGCCGTCCGGTGCGGGGTGCGGCGGGCCCGCCGGGCCGGCCAGGACCCCAGGCCCTGGTTGCGCATGGCGGCTCCTCGGCGAGTCGGAGGGTACGGGATGCGCCGCCCCGCGGAGCGGCCGGGAGCGCCCCGGCGGCGTCGATGCAGCTCCGCGCGGGCACCTGCGGCAACCCGCGCGGAGCTGCGGTCCTGTGCGCCGCCGGTCAGGCGAGGGCGCAGGTCTCGCCGTTGAGCGTGAAGGCGGCCGGGGCCGGGTTGGTGCCGCCCCTGGTCCCGATGAATCCGACGGTGACGGAGCCGCCGGCCGGGATGGTGCGGGTCCAGTCCACCGGGGTGACGCTCACCGTGCCGCCGCTCTGGGCCGGTGTGCCGCCCCACATCTGGGTGACGGCCTGGCCCGCGGTGAAGTCGAAGGCCAGGGTCCAGCCGGTGAGGGCGGCGGTGCCGGTGTTGCGGATGACGATCTCGCCCTGGAAACCACCGCCCCAGTCGTTGACCACGCGGTAGCCCACACCGCAGGAACCGGCGGTCGTCTCCTCGGTGGTGACCGTGACGGTGGCGGAGCGCGCCGAGCGGTTCCCCGCCGCATCCCGTGCGTAGACGGCGAAGGTGTAGGCGGTGGCCGGGCTCAGGCCGGTGACGGTGACCCGGTTGGTGGCGGAGGAGGCGACCGTGGTCTCGGCACCGCCGCTGACCCGGACCACGTCGTAGCCGGTCACCCCCACATTGTCGCTGGACACCGCCCAGTTCAGCGTCGCGGAGGTGGCCGTCACCGCGGAAACGGCCGGCGTTCCGGGCACCGTCGGGGCCTGGTCGTCGCCGGGATCGGTGCCGTCACCGAACTGGGTGAAGAAGTTCCAGGTCTCGCCCGGGAGCCAGGTACGGGAGCCGCTGTCGCCGGCGGCCCCGTCCTGCGGCGCGGCGATATGACCCTCGTCGAAGGCGGCCCACACCACCGGATACCCGTCACGGCATCCCGAATACGCGGTGGTGATATGGGTCAGGCTGCCCTGAGCCGGCTCCGGCGGGCTCTGCGCGGTGCATCCGTTGTTTCTGACGAACCTGTCGCGCAGCGACCTGCCGCTGGCGATGCCGGCGACGCTGTCCCTGATGCCGTGCGCCCCGAAGTAGGCGACCGGCCGGGTACCGCCGCTGCACCCGCTGACCTGCCCCGGGGCGCCGTAGGCGGCGACCGCGCGGAAGACGTCGGGCCGGGCGCAGGCGAGCGCATGGCTCATAGAACCGCCGTAGCTGAACCCCAGGGCGAAACGCTGCGTCGTCTCGATGCACAGATCCTGCTCGATCATCGCGATCATGTCGTCGACGAAGGTGACGTCCTGGCCGCCGGAATTGGCCCACGCGTTGTCGATGCCCTGGGGTGCGACGAAGATGGTGCTGTCGCCGGCCAGGCGCTGCAGGCCGTAGTAGGCCCAGGTTCCTCTCTCCACCGTCCGGCCCGTTGCGACGTCGTCGGCGGTGGCGCCCCACCAGTGGAATCCGAACACCAGGCGGTGGGGGTGGGTGTTGTCGTAGCGGTCGGGGATGTCCAGGATGAAGCTGCGTTGTCCTCCGCCGCTCTGGATCGTGTGTGTGCCGTCCCGCAGAGCCGGGGTCTTGCCGCAGCCGGCGGTCGCCGCATGAGTACCGGCCTCGGTGGACCGTGTGCCGTCCTCGGGGCTGCTGCCCATGGCCGGGCCGCCGGTGGCCAGTGACAGAAGCGCCGCGATGACGACCGGCACCAGGCGGTGCCTACTGCTCGCCATGTGAGGATCCCTTCTGTGGTCGATATGTCGACATGCGGTCCTCCTTCATCGCGTGGGGAGACCGGCTCGCTGGGCTCCCCCGGTGTGGCCGGGTGCCCCCGCGGCAGGTGCGGGGACACCCGGCACGGGTGGTCAGCAGGCGGAGTTGGTCTGGGTCGGCAGACCCGTGCCCGCCAGGGCAGTGGGATGTGGTCACCGCCGGCGCTCGGGCTCATCCCCTGGTAGAGGAACTGCAGCCGGCAGGGATTGAAGGTGAGCATCTGATCGTTGTTCGCCCTGAGCAGCTCACCGTGGCCGAAGTCCTGGGTCCGTGCCGTGCCGCTGTTGCGGTTCACCAGCACGTACACCGGGCCGCGGGACGGCTCGGTGGCGTCCCGCTTCCTCTCGTTCTCGGCGGTGACGCTCGGCATGCGGAGCATTCGGAAGGGGGCGAGCCGCGCGTTCGCCCGGACCGGATGTTCCATGCGTCTCCCTTCTGACGGAGCAGAGGAGCGGGAGCGCTCCCAGACGGCGGCCGCCGCCCTGGGAGGGAAGGCGGACCGCCCGGCTCTCCGCGGGCTTCCGTGCAGGCCGCTCACGTCGGCGCACGCCCGCGATTCCATGTCACGGACATGACATCCTGCGCCGGGTTTCCTGTCCGTCACCGCCGGCACCCGGCCGACGCCGGGGAGCGACGACCGTAACGTAGCCCAGCCGGCAGGACCCAACAAGCCTGTTGTTATCGGTAACACAAAAAACTTTCGACCATTCTCCGAAATTCTTCACCGCCCGCGCCCGGATGCCCGACCGCCTGACGCCACGCGGGTCGGGCGGTGGGCCGGCCTTGAGCACTCCCCGAGTCTGTTAGCGCACACAGCAAGCCCGATGCCCGCATGGTCCGTCCCGCGGTCCATGGCGAGGCGCCGTCGCACCCGGTCGCCGGCCCGATCCGGTCCCAGGGCATTGCGTACCCTGGGGTGGTCGTCACGGCAGGGGCCGGAGAGCCGGCGCCGGCATTCCGTCCCTGCCTGACGGCGTGTCAGGAAGTCGGCAATCGGTCAGCGAGAGTCCTGCAGAACCTGGTGAACGCCGGCCGAGCGCGCGACTTGCCAGAGGGTACGGAAAACGCCCTTGACCTGCACGGATGCAGGCAGGGAGCCAGACACCGGGAGTGCCGCAATGCTGCGTACCATGTTCAAGTCGAAGATCTAGCATCTGGGTGTTTGCGCAGGTCAGAGGCGTAGTGCGGCCGTTCAGGTCAGCAAATGGTCAGCATTGGGCGCGTGAGCGTCCTGACAAACCAGCGGTGTCAGTCCTCGCCGGGCCACTCGTGCATGGTTGATTCCACTGACAGGTCCCGTACGCCCTTGAGACGGACCTCCGTTGGCAGTTCGACTTCGAAGCGGTGCACGGGGTCGTTCACCATACGGAGGGTCGGCTTGCCGGCGCCCTTCTCCAAATGTGAAGCGATCACGAGCGTGTAGTTTTCACGCTCGGCCCAGGCCCGTACGAACTCCGAACGGGTAAGGGACAATTCACCCGGGACGGCACATCCGTGGGCCTTTATCTCGTAGTAGCGTCCGGTCGAGTCATATGCGTCGGCGCCCACGCCTGACGCACCCCGCTGGTCCTCCAGCTCGACACCCCGCTCTTGCAGGATCCGGCGGAGCGCCTGGATGACGAGCTCCTCCTTGTCGTGGTCTTCGTAGCCGAGGGGTGAGGCTTTGCTGTTCGGCGGGGCGCCTCCGGGCCTGGGCTGGGGGAGTGGGGTGCCGTGTCGGTGGTGCGCAGATCTCCTTGCCCCCGGTGTCCGGGCAGAATTACTGTCCGGTGTGGACGGCACTCCAGTGCGGGTGACCTTGCCGGGCAGCACGTCGAAGACGACCACGTCCACTAAGGCGTGTCTGGCAAATGCTCTTGTCGGGGTTCGCGGAGCCAGAGGATGAGTGCCGCGAGGTGGAGTCCGGCCCGGTAGCGGGCGGCGAGTTTGTCGAAGCGGGTCGCGATGGCGCGGAACTGTTTGAGCCGGTTGAAGCAGCGTTCGACGACGTTGCGGGCCTTGTAGAGGTCGCGGTCGAAGGCCGGTGGCCTGCCGCCGGCCTGTCCGCGCCGCATCCGGTTGGCCTTCTGGTCGGCCCTTTCGGGGATCACCGCGCGGATGCCCCGGCGCCGCAGGGCCTGGCGGATCGCCCGTGAGGAGTACGCCTTGTCCGCAATGACCGTGTCGGGCCTGCGGCGCGGCCGGCCGGCCCCGGTCCGGGGCACTCGCACCGCGTCCAGGACCGCGTCGAAGGCGGTGGAGTCGTTGACGTTGCCCGGCGTGAGCAGGACGGCCAGGGGCAGGCCCCGGCCGTCGCAGGCAAGGTGG
The DNA here is from genome assembly GCF_011421595.1 of Streptomyces sp. YIM 98790. Lineage (GTDB taxonomy): Bacteria > Actinomycetota > Actinomycetes > Streptomycetales > Streptomycetaceae > Streptomyces. The sequence continues at coordinate 5,201 of NZ_WTLH01000023.1, read as the reverse complement.
ACCTTGGTGGTCAGCCCGCCGCGGGACCGGCCCAGCGCCTGGCCAGCCTGCGTGCGTGCCGGATCTTCCAGTTCGTCCCCCGCGCCCGCCCCTTTTTGCGGGCGCCGGCGGCGTGCTGGTGGGCCCGGTTGATCGTGGAGTCGACCGACACGGTCCACTCCACCACCCCGAACGAGTCGTCGCGGACCTGGACCTCCTCCAGCAGGCGGCCCCAGGTCCCGTCCGCCTCCCACCGGGCAAACCGCTCATAGACCGTCTGCCACGGGCCATAGCGTTCCGGCAGGTCACGCCACGGAGCCCCGGTCCGCAACCGCCACAACACACCATTGATCACCTGCCGGTGATCCCGCCACGGACGACCCCGCCCGTCAACACCCGGCAACAGCGGCGCTATCCGCTCCCACGCCGCATCCGTCAGCTCACCACGACCCACCACAAGATCAATTATCAGACAGGTCCTAGGGGGCGCGCGACCGGCGTGTGCTGCGGGCCGGACTGGTTGCTAGGCCCAGGGTTTCCGGGCGCAGGCGCTGAACCGGTGCGTGGCGGCGGGACGAAGCCGATCGGGCCAGCGGGGCCAGCAGGGCTGGTGCTGGTGCCCCGCTGGGGGGTGGTCTGCACGTTCGGCGTCCGCGTGGTGGGAGCCACGGGGGCCAGCTGGGCACGCTGGCGTAGTTCTTCGGCGAGCCGTTGCCGTTCCTCGCGGTCTCGCTGCGCTGCCGAAGTGAGCGCCGTCCCGGCCTCCGCCTGCACCAGGCGTTCTTCCCAAACGTCCCGCCAGGTGTGGCCCACGCGCGACCGTGCTTCCGCGAAGTGCGCGGCGATCGCCGCTCCCGTTCCCGACTTGGTGGTCATTGCCGCGTGCGAGTCTAGGAACAGCGTGTTGCGGCTGCGGTCGATCTGCGCGTCGACGGGGAGCGTGATGGGCTCGTGGTTGGGTCCCGGATCGATGCGGATCCGCAGACCGGGGAACAGCCGTACTTCCAAGCCCGCTAGCCACGCCCAGTCGGTGAAAGCCTCCGCCATTTCGGGCTCGTCGCGCACCAGAAGGTCCTGGAGCGCGGCGACTCCCCGACGGAAGTCCCCAGTGAGGCTCGCGTCGACCGGCTGGTCCAGGAGTGCCCCCTCGGCCGCGTTCACATCTCCGGTCTCATACGTGACCTGGGCACCCGCGACGTCCAGGGGCGTGACGCGCAGCCGTCCGAACAGTGCCGTGAACTGTTGTACGTTTCCTCCGGGCTTCCACAGCGGCAGGTGGCTCGTCACTGCTCGCTCGACCTGGGCGTCGGCCACGGCGAACACCGGCCGACTCGTGCCTTTGACCCAGCCGGCCGTGGTCCACAGCGGCAGGTTGCGTAGCCTGCTCTGCAGCCCTGGTGGCATGGGCTTGTCGTCGGTGGAGAGCATGTCTCGCAGGCGGCGCAGAGCCTCGAGCATGACCCGTTCGCGCTCGGCGTCGGGGGCGGCACCGGTCGCGGACATCTTCTTCAGTACGTCGATGAGGTCGTCGAGCCCGGGCTCGGGGATGCCCAGCGCCTGCCACAGAGGGTCGACGTCCGCCCCGGTCAGGGTGAAGGGGCGGAAGCCGCGCAGGATTGCAGGTCCCCGGAAGCACTCACCGGACCTCGACCAGCCCCGGTCGGTCAGGACGAGGTCCTCGTACGAGAACGCGTTGCGGATCTGCTTCTCGACCGCGGTCGAGGAGGTGTCCGCCGAGCGGTGCGTCAGACGCCGGGCCAGGGATTGGTAGACCAGCAGCGCCTCAGCTCTCAGGCTGTCCGGCACGCCGGCCTCGGTGTCGGCGTCGTCGCAGCGGTCGCGGAGTTCCCGCAGCCGTTCCATCAGGCGTGGGACGTCGGGATTGCCCGAGACACCGAGTGCGGTGAGGACCTCCGTGCGGGTGGCCAGCGCCTGGTGAATGGCCGGGTGCAGGTAGCCGGGATCCTCCAGCCCGTACAGGGCTTCTGTGTCCCGTGTCCGCAAGGTGAGGCGGGCCGGCGGCTTGAGCCGGCCGTGGCTGTCCTCCAGCCAGGCGGTCTCCCGGAGCCGCCACACCCAGAGGGCCGCCGTCTCACCCCTGAGGTTCCACTTGTAGTGGCCCCGGGCCATGGGGACGACGGACTGGTCCGCACCGGTCAGCGGTGCGGTGAGAGTGCGCAGCAGTGCGGCTGTGCGGCGGCGTCGCTCGTCTACGTCCTTCTCAGCGACGATGTTCTCGACCACGGCGAAGAGGTCGTCGCCGGTCAGATCGTCCAGGGTGTGGTCGGCTCCCTTGGCCGCCATCTCCGACCGCCGGCCTGTGACGGACCACCTGCAGTTCTGCGCGAGGCCGAGACGGGAGTCTCCCGGGTACGTCTTGGTGTCCCACGGGTTGTACAGCTCGCGCACCGGAGTGAGCCGTGGAGCGCCCGCCACGCCCAGCAGCCGGAGGAAGGCCGTTCCGCTTAGACCGCCTGCCCGGGCGGCGGGGAGCAGTGATCGCGCGTAGGAGCGGCGCACCCAGATGAGACTGGGTGTCCTGCGTGCCGCGACCTCGAACCGGTCCCCGTCGGCGCTCTCCAGCGACTGAGGGAGATAGGCGGCGCCGGGCTGCACGCGGCGGGCCTGTTCGGTCCCGTCCTTGTCGTAGGTGAAGCCGTTGAGGAGAACGGCCCGTCCGATGCCCGGACCGAGCCGGTCGCGCTGCTTCTTGGGCAGCTCGCTGAGCGCCTGCTGCAGGGCTACGAGCCGGGCGGCCTCCGTCGCCTCGTCGCCGTCGGTAAGTCGTCTCCCGGCTTGTCCGAGCCGGGAGACGATCCGCAGTACGGCTGCCGTGTCGTTGCGGCGCACCAGACAGTCCCGGCGACGCAGCCAGGCGATGACGCTCTTCGCCCGGACGTTGTCCTCCGCGTAGGCGGGATGCAGGTCCAGAACCACGCCCAGCACATCCAGGGGGCCGCTGGCCCCGCCGGACGCGTCCGCAAACGCGTTCTCCACGGGCTGTGGCCGAAGGCGGCGCCCGTCGGCGGTGACCAGGCACGTCCGGGCGGCCAGCGCGTACTCGTGGCCAGCCTCGAGGGCGACTGCGGTAAGCCGTACGAACCGCGTGACGTCCTGCCACTCGTCGTCGGAGAACAAGACGAGGGCATCCATGAGCCGCACCTCTGCGCGCAGGGACGCGGCACCCGCCGCACGCCAGTCCGCAAGGACGTTCCGCCAGCGGCCGCCGCTGTCGCGGACGGCGGCAGGCAGGGCGTATCGGGCTTCGCACAGCCGTGCGATGTCGGTGTCGTCGAGGACCCCCGACAGCGTGGCCTCCTCGACCGCGAAGTCGGACAGCGGGACCGCAGGCCCACCCCCCGCGACCGGCAGGACCAGGTCGGCAGCGAGTGACTGCCGGGCGCGCGTGAGCAGCTCGGTGCGGATCCGGTCCTGGAGCAGGTGCGCCGGTGCGGAGCCCGGCGGGCGGGGAAGCGGAACAAGGTGCCACGCCGTGTGATCCACCCTCTCCAGGACGTCGCGTACGGCGGTTTCCCATAGGTCGGCAATCACGGGGACGAGCTGTGCGTTGAGGCGGCTGTCGGCCAACCCTTCGCGGCTGGCGACGGGGTCGAACTGGGTATGGACGCGGGCTGCCACGTCCAACGGGGCGACAGGCAGGCCGGCATGGACACTGCCGGACACCTCGCCCCCCAGGGGGAGCGCGATACCCACGGGCACGACCGGGCCCAGTGCCTTGTGGCTCCGTTCCCATTCCGGTTGCGGTTCCACCTGCGCCGTGTACACACGCCACACCGCTTCGTCGGTCGTCCGGGCGTGCCGCACTCTCACCTCATGCTCGATGCCCTGGACCGTTAGCCGATGCCGTGCCACGTCAGTCCAGGCCAGGGTCAGTCTGGCGCTGTGCTCGCCGGCCGTCACCTCCAGATCGCGGAGATGGCACAGGAAGAGCAGGGAAGCGTCGTTCCAGTCGTCGAACCATTCGAAGAGCCGGGCCGCGGTCAGCTTTCCGGGGGCCAGTGGGATACGGAAGACGGTCCACTCGGGACCGGAAATCTCGTCGGGGAAATTGGGCGGCGGCGCGGGCTCGAGGTCGGTTCCGCAGAAGCGCACGTGGAACGGGTGGCAGTGCACCTCCCACACCGTCGAGAGGGCCCTCAGCGTGGACAGTCCGATGCCGAACCGGCCGGTGGCCGCGGCGTCAGCGGTCTTGCCGGTGAGCCAGCGCATGCCGAGCGGGAGTACATCGGCCAGACACAGGCCGGCTCCGTCGTGGGCGACCAGCATGTCGTCGGACCGAAGCAGGACGCGCAACTGGCCGGCTCCCGCGTCATCGGAGTTCTGGACGAACTCGGAGAGGACCTGCAGGCGGTCCGTCGAGAGCGTCTCGGCGCCGCGCAAAGCGCCCTCAGCCATCCTGCGGTGGACCCCGCGACCGCTACGCAGTCCCTGATTGAAGAGCCGGACGGCGCGCGCCGCTTCCTCCGGCGTCGACACCTCCACTTCCACAGATGCGTCCGGATCCTCCAAAAGCGTGCGCACAGCCGTCGTGAGAGCGTCCACGTCGTAACCCTCCCCGTTGGTGCCTTGTGACACCGCCAAGGTTGAGGCTGGGACGGTTTCCCGATGGTCGTGTGGGCGTAATCCAGCCATGTGCGGGCATAGTTACGGCGAGGGCCCTGAACTGGCTGGCCGCCGCCGACACTGCGGGTGCAGGAAGCGGGGCGGATGACAAGCGGCTCCGACAGCATCGGGAACGCGGCGAAAACTGATCCCGGTCGCCCCTCGATTGTCACACCGTCCTGGTAGAGCGCCTCGGTCGACGAAAACTGCCCGCCCTAGCCTCAATACCAGTGACTTAAGCGTTGTGGCTGGTAGAGTGAACCGCCCCGATCTGGCTGGCCACCCTCCCCGACGACGGACCCACCGGCCAACTCTTCAACGACCGTGAACCGCTACCCTGGTAGCTCGGAACGACCAATTTGCATTGTCGGTCCACCGCGATCATCACTGCCCTATCAAATCTCACTCTGGGTCCCCTGAGACGTTCCGGAGTCGGGCCCTCGGCGCCCATACGTGGACAAAGTCATGACCCGGTCCGCTGGTCTGTCCTATCCTTGCATGGTCTGTCCGCATTGCTGCCAGCCGACACCGATGGTGTTCCCGCGTCGGGCTGGCGAAGGTGCGCTGAGCGAAGCCATCCCGTCGCACTTAGGAACCCG
>NZ_WTLH01000229.1 GCF_011421595.1 Streptomyces sp. YIM 98790 | reverse complement strand
CCCTCCGGTGCCCCCGGGGTGTCCGGCGTCCGCTCCGGCGGGGCCCGGCCGGTGTGCCGGGCCGGCGCCGGGGCGGCCGGGGGCCTGCCCGCCGGGTGCGAAGCGCTGCCCTCCGGGGCCGGTGGCCCGGCCGGGCGGTATCCGGCCGCCGGTGTCGTTCATCGCCTGTCCTCCACGTCGTCCCTGCCGACGGTGGTCAGTCTGCCGGGCGGGCGGAGCGGCGGTCACGCCGCCCGGGCCCCCGGCCGCGGGTGTACCTGGGTACACCGGGAACGGACCCGGACGGGCCCCGGCCGCACCGAAGGCGCCTGCCGGTTGCCCGGCAGGCGCCTTGGGGTGTCTCCCCGGAACCGCGCCGAGCTGCGGAACGCGGCCGGGGAGACGTCCGGAGCGGGCCCCACCCCCGGCACCGGGCGACGGCGCGGGGATGTGCCTCGGCGGGGAGGAGTTCAGACGAGGCCGGCCGTCTCCAGCTCGGAGCAGACCGTGTCCACCATCACCCGGGTGACGGTGTACGGGTCGCAGTTGGCGTTCGGCCGGCGGTCCTCGATGTAGCCCTTCTTGTCCCGTTCCACCTGCCACGGGATGCGGACCGAGGCGCCGCGGTCGGAGACGCCGTAGCTGTACCTGTCCCAGGGGGCGGTCTCGTGCAGGCCGGTGAGCCGGTCCTCGACACCCGCGCCGTAGTTCTTCACGTGCTCCAGCGGCTTGCCCTCCTTGCCGAGCGACTCGCAGGCCGTGATGATCGCGTCGTAGTTCTCCCGCATCGCCTTGGTGGAGAAGTTCGTGTGGGCGCCGGCGCCGTTCCAGTCGCCCTTGACCGGCTTGGGGCTGAGGGTGGCGGAGACGCCGAAGTCCTCGGCGGTGCGGTAGAGCAGCCACCGGGCCACCCACAGCTGGTCGGCGACCTCCAGCGGGGAGAGCGGGCCGACCTGGAACTCCCACTGGCCGGGCATGACCTCGGCGTTGATGCCGGAGACGCTGATCCCGGCGGCCAGGCAGTTGTCCAGGTGGGCCTCGACGATGTCGCGGCCGTGGATCTCGTCGTCGCCGACGCCGCAGTAGTAGCCGCCCTGCGGGGCCGGGAAGCCGTTCTCCGGGAAGCCGAGCGGGCGATTGCCTACAAAGAAGGTGTATTCCTGCTCGATGCCGAAGATCGGCTGCTGTGCGGCGAAACGTTCCGCCACCGGGCGCAGCCGGGCCCGGGTGTTGGAGGCGTGCGGCGTGTCGTCGGTGTTGTAGACCTCGCACAGCACCAGCAGGTTGCCGCCGCCGCGGATCGGGTCCTTGAACGTGGCCACCGGCTTGAGCACGCAGTCGGAGGCGTGGCCCTCGGCCTGGTTGGTGCTGGAGCCGTCGAAGCCCCAGACCGGAGGCTCGGCGCCGTCGGCGAGGATCTTGGTCTTGGAGCGCAGCTTCGCGGTGGGCGATGTGCCGTCGATCCAGATGTACTCGGCCTTGTAGCTCACGGGTGTGCTCCTCCGAAGGAATCCTCGCGCTGCGGTTACGCTGCCGTCAGGGTCGCCACCAGCGATTTCCTTACGATTGCTCATCTGTTAATCACATGTGAACTGAGGGCTCGCGCGTCTTGCGGCCCCTCGGTGAGGAGAACGTCATGCGCTTCGGCCTGCTCGGTACCGGCCCCTGGGCCCGGATGATCCACGGCCCGGCCCTGGCCGCCCACCCGGACGCGGAACTGGTGGGGGTGTGGGGCCGCCGCCCCGAGGCCGCCGCCGGACTCGCCGCCGACCTGTCCACCCGCCCCTACGACGACCCCGACGCGCTCTTCGCCGACTGCGATGCGGTGGCCGTCGCCCTCCCGCCGGACATCCAGGCCCCGCTCGCCGTCCGCGCCGCCCGGGCCGGCCGCCACCTGCTCCTCGACAAGCCCCTGGCCACCACCCCCTCCGGCGCCCGCGAAGTCGTCGACGCGGTCGCCGAGGCCCAGGTCGCCTCCGTCGTCTTCTTCACCCTCCGCTTCGCCGCCGCCTCCTCCGCCTGGATCGACCGCCAGGCCGTCGCGGGCGGCTGGCACACCGGCCGGGCCGAATGGCTCTCCTCCATCTTCGGCGGCTCCGAGAGCCCCTACGCGGCCTCCCCCTGGCGACGCGAGAAGGGCGCCCTGTGGGACGTCGGCCCGCACGCGCTGTCCGTGCTGCTCCCCGTCCTCGGCGACATCCCCGACCTCGCCGCCGACCTGCGCGCCCTTCCCGGGCGCGGCGACACCGTCCACCTGCTGCTGCGCCACACCACCGGCGCCACCAGCACGCTCACCGTCAGCCACACCATGCCCCCGGCCGCCTCCACGGTCGCCGCCGAGCTGCACGGCGTCGAGGGGATCTCCACCCTCCCGTCCCGCGAGGAGGACGAGGTCCCGGCGGCCTACCGCCGCGCCATCGACGCCCTGGTCACCGCCGCCGAAACCGGCGAACCACACCCCTGCGACGCCCGCTTCGCCGCCCGCGTCACCGACATCCTCTCCGCCGCCGAAACCGCCCTCAACCGCTGAACCGGCCCCCGGACCGGGCGCGCGCCCGGCCCTCGGCCCATCGGGTGCGCGGCTACGGCCGGGCACCCGATCGCAGGGCGGCAGCGCAGGGTCAGCCGCGGGCCCCTGCCCGGCTGGACCGGTCCGGGTCAGAAAAGCCCTTCCCTGGCGCACCATTCGGCGAAGCCACCGGGTGGGAAGGGAAGACGGTACTTACCCGCGATCAGGTCGTCTGCCAGCGCGGAAACCAGCGGTACCGTGAGAAGCCCGATGTGAATCGCGTCGCACAGCAGGGCCAGGGTACGGCGCAGCGTGACGGGCCGGCCTCGGGCCGCCTCCTTGGCCACCCGGTCGTCGACGACCGCGACGGCAGACGGCAGGGTTTCCGCGAGCGCGAGGACCCCGCACTCACCGACGTTGCGCCCGTCCGCGCCGACCAGATGACGCTCGTAGTGGGCAAACGCCGCTAACTGTGCGGGAGTTTCGAGAGCAACCGTTTCAATCCAGTCGGCATCGAGTACGCAGCGCAGGTGGTGGTGCTGTTCGGCTCCGTTGCGCAGCTCCTGCGCGACCACGTCGGGAATCAGTACGCGGTGGTCCTTCAGGACGATCTTGAGAACCCCAAGCCACTGGGCCCGTGCGAAATGGCTCAGCGGGCCGGTGTCCAGCACGTAAGCCTTCTGCGGTTCGGTCACGACGTCACTTCCCAGATCTCCGCCTCCGGCGCGGGGGGCAGATCGGGGAGGGAATCACGGTCGAAACTGCCGCGGAGCAGCCCGAGAGCGCGGTCGGCGGTGATCACCTCGCGGCGATAGAGCTTCAGCACGGCTGCCTCGTAGGGGCGCGGCAGCGATACGCGGTCCAGTTCGTCCCGGACGACGAGATTCTTCTCCACGATGTCTGCCTGCTTCGTCCTGACACGGCGGATGTCGTCCGCGCCTCTCCCGTCCACCAGGTCGAGTTCGAGAAGCCTGCGTGCCAGGGTTGCCATGTCCGTTCCAAAGTGGCTGGCGGCTCGTACCGCGGCGTCGCGCCATGTCTCGTCCGGGAGGGACAGCCACTCCGTCCAGCGGTTCCGGAGGTCTCCGCCGGGCAGCAGCATGGCGCGCGCGAAGCGGTCCAGCCGGGATTCCAGGTCCCCGGTCTCCGCCGAGGCGACCCGCCAGTCCAAGGTGACCGGATCGGCGATGAGGAAGTGACCCAGTTCGTGGGCAGCGGCGAGGCGGCGCCGTCCGACCAGCCAGTGCGAGTTGATCAGCGCGACGCCACCACGCCTCAGCAGCACCGTGCCGGCATCCGCGCCGTTCCCGAGGTCCCTGGCAAAGACCAGCAGTCCCACCCGGGCAGCCAGCCGCGAGAGGTCGTGGGCCGGTTGCTCGGGAGCCAGGCCGAGGAGCCGGCGTGCGGTGGACGCCAGCTTCTCCGCCTCCTCAGCCGTGCTCGGGCGCGGCAGAGGTTCCGGCTGTCCCTCGACCAGTTCCGGACAGTGGGAGGTGACGAACTCCGCGTCTCGGATCAGTGAGTCGAGTTCGAGGTCGATGGCCTGCGCGGCCACCTCCGGCTGGGCGCCGCGGTAGGAGGTGAGCGCGGGAGTGGCCTCGTCGACGAACCACTCCACACGGCGTCCCAGCTCGCGCGCGATCGCCACGAGCTCCACAGCCGTCACCCGGCGGTTGCCCGTTTCGATCTTCGCCAGTGCCGTGCGGTCCATGCCAATGGCGGCGGCAAGCTGAGCCTGAGTGACTCCGCGTTCCGCCCTGGCCTCGGAAACACGCACCCCGATCTCCATGTGTGCGAATGTAGCACAAAGCGAGATCGGGGTGTCACTGTAGAGAGTGGAATGGTGGCATACCGTCACGGCTTCGTGATCAGTGCCAGAGCCGTGCGCACGACCTCGGTCGTGGTGCACTCCTGGCCGGTGTGGTCGGTCCAGCGGCCGTCTTCGGGGTCGGCCACGGTTTCGCGGACGTAGCACGGGTCGTCGAGCTGGATCCTGATGACCCGGTATCCGGCCAGGGACAACTGCCGGGCCGGGTATTCGTAGCAGGTCATGGACACCTCCCGGCGGGCGCCGAGCGCTCCGGTGAACTCCCGCCAGGCGGTGGCGAGCAGATCCTCCCGGCCGGTCAGCCACAGCAGGGCCGGAGTCGTCCGGACGGTCGTACCGGGGTTGTCGCGCATCGCTGTTCCTCTCGGGTATCGGCCGGTGGCGCGGGCCGCGTAGATCCGGGCGTCGCAGTCACCGCAGTGCCGGTCGCCGGTCCGTGGATCGGTGACCAGCGCTCCGGTGTGGTGGCAGGCGCCCACGTCACCCTCCGGAGAAGGCCGGGGCCGGGCCGTTGTCGGTCATAGGTGTCTTCCTCTGTGGCGATTGGCGCCTCAGGTGCCCGGGTATTCACCCGCTGTATCCATGACATCGCCGTGGGGTGGCTTTCGGACACCCTTTTCGTTGATGCCGATGAAGTGACATCAACTCGCCCCGGGAACAGCACGTATGACCGAAGAGACCGCCAAGCCGCCGCCCAGCCTTCTGGAGTTCTTCGCCCGTGAGATCAGGGAGTTGCGCACAGCCGAGAAGCTGACGCAGCGCGAACTCGCGGCGAAGGCGAACATCAGCCAGTCGCTGCTCGCCCGCCTGGAGGGAGCGGAACGGGTACCGAGCATCGAGGTCGCCCGGGCACTGGACCGGGCCCTGGGCACCCGTGGCACCTTCGAGCGCCTCTGCCCGCTCATCAGCACCTACGCCTACCCCGACTGGTTCCTGCCGTTCGTGGAAATGGAGCGGGAGGCGGTTGCCATCCAGTCGTACGTCGGCCACGTGGTGCCGGGCCTGTTGCAGACGGAGGAATACGCGCGGGAGCTGTACAGCACGGTCCGTCCGGACAACCTGACCGAGTTGGTGGCTGGACGGATGACCCGCCAGGAAGTGTTCGAGAAGGACCCGCCGCCGCAGTGCTGGTTCATCATTGACGAGTTCGCGCTGATGCGGCTGGTGGGCCGTCCGGAGATCACAGCGGCACAGCTGGCCCGTCTGCTGGAACGCGGGCAGCAGCCGCGCATCGTGATCCAGATCGTTCCGCGCAGCACAGCTCGGCACCCGAATCTGGATGGCAACTTCACGCTGTTCCGGCTGCCGGATCGGGAGGATGCCCTGCACATCGACGGCTACCTGAAGGGTCGGATGGCGGTTGATCCACGGGAAGTTGCCGCAGCGGAGCACACCTATGATCTGCTCAGGGCGGTAGCTCTCCCGCCGGATGAATCGGCAACTCTTATCAAGCAGCACATGACCGAGTGGAGCAGTCATCATGTGGCGTAAGAGCAGTTACAGCGGACAGAACGGCGGGGACTGCCTGGAAGTCCGGGAGGACGTTCCCGGCGTGGTGCCGGTGCGGGACAGCAAGCGGGCGGAGGGGGCGCGGCTGGTGGTGTCCCGCCGTGCCTGGCGGGCGTTCGTGAACCTCGCCAAGGGGTGAGCGGCGTCAGCCGAAGGCCGAGCGGAACTGCGGGAAACGCGCGGCCTTCGGGTCCAGCAGATCGATCAGGGCTATGAGCGTCTGCTGGAGTTCCGCCAGCCGGGGAGCGGCCGGGGCGGTGTCCTCGGCCAGCCCGTCTATGTCCTTGAGCACGGGCGCGAACCAGCGGCGGAAGGCATCGTCGGTGTCGAGCCGTGCGGAGAACTCCGCATAGCCGAGGCACCTGCGGCGCCCCGGTTCTCCTTCGGGGTGGATCATCAGCTCGCCGATCGCCCGCTGCTGTGCCCGGAAGAGACGGAAGGCGCGGCCCGGTGCGGCCTTGTTGAGCGCCGAGGCCGCCTGCGAGACGACGGTGACGATGCGCTGGTTGGTACGGGACCGGCCGAGGTCGAGGAACTGCACGTCCCGGCGGAGGATCTCCACCCAGCCGAGGTATTCGGCGAGCACGAAGGCGGTGCTGCGCCGCACGTACTCGCGCTCCTCCTCGGTGCCCTCCTTCAGGAACGCCGTGATGAATCCCCGGTGCGGGCCGGGAGCCCGGTCCACCTCCTGGCCGTGCAGGATGTTGTACAACCTGCTCTGGAGGTCGAAGGCGGCCCAGGCCAGGGAGGCTCCATAGGTCTCCATCAGGTCGCGCTGCTCGACGGCCCGCAGCCGCCGCTGCGTCCAGTAGCCCAGTACGGCCGCTGCGGAAGCTCCGGCCACGGCCACCACGGCGGACAGGAGCGACAGGGCATCCACCGGCATGTGCCTTCCGGGACGGGGCTGGAGGGGCGGCGAGCATCGTAGCCACCGGAGTGCGGCGCCCGGTCGCCGCCCCGCCGGATCCGGCCGGGGAGCACGTCAGAGGTCCAGTTCCCAGTCCTGGCCGGTTTCCTGGGGGCCGAAGAGGGTGTGGGGGCGGGAGGCGACCAGGCGGAAGCCTTCGCGCTCGTAGATGCGGCGGGCCGCGGAGAGCACGTCGTTGGTCCACAGCACCATGCGGCGGTAGCCGGCGGCGCGGGCGAAGTCCAGGCAGCGGCGGACCAGGGCGGCGCCCACGCCCAGGCCGCGGGCGTCGGGTTCCACCAGCAGCAGGCGGAGGCGGGCGGTGTCCGGTCCGGCGTCGCGGTCGGTGACGCAGAAGACGCAGCCGACGGGTTCGCCGTCGGCCTCGGCGATCCAGGCCGCCTCGCGGGCCGGGTNCGATCCAGGCCGCCTCGCGGGCCGGGTCGTGCTCCCGGGCGTACTCGGCGACGACCCCGGCGACCAGGGCTTCGAAGGCTTCGTTCCAGCCGTACTCGGCGGCGTAGAGGGCGCCGTGGCGCTGGACGACCCAGCCGAGGTCGCCGGGGGCGGGGGCCCGCAGGCGGAGCCGCGGCCGGTGGGCGGGACCGGGCATCAGCAGGCGGCGGACCGTGCGCAGGGCGTTCAGCAGGCGGTCCAGCCCGGCGGGGGAGAGCCTGGCGACCAGGGCGCCGACCGAGGCGCGGGAGCGGGCGTCCAGCAGGGCGGCGGCCTCGCGGCCGGTGCCGGTGAGCCGGGCCAGCTGGCGGCGGGAGTCGGCCGGGTCGCGCTCGCGCTCCAGCAGCCCGGCCGTCTCGGCGGCGGTGAGCAGGCGGCTGAGCTGGCCGGCGTCCATGTCCAGTGCGCGGCGCAGTTCGCCCACGGCGGTGCGTTCCTGCCGGGAGAGCTCGTAGAGCACGCGGGCCTCGGGGAGCGAGTGGGGGGTGCCGAGCCGGTGCTCGTAGTCGAGGGCGCCGATGAGCCGGGTGTAGTCGCGGTTGAACCGCCGGACGGCCTCGACTGCGGTGTCGGTGTCGGCGGTCGTGGGGGAAGCGGTGGGAGGAGCGGCGGGGAGCGTGCGTTCTCCGGGATTCATTGACTTAGTCAAGGATTTCGGGCGGGTGGATGTCAAGGGGGCGCGTCCGCCGATGGGGTGCCGCGCGGCCGGGCGGCGGTGTCGGTGCGGGGTGCGGGCGGAGCGCTATGAGATCAGTAAGTCATGCCATCGGATACATCCGACAAATCACCCGAGCGTCGGTTCCGTCCCGGGCGTCGCACCATGATCGGTGGAGCCGTCTGCGCCGGCGTGATCGGGCTGAACCGGCTGCTGGGGTGGGAGCCGTCGCGGCCGGACGGCTCGGCCGGCGCGATGCG
>NZ_WTLH01000228.1 GCF_011421595.1 Streptomyces sp. YIM 98790 | reverse complement strand
TTACATTCCGAACCCGGAAGCTAAGCCTTGCAGCGCCGATGGTACTGCACGGGGGACCGTGTGGGAGAGTAGGACGCCGCCGAACATCTGCCCCTATAGCTCAGTCGGCAGAGCGTCTCCATGGTAAGGAGAAGGTCAACGGTTCGATTCCGTTTGGGGGCTCAGGAAAAGCCTGGTGGGGCACTCGCTCAGCGAGTGCCCCACCAGGCTTTTTGTCGTTTGTCCCCCGGCTCCGCTCCACTGTGCTGCACGGGCGCGGGCCCGTTCCGGGTCATTCCGGGACGCGGAGGGTCAGGATGGCCATGTCGTCGGAGAGCGGGGCCGAGGCGAACCGTTCCACCGCGCGCTTGATCTTCGCCGCCACCGCGCCGGCGTTGAGCCCGGTGCACGTCTTGAGAATCTCCGCCAGGCCGTCGTCGCCCAGCATGCGCGTGCCCTCACGGCGTTCGGTGACGCCGTCGGTGACGCACAGCAGGACATCACCCGGATCGAGGGTCACCGTCTGCTCGTGGAGCCGCAGATCATCCATGACGCCGAGCAGGGGCTGCGGGTCGGCGGCCGGCTCCACCGAGCCGTCCTGGCGCAGACGCAGCGGCAGGGGATGGCCGGCGCAGACCATCTTCAGCTCGGCGCCGCCGTCCGCCTTGGCGGAGAGTTCGCCGTAGAGCAGGGTCAGGAAGCGGGAGCGGGCGCCCTCGTCCAGGATCGCCGTGTTGAGGCGCTCCAGTACGGCCGGGCCGCCCAGGCCCTCCCGGCCGAGCAGGCGCAGTGCGTGCCGGGCCAGGCCGGTGACCGCGGCGGCGAGCGGACCGGTGCCGCAGACGTCGCCGATGGCCAGGCCGTAGACGCCGTCCCGGATCGGGAAGACGTCGTAGAAGTCGCCGCCGACCTCGTTGCCCTCGCCCGCGGGCTGGTAGACGACCTCCACCTCCACGCCTTCGATGGACGGCAGGCCCGGCGGCAGCAGGCTGCGCTGCAGCGACTGGCTGATGGCGGTGCGCTCGCTGTAGAGGCGGGCGTTGTCCAGGGCCAGCGCCGCCCGCCGGGACAGGTCCTCGGCCAGCTCCAGGGTCTCCTGGCGGAAATGCTCGTCGGTGGGCTTGCCCAGCACCAGCAGTCCGATGACGCGGTTGCGGGCGAGCAGCGGCAGGATCACCGTTTCGCCGCCCACCGCCGCGGCCGTGGCCTGCCCGATGACGGTGTTGCCGCTGCCCATGCCGTTGAGGTCGCCGAGGGTCAGACTGCGCAGCGAGGACCGCAGGGGGATCTTGCGGCGCGCGGCCTCGGCGGGCTCGTTCCAGGTGCGCACCCCCAGGCTGGCGTCCGGGTCCGGCGGCGCGACCCGCTCCAGCAGGTGGCGGATGCCGTCGATGCGGTCCTCGTCCTCGTGCAGCACATAGGACAGGACCGGTTCGGTGCCGGGCTCGGTGGTGGTGTAGACGGCGCACCAGGTGGCCAGGGTGGGGACCGACATCTGGGCCATCAGGGCCAGGGTCTGGCGCGGGTCCAGCGTCCCGGCCAGCAGCTCGGAGGCCTCGACAAGGAAGGACAGCGAACCGCGGCGGAGCCGCTCCAGCTCGGTCAGGCGGGCGGACTCCACGGCCAGTGCGACCCGGTCGGCGGCGAACTGCAGGCGCAGTGCCTCCTCGTTCGTGTAGCGGCCGGGGGTCTCCGAGGCGACGCCGAGGGAGCCGGTGAGCCGCCCCTCCACCTTGAGCGGGACCGTGACCACGGCGTGCATGCCGGTGCCGCTGAGCAGCGGCACGGCGCCGGGCGCGGCGGCCACGTCCTCGTGCACGGCCGGCATGCGGGCGGAGCCGTAGCGTCCGCTGCCCGTTTCGACCGGGACCCGGGCGAAGCGCTGGCGGGTGGAGGGCAGGCCGGTGGAGGCGCGCACCTCCAGCTCGGTCTCGTCGTCGGTGGCCAGCAGCAGGAAGGCGGCATCGCCGTCGAGCATGTCCCGGGCGCGTTCCACGGTGCGCTGGAGCAGGCCGTCCAGATCGTCCGGGACGGGGGTGCCGATGAGGTCTTCCAGGGTGTCGGGGGCGGCGCCGCGCTGCAGGGGATCGCGCGGTGTGCCGCCGTGCCCGGGGCGCCTGCCGCCGGCCTGGAGGATGGCCCGCTCGTGCTCGGGGACCAGCAGGCAGACCGTGGAGGGCTCACCGCTGGTGTCCCGGATGCGCAGGTGGGAGGCGTAGACGGGGACGATGCGGCCGTCGGCGGCGCGCAGCCCGTAGCTGCCCTCCCAGCGGGAGAGGGACAGCGCCTCGGCGATGCCGGTTCCGGTGCCGGGGGTGAGCGGCCAGGCGGCGAGGTCGGGCAGCGGCTTGCCGCTGACCTGCTCCGCGGGGTAGCCGAAGAGGTGGCGGGCGTCGTCGTTCCAGGCGGTGATGGTGTGGCTGCTGTCCACCTGGATCACGGCCACCCGGGGCGGGGTCTCGGCGGTGGGGAGCTTCTCGACGGGGAGGACCGGCCCGGCGGAGCGGGTGCCGACCGGCAGCTCGGGCTCGTCCAGCCGGAACCAGACCCGCTTGTCCACGGCGGTGTACTCCACGCCCCAGCGGGAGGAGAGCGCGGCGCACAGCATCAGGCCGCGTCCGCCCTCGCTGTCGGTGTCCACATAGCCGCGCACGGCGTCGGCGACCGGCAGGCCGCGCTCGGGGTGGCGGTCGGCGACCTCGATGCGGACGCCCTTGGCGTCGCGCAGGCAGTGCACCTCGGCGCTGGTGCCCGCGTGGATGACCGCGTTGGTGACGAGTTCGCTGGTGAGGACGACGGCGTCATCGATGAGATCGTCCAGGCCCCAGCCCTGGAGAGTGTCCCGGACGAAGCCGCGGGCGGTCGCGACGGAACGCCCGACCGGCTCAAAGGTGGCCGCAGCTCGCGCGGTGATCACGTCACTCCCCCAAGAAGGTGTCTCGTCCGCCGTCCGCTTCCTCGCGGACGGCCCAGGGTCAGGTTACTGAGGTACCCGGCCATGGCGGGCGGCGCATCCCGCCTTTTCCCTCCACAAGGGAACTGCCCGGTGCGCGATGCTGCCGAACTGTTATCGCCCGGTTGGGAATGGGTGAAACACTGGGGATGCTGGACCGAAGATCCCGGCAGAAGAACCGAGCCTGCGGGAGGGCAACAGTGGCGGCTGAGGGAGCGGTGGCACGCGTCGGTACTCGTGCGCGTCAGGGCAGGGCGCGGAGCAACGGCGTGGTGGAAGTCGACGCCGCGGCTCTGGACCGTCTGCTCTCGGCCCTGGCGGCGATGCGGGACGGGAATTTCCGGCGGCGGCTGACGGTGGCGGGCGACGGGCCGATGGCCGAGCTGGCCGCTGTATTCAATGAGGTCGCGGATCGCAATCTGCATCTGACCGGACAGCTGGCCCGGGTGCGGCGCGTGGTGGGCCGTGAGGGGAAGCTGACCGAGCGGCTGGATGTGGGGGCGTGCGAGGGGGCCTGGGCGAAGGCCGTCGACGACGCCAATGATCTGCTGGAGGATCTGACCCGGCCGATGGCCGAGGTCGGCCATGTGCTCAGCTCGGTCGCCGAGGGTGATCTGTCGCAGAAGATGGATCTGCGCACCCAGGTCCGCAACGGTGCCAACCGGCCGCTGCGCGGCGAGTTCCTGAAGGTCGGGCGGACGGTGAACGGGCTGGTGGACCAGCTTTCCGCGTTCACCGACGAGATTTCCCGGGTGGCGAACGAATTCGGCACCGAGGGGAAGCTGGGCGGCAGTGCCCGGCTGCGCGGTATGCAGGGTTCCTGGAAAGACCTGACGGACTCGGTCAACACCATGGTGTACCGGCTGACCGCGCAGGTCCGGGACATCTCGCACGTCACCACGGCGGTGGCGAACGGTGACCTGTCGCAGAAGGTCACCGTTCATGTGGACGGCGAGATGCTGGGCCTGAAGAACACCGTGAACCGGATGGTGGACCAGCTGTCGTCGTTCCAGTCCGAGGTGACCCGGGTGGCCCGCGAGGTGGGAACGGACGGGCAGCTCGGCGGTCAGGCGCAGGTCCCGGACGTGGCCGGGGTGTGGAAGGACCTGACGGACAACGTCAACCAGATGGCCAGCAATCTGACCGCCCAGGTCCGGGAGATTTCGCGGGTGACGACCGCGGTCGCCGAGGGTGACCTGTCGCAGACCATCACGGTCTCGGCGCGCGGCGAGGTGGCGCAGCTGGCCGAGACGGTCAACGCCATGACCAAGACGCTGGCGGCGTTCGCGGCCGAGGTGACCCAGGCGGCGCTGGAGGTCGGCACGNGACCAAGACGCTGGCGGCGTTCGCGGCCGAGGTGACCCAGGCGGCGCTGGAGGTCGGCACGGAGGGCCGGCTGGGCGGCCAGGCGCAGGTGCCGGGTGTGGCCGGGGCCTGGAAGGACCTCAACGAGTCGGTGAACACGGCGTTCCGCAACCTGACCAATCAGGTGCGGGACATCGCCCAGGTGACCACGGCGGTGGCCAACGGTGACCTGACGCAGACCGTCACGGTGGACGTCAAGGGCGAGATGCTGGAGCTGAAGAACACCGTGAACAAAATGGTGGGCCAGCTCTCGTCGTTCCAGTCGGAGGTGACCCGGGTCGCCCGGGAGATCGGCGACGAGGGCCGGCTGGGCGGCCAGGCGCAGGTGCGCGGAGTGGCCGGGGCCTGGAAGGACCTCACGGACTCGGTGAACACCGCGTTCCGCAACCTGACCGACCAGGTGCGGGACATCGCCCAGGTCACGACGGCGGTCGCGGACGGCGACCTGACCCAGAAGGTCACCGTCGACGTGAAGGGCGAGATGCTGGAGCTGAAGAACACCATCAACAAGATGGTGGGGCAGCTCTCCTCCTTCGCCGAGCAGGTGACCCGGGTGGCCACCGAGGTGGGCATCGAAGGCCGGCTGGGCGGCCAGGCCCAGGTGGAGGGCGTCTCCGGCACCTGGAAGGACCTGACCAACTCGGTGAACGGCATGGCCCGCAACCTCACCGAGCAGGTGCGGAACATCTCGCAGGTGACCACGGCGGTGGCGCGCGGCGATCTGTCGCAGAAGATCACCGTGGACGCCCGCGGGGAGATCCTGGAGCTGAAGAACACGTTCAACACCATGGTCGGCCAGCTTTCGGCCTTCGCCGAGCAGGTGACCAGGGTGGCGCTGGAGGTGGGCACCGAGGGCCGGCTGGGCGGCCAGGCGCTGGTGCCCGGCGTGGCCGGTGTCTGGCGGGATCTGACGAACTCGGTGAACGGCATGGCGCGCAACCTGACCGACCAGGTGCGCGGCATTTCGCAGGTGGCGACCGCGGTGGCGCGCGGCGATCTGGGCCAGCGGATCACGGTCGACGCCCGGGGCGAGATCCTCGAGCTCAAGGACACCCTGAACACCATGGTGGACCAGCTCTCCTCGTTCGCGGAGCAGGTCACCAGGGTGGCCCGGGAGGTCGGCACGGAGGGACGCCTGGGCGGCCAGGCGGAGGTCCGGGGGGTCTCCGGCACCTGGAAGGACCTCACCGAGTCCGTGAACAACATGGCGAACAACCTGACCCTGCAGGTGCGCAACATCGCCGAGGTGACCACGGCGGTGGCCGAGGGTGATCTGACCAAGAAGATCACCGTGGACGCGCAGGGCGAGATCCTGGCCCTGGTCACCACGGTGAACGGCATGGTGGACCAGCTCTCGTCGTTCGCCGAGCAGGTGAGCCGGGTGGCCCGCGAGGTGGGCACCGAGGGCCGTCTGGGCGGCCAGGCCGAGGTGCGCGGGGTCTCCGGCACCTGGAAGAACCTGACGGACAACGTGAACCTGATGGCCCGCAATCTGACCACTCAGGTGCGGAACATCGCGGATGTGGCGACCGCGGTGGCCAACGGTGACCTGACCCGCAAGGTGACGGTCGAGGCCAGTGGTGAGGTGGCGCAGCTTGCCGACACGGTGAACAAGATGGTGACCACCCTGTCGTCGTTCGCGGCGGAGGTGACCCGGGTGGCCAGGGAAGTGGGCACCGAGGGCCAGCTCGGCGGGCAGGCGCGGGTGCTGGGCGTGTCCGGCACCTGGAAGGACCTGACCGAATCCGTCAACAGCATGGCGAACAACCTGACCGGCCAGGTGCGGAACATCGCCGAGGTCACCACCGCCATCGCCAAGGGCGATCTGACCAAGAAGATCGACATCGAGGCGCGCGGCGAGATCCTGGGGCTGAAGACCACGATCAACACGATGGTGGAGCAGCTGTCGTCGTTCGCCGACGAGGTCATCCGGGTGGCCCGCGAGGTGGGCACCGAGGGGCAGCTCGGCGGCCAGGCCCGGGTGCCGGACGTGGCGGGCACCTGGAAGGAGCTCACCGACTCGGTGAACGAGATGGCGGGCAATCTGACCCGCCAGGTGCGCGGCATGGCCAAGGTCGCCACCGCGGTGACCCGCGGCGATCACGAGGTGACCATCGACGCCGAGGCGTCCGGTGAGATCCTCCAGCTGCAGGAACACATCAACACGATGATCAAGAACCTGCGGGACACCACCACGGCCAACAAGGAACAGGACTGGCTCAAGTCCAACCTGGCCCGGATCTCCAACCTGATGCAGGGGCGGCGCGACCTGAAGGAGGTCGCCGACCTGATCATGAGCGAGCTGGTGCCGGCGGTGCTGGCGCAGCACGGCGCCTTCTTCCTGGCGGTGCCGCTGGGCGCGGCCGACGACGTGGTGGCCGGCCCCGGCCGGGACGGCTCCTACGAGCTGCGCATGCTCTCCTCGTACGGCTACGCGGCGGGCACCATGCCGGCCAGCTTCCGGCCGGGGGAGTCCCTGGTGGGCACGGCGGCGCAGGAGCGGCGGACGGTGCTGGTGCGCAATGCGCCCGAGGGATATCTGAAGATCTCCTCCGGGCTGGGCGAGGCCCCGCCGGCCGAGGTGATCGTGCTGCCGGTGCTGTTCCAGGACACCGTGCTGGGCGTGATGGAACTGGCGGGCTTCCAGCAGTTCACCCAGATCCAGCGGGACTTCCTCAGCCAGATGGCGGAGATGATCGCGACCAGCGTCAACACCATCGCGGTCAATGTGCGTACCGAGCGGCTGCTGACCCAGTCGCAGGAGCTGGCCGAGCAGCTCCAGGAGCGCTCGGTGGAGCTGGAGAGCCAGCGGGCGGCCCTGCAGTCCTCCAACGCCGAGCTGAAGGAGAAGGCGGACCAGCTCGCCGAGACCAACCGGCACATCGAGGTCAAGAACTCGGAGATCGAGCAGGCGCGGCAGGTGCTGGAGGAGCGTGCCGAGCAGCTGGCGCTGTCCATGCGGTACAAGTCGGAGTTCCTGGCGAACATGTCGCACGAGCTGCGCACGCCGCTGAACTCGCTGCTGATCCTGGCCAAGCTGCTGGCGGACAACGCCGAGAACAATCTGTCGCCGAAGCAGGTGGAGTTCGCCGAGACGATCCACGGCGCGGGCTCGGACCTGCTCCAGCTGATCAACGACATCCTGGACCTGTCCAAGGTGGAGGCCGGGAAGATGGAGGTCAGCCCGGCCCGGATCGCGCTGGTGCAGCTGGTGGACTACATCGAGGCGTCGGTGCGCCCGCTGACCGCGGAGAAGAACCTGGAGTTCTCGGTGCGGGTCTCGCCCGAGCTGCCGCCCACCCTGCACACCGACGAGCAGCGGCTGCTGCAGGTGCTGCGGAATCTGCTGTCGAACGCGGTGAAGTTCACCGAGAGCGGCTCCGTGGAGCTGGTGATCCGGCTGGCCGGGGACGAGGTTCCGGCGGTCATCCGGCAGCAGATGCTGGACTCCGGCTCGGTCAAGGACCTGCACGCGCCGGTGGTGGCGTTCGCGGTGACGGACACCGGTATCGGTATCGCGCCCAGCAAGATGCGGGTGATCTTCGAGGCGTTCAAGCAGGCCGACGGCACCACCAGCCGCAAGTACGGCGGCACCGGGCTGGGGCTGTCCATCAGCCGGGAGATCGCCCGGCTGCTGGGCGGTGAGATCCACGCGGCCAGCGAGCCGGGGCGCGGATCGACGTTCACGCTGTATCTGCCGCTGCACCCGGTGGAGCTGCCGCCGCCGGGCTACGCCCAGCTGGCGGTGGGGCTGCTGACCGCGGAGACCGAGGGCAGCCGGGCGCGGTCCGCGGCGCTGGCCGCGGCCGGGGCGGCGGGAGCCGTCGCGGCCGCGCTGCCGTCCG
>NZ_WTLH01000227.1 GCF_011421595.1 Streptomyces sp. YIM 98790 | reverse complement strand
CCGCCGGCGCTGCCGCCGCCGCTGCCCGCGAGCCGCCGCAGCAGGGCGGTGAGGGTGGCGGTGGCCGTACCGCGGCCGGGCGCCACCCCGGGCGGCTCCTCGGTGCCCAGTGCGGCGGCCAGCCGGACGGCCCGTTCCCGCCACATCCGGTCCACCACCTCCTCCGGGTAGGCCGGCCACTCCACCGGCAGCAGTTCCTCCCCGCCGGGGGGCGGGGCGAACAGCCGGGCGGCGAGCAGCGAGACCTCCCGGTCCACCGCGCCCGGATCGGCGAGCAGCTCGCTGGCGGACCGCTCGCCGAGCCGGTCCGCGAAGCCCTCGGCCAGCCGGTCCCGGCGGGAGAGCTCGGTGAGCGCCGCCACCACGCCGGCGTTCAGCAGCACCGGACGGCGCCCGGCCCGCCAGGCCGGGGAGGCCACCCGGGTGAGCAGCCGGTCCCAGCCCGCGTAGGCCAGGCCGACCTGCTCCTGCACGGCCGGCCGCGGCCCGGGGTCGAAACGCTGGGCGTGCGCCGAGGCGGCGGCGGCCACCCCCCGCTCCATCTCGGCGGCGTGCCGGGCGGCGGCGCGCAGCATCAGCCGGGCCAGCCGTGNGCCACCCCCCGCTCCATCTCGGCGGCGTGCCGGGCGGCGGCGCGCAGCATCAGCCGGGCCAGCCGTGCGGTGAAGCGGGCCAGCGGGCGGCGCGGGCCGCCGCCGGACGCGGCGGCGGCGTCCAGGCCGCGCACGCAGCGCCGGGCCGCGGCGATGTCCGGGTGGGCGGAGGGCGCGGTGCCGGCCACCACCGGCGCGAGCAGGGCGCGGAGTTCGGAGACCCTCATCCACCACAGGAAAGGGGAGCCGATGACCAGCACCGGCCCGGTGGCCGGCGGCGGCTCGCCGTCGTCGTGCCGGGCGCCGGCGCGGAGCCGCCGGACGGGGACGCGGCGGCGGGCGGCCGGCTCCTCCAGCCAGCTGTCGCAGTCGGGGGTCAGGGCGATGCCGCCCGGCGGGGGCACCCCCAGGCGCGCGGCCAGCTCCCGTATCAGGCCGTGCAGGGCGGGACCGGCCTCCTCCGGCACGGCGATGGTCGGGGTGACCGGCGGGCGGGCGCGGACCATCACCACCGCGACCGCCACCGCGAGGACGGACAGCACGGCGGCCAGGGCCAGGACCGTCCAGCGCAGCGGCGTCCAGCCGCCGGGAAGGTAGCCGGTGGCCTGGGCGGTCAGCACCACCACGGCCACGGCCGCCGGGAGCAGCGCGGCGGCCACCGCGGCGTTCCGCACCCGCAGAACGGCCAGCGCATGGTCCCGCGCGGAGCGTTCGGCCCTCTGCTGCGCCATGCCTGCCTCCGCTTCCCGTCCGCGTCCCCGCCCGGCGCCGCTCCGGGCCGGCCCGGCATCCGGGCGGCCGGGCGCGGGCCTGCTTCGGTCCGTCGGTCCGGTCCTGTGGCCGGCCCGACCGGCCGGCTCCTCCGCTTCTCGGAGGTACGCGACCGGGCGCGCGCCGGTGCACGCCCCGTCTCATCCCCCACTGTGACACCGGACTCCGACACCGCAATGCGCGGAGGTCCGATCGCGCCGCACCCTAAGCCGGGGCATGGCTGTGCGTCAGCGGTACCGGGAAGG
Organism: Streptomyces sp. YIM 98790; assembly: GCF_011421595.1. GTDB lineage: Bacteria > Actinomycetota > Actinomycetes > Streptomycetales > Streptomycetaceae > Streptomyces. The sequence goes on along the minus strand of NZ_WTLH01000227.1, from coordinate 6,600 downwards.
CGTCACCCGATGGTGGGGCTCTGGGCAGAGGACAGCGGCGGACATGGCGGGATGCGTGCTGATTGCGGCAGATTCAGTGCGTTTCGGTCGCATTCGGCGAAGTGCAGAAGGAAAACGGTGGAATTACGCCCGTGCCGCTCCGGTCGGGACCGCCCGGCCGGCGCAGCCGCCGCGCGCCCCGGGGCGGCCGCACCGGGCGGCGGGCGTGAGCGGCATGAGCGGCACGGGCGGCGCAGCCAGCCCGCCGCGAGGGGGCTCAGGCCGGGGCCGCGGCCCTGGCGGCGATGTCGGTGCGGTGGTGGGAGCCCGCCAGGCGGATGCGGCCGACCGCCCGGTAGGCGCGGTCCCGGGCCTGGGCGATGCCGTCGCCGACCGCGGTGACCGACAGCACCCGGCCGCCCGCGCTGACCACCCGCCCGTTCTCGTCCAGCCGGGTGCCGGCGTGCAGCACATAGGCGTCCGGGGCGTCCTGTGCGGCCACCTCCTCCAGGCCCTCGACCGGGTCACCGGTGCGCGGCCCGGCCGGGTAGCCCTCGGAGGCGATCACCACGGTGACCGCGGCCGCGTCGCTCCAGCTCAGCGGCGGCAGTCCGGCGAGGGTGCCGGTGGCGGCGGCGTGCAGCAGCCCGGCGAGCGGGGTGCGCAGCCGGGCCAGCACCACCTGGGTCTCCGGGTCGCCGAAGCGGGCGTTGAACTCCACCACCCGCACGCCGCGCGAGGTGAGCGCCAGACCGGCGTAGAGCAGGCCGGAGAAGGGGGTGCCGCGGCGGCGCATCTCGTCCACGGTGGGCTGGAGCACGGTGGCCTGCACCTCGTCGACCAGCTTGGGGTCGGCCCAGGGCAGCGGCGAGTAGGCGCCCATGCCGCCGGTGTTGGGCCCGGTGTCGCCGTCGTGGGCGCGCTTGAAGTCCTGCGCGGGCTGGAGCGGGACCACGGTGGTGCCGTCGGTCAGCGCGAACAGCGACACCTCGGGCCCGTCCAGGAACTCTTCGACGACCACCCGCCCGCACGCCCGGGCGTGCGCCATGGCGGCCTCGCGGTCCTCGGTGACCACCACGCCCTTGCCGGCGGCCAGCCCGTCGTCCTTGACCACGTAGGGCGGGCCGAAGGCGTCCAGCGCCTGCGCCGCCTCGGCCTCGGTGGTGCAGACGTGGGCGCGGGCGGTGGGCACCCCGGCGGCGGCCATGACCTCCTTGGCGAACGCCTTGGAGCCCTCCAGCCGGGCGGCCTGCCCGGAGGGTCCGAAGACCGGCACCCCGGCCGCGCGCACCGCGTCCGCGACTCCGGCGACCAGCGGCGCTTCCGGGCCGATGACCACCAGCCCGGCCGCCACCTCGGCGGCCAGCGCGGCCACGGCGGCACCGTCGGAGGCGTCCACCCGGTGCAGGGTCGCCAGCGAGGCGATGCCGGCGTTGCCGGGGGCGCAGTGCAGCGCCGTGACCTGAGGGTCGCGGGACAGGGCGTGGCACAGGGCGTGTTCGCGGGCTCCGCCGCCGATGACAAGGACCTTCACGCGCAGCACCCTATCCCCGACCGCCGCGGCGGCGGCCACCCGGCCGCCCAGCGGACACCCGCCCCGCGCCGGCGCGGGAAGGGGCGGGCGTGGCCCGGGTGGCGGCGGCGTTTTGGGAAGCGGTGGGGTGGCGCGCTATACCTGATCGGGCGCTCGATGGAGCGGATTTCGCCGAAAACCGGCCCCGGGTCCGCACTTTCGGAGGTATGAAGAGGGTCGGCAAGTGAGGGAGTAGCTGGTGAGTCAGCCGGAGAAGCAGCCCGACGGTGGTCCCGAACCGCTCGCCGAGCGGCGCCGTGAACGGAGCGTCCGGGGAGGCCGTTCCGGCGACGCCGTGCCCCGCAGGGGCCGCGGCGGCCGGGCCGGGGATGTCTTCGGCCGTCCCTTCCCGGCCGGGGACTGGGGCGAGCCCGCAGAACGGCTGGAACAGCTCTACCAGTGGGTCGAGCAGGAGGCCATGCGGGCCGCCGACTGGTATCTGCACGACCGGGTGTGGAAGCGGCGCGGCGCGCGCCTGCTGCGCTTCGGCGCCGCGCTGGGCGTGGCCGCGGGTGCCGCCCTGCCCATGCTGGAGCTGGCCGGGACAGCGCGCGAGGGCATTGCCGTCTGGGGCTATCTGGCGCTGCTGGGCGCGGCGCTGTGCGTGGGCTGCGACCGCTACTTCGGGCTGACCTCCGGCTGGATGCGGGATGTCGCCACCGCGCAGGCCGTGCAGCGGCGGCTGGAGGCGCTGCGCTACGACTGGGCCGCGGAGAGCGTGCGGGAGGTGCTCGGTCCGGCCGAGGGCACGGCCAGTGAGGCGGCCGAGCGCTGCCTGAGCGTGCTGCGCCGGTTCTCCGAGGACATCACCGACCTGGTCCGGTCCGAGACGGTGGACTGGATGCTGGAGTCCCGGGTGGGCGGCGCGCCCGCGCTGATGCAGACCGCACCGCTGCCGTTGGTCGGCGGCGGTCTCGGGGCGGTGGCCCGGGCCGAGGGCGGCCAGGTGGTGCGCGGCGGGCGGTTCCCGTTGCAGGCGTCGCGGGCCAGCATGCCGCGGCAGCGCCCGCCGGAGGGCCCGCGCGGCTGAGCGGCGGCCCCGGCGGGCGGACCGTCCGGCCTGGGCCCGGCTGAAGTGGGCTCAGCTGCAGTGGGCCCGGCTGAGGTGGGCCCGGCTGAGGTGGGCTCAGCTGAAGACGATCATCGAGCCCTGGGCGAGGCTGCGGGTGGCGGCGGCGTGCAGGCCGAGCCAGACATGGCGCTCCCGGGCGTAGGGGCCGTCGTCCCCGCCGCCGGTCATGGCCGCGGGTTCGTCGAGCCGGGTCGGGCGCGCCGGAGGAGGCGGGGGCGGCGGCGGATTGAACGGGTCGATGCCCAGCGCGGGCGCGACGGTCTGCAGCTCGCGGAGCAGCCCCTGGCTGGAGCCGAGCGGGCCGCCGCCGGCCAGCAGCTTGTCGGTGACCAGTGGCTCCGGGAAGTCGACCGGGACGTAGGCGCCCGCATGGTCGTAGTGCCACACCAGGTGCAGGCGCTGCGCGGTGGACTCGAACATCTCCAGCAACTGCTGGTAGTCGCCGTCGAGTTGTTCGGCGGGCGTCACGGGCAGGCCGCTGACCTGGAGCAGCAGCACCCGGCGCAGCAGGTGCAGGGCGACGTAGTCGAAGCCCGCCACGGGGGCGACCTCGCCCGACATCCCGGGCATGTAGCCGAGGACGGGCACGGGCGGCAGGCCGGCGCCGGTCAGCGCCTCGTCGTATTCGGCGAGTTCCTCGGCGAACGGGTTGTCGGGATTGTGGCACAGCACATCGACGAGGGGCACCAGCCACAGGTCACAGGCCACGTAACGGCTCTCCTCACGCGGGGTCCGGGGCTGCCCAGCGTAGAGCGTTGTGCCGGCGCTCCCACCGCACGGGGTCCCCCGCGCCCCGGTACCGCCGGTCAGGCGCCGGCGGCGCCGGTCTCCCGCTGCCCGCCGTCGCCGGTCTCGCGCTCGATCTCGGCGGCCAGGGTGAGAGCGTGCTCCCGGAAGTCGCGCAGCAGGGCGGCGGCGGTGGCCGCGTCGCGCTCCTGGAGCGCCTCGGCGAGCTCCGGATGACGGCCCCAGAGCAGCCGGGGCAGGTCGGGACGGCCGCGCAGCCGGGGCACGGCATAGGCCCAGCACTGGATGCGCAGCCGGTCCAGGAACTCACCGACGTACGGGTTGCCGATCAGTGCCGTGACCTCCCGCCAGAACCGCAGGTCGTAGCCGATCAGTACGTCCAGGTCACCGGATGCGGCGGCCTGCTGGGCGGCGGCGGCCCGGCGGCGGATGGAGGTGAGGGCGGCGGGTTCGCCGCGCGGCAGCCGCAGGGCCGGGTTGTAGAGCAGCACTCCCTCGTTGACCAGGCTCCGCGCCTGCACCATGTGGCGGAAATCCGTCAGGGTGTATTCGCGGATGCGGAAGCCGCGGTGCTGCTCGGCGTGGAGCAGCCCCTGGGCGGCGAGATCCAGCAGCGCCTCCCGCACGGGCGTGGCCGATACGCCGTACTGCTCGGCTATCTCGCGGACGGTGAACTCACGTCCCGGGGCCAGACGTCCGGCGAGGATCTCTTCGCGGAGCGCGTCGGCGAGCTGTTCCCGCAAGGTGCTGCGTCGGATCACGCCACCCAACCTTACTCACACGGCCGACATTGACAGCATTCTGTCATCATGACAGGATGTTGTCATAGCGCTTTCGAGCACTCTTCCGAACCCACCGGAGGCCGTCATGACCACCACCGGCAGCACCGACACCGCCGCCCGGCGGACCGTGCATCTCGCGGTGTACGACACCCTGGCCGACTGGGAGACGGGCCACGCCACCGCCGGCCTGGCCACCCACGGCCACCGCGTGGTCACCGTCGCCGCCCGCCCCGGCCCGGTCACCACCATGGCCGGGCTGCGCCTGCTGCCCGACATCACGCTGGACGAGCTGCGCCCCGAGGACAGCGCGCTGCTGATCCTGCCGGGCGCCGCCGCCTGGGAGCAGGGCGAGGAGCTGGTGCCGTTCGCCGCGGCGGCCCGGCGCTTCACCGAGGCCGGCACCCCGGTCGCCGCCATCTGCGGCGCGGTCTCCGGCCTGGCCCGTGAGGGCCTGCTGGACGACCGGGCGCACACCGGCGCCGCGCCCCAGGCCCTGGCCGCCGCCGGATACGCGGGCGGCGCGCACTACCGGGACACCGACGCGGTGACCGACCGCGGTCTGATCACCGCCGGGCCCACCGACCCGGAGGCGTTCGCCCGGGAGATCTTCGGCCTGCTGGGCGTCTTCCCGCCGGAAGTGCTGGACGCCTGGTTCCGGCTGTTCTCCGCGTCGGACGCCGGCGCCTACCCGGTCCTGGCCGCCCACCAGCAGGCGGTCGCCGCGTGAACACGTCACCCGGCACACCCGGCACACCCGGCACACCCGGCGGGGACGGCGGGGGCAGCGCGGCGGACCCGGCCGCCCGGCGTCAGCAGGAGCTGCTCTCCGGCACCGCGCTGGCCGTCTTCCGGCTCAACGGCCAGTTCCTCTCCGTGGCGGAGGAGCTGGCCCGCCCGGCCGGCCTGACCGCCGCCCGGTGGCAGGTGCTGGGCGCGGTGCTGCGCACCCCGCTGCCGGTGGCCGGTATCGCCCGGGCCATGGGCATCACCCGGCAGAGCGTGCAGCGCATCGCCGACCTGCTGGTCTCCCACGGCTGGGCGGCGTACCAGCCCAACCCCGCCCACCGGCGGGCCAAGCTGCTGGCTCCCACCGAGGCGGGCCGGGCGGCCGTGGCCCGGATCGGCCCGGGGCATGCCGCCTTCGCCGCCCGGCTCTCCGGCGCCATGGGCGGCGACGAGGAACTGGCCGCGGCCCTGGACGCGCTGCGCAGCCTGTCCGCCGCGCTGGAATCCCTGGAGCCCCCGGAGCCCGGGCAGTAGCGCCGGCCCCGGGCGGTTCCTCCTGTCCCGCGGCGACGGCGCGCCATGTCACGGTTCGGCTGTTGTCCGGCCTCAGCCGGGCAACATCGCCGCCTGCCGGTGAACCGTCGCCGGGCTCGGGGCAGTGCATCAACCAGCGGCCGTCGCACGGGAGATGCCGCAGGAGCGGAAAGGGGGCGGAGCCACCATGAAGGCACTCAGACCGGAGGACCCCGCACGGGTGGGCCGGTACGAACTGCTGGGGCGGCTGGGTGAGGGCGGGATGGGCTCGGTGTATCTGGCCCGCTCGCCCGAGGGGCGGCCCGTGGCGGTGAAGGTGGTGCTGCCGGAGCTGGCCGAGGAGGCGCCGTTCCGTCGTCGTTTCCGGCGTGAGGTGGAGGCCGCGCAGCGCGTGGGCGGGCGGTGGACGGCCCGCGTGCTCGACGGTGACACGGATGCCGAGATGCCGTGGGTGGCGACCGAGTACGTTGCGGGCCCGTCGTTGCATGAGCTGGTGGCGGGCGAGGGGGGCGGTCCGCTGCCGCCGGGCAGCCTGCCGGCGCTGGCGCACGCGCTGAGCCGGGCGCTGGCGGACATTCACGCCGCAGGGCTGATCCACCGCGATCTGAAGCCGTCGAACATTCTGGTCACGCCGGACGGGCCGCGGGTGATCGACTTCGGCATCGCCCGCGCCGTGGAGGCGGTCACGGTCACCCTGACCAGTACCGGTGCGGTGATCGGCTCGCCGGGTTTCATGTCCCCCGAACAGTGCCGCGGCGAGACGCTCACCCCGGCCAGCGACATCTTCTCGCTCGGCTCGGTGCTCGCCTTCGCCGCCACCGGCCGCAACCCCTTCGGCAGCTCGGGCACGGGCGTGCACACCCTGATGCTGCGGATCGTGCAGGGAGAGAAGGACCTCGGCGGAGTGCCGCAGCCGGCGCGCCGGATCATCGAGGCCTGTCTCACCCAGGCCCCGGCCGGACGCCCCACACCCGCCGCGCTGCGCGAGATGACCGCGGAGGGCGACATCTGGGGCGACGACGACGCACCGCCCGCCAGGCGGCCGGACTGGCTCCCCGCGGCCCTCACCGCCCGGCTCGCCGCGCAGGCCGCCAGACCGGCGGGCCTCGACACCGCCCCGGTGCCGCCCGCGGGCCTCACCACCGCCCCGGTGCCGCCCGCGGGCGGTGTCTGCCCGCCCACCGCCA
>NZ_WTLH01000226.1 GCF_011421595.1 Streptomyces sp. YIM 98790 | reverse complement strand
CGCCGCAGGCCGGCGGCAGCGGCGGCGCGGAGGGCGGCACGGTGCTGCGGGAGGAGGAGACCGGGCGGCTGCTGGCCGCCTACGGCATCGGCGTACTGCCCGCGCTGCCGGCGCCCGACGCCGCCGCGGCCGTGGCCGCCGCCGCCCGGCTCGGCTACCCGGTCGCCCTCAAGACCACCGCCCCCCACCTGCGGCACCGCTCCGATCTCGGCGGCATCCGGCTCGGCCTGGCCACCAAGCCGGAACTCCGCCGCGCCTACGAGGAGCTCACCGCCCAGCTCGGCTCCCCCGCCGAGCTGCGCCCGGTGGTGCAGCGGATGGCCCCGCGCGGCGTGGACACCGTCGTCCGGGCCACCGTCGACCCGGCGATCGGTGCCGTGCTCTCCTTCGGCCTGGCCGGCCCGGCCTCCGAACTCCTCGGGGACGTCGCCTACCAGCTGCTCCCGATCACCGACCGGGCCGCGCACGAGCTGGTCCGGGCCATCCGCGCCGCCCCGATGCTGTTCGGCTGGCGTGGCGCCCAGCCGGTGGACACCGCGGCCCTGGAGGAGGTGCTGCTCCGCCTGGGCCGGCTGGTGGACGACCACCCGGCGATCGCCGCCGTGGAGCTGGAGCCCGTGGTGGTCGCCCCGCAGGGTGTCAGCGTGCTGGGCGCCACGGTGCGGGTCGCCCCGCCGCCGCCCCGTGCCGACCTCGGCCCCCGCCGCATGCCGGTCTACTGATCCGCGGAGCCAGGCGCCGGAGCTGCCTCGAAGGGCTGTGCGGACCCTCCGGAGGCCGGCCTGGGGGTCCACTCCAGCCCTTAGGATGGAGCCCATGGCGAAGACCGGTACCACGACCCAGGGGCTGCGTGCGGCCATCGAGCGCAGCGGCTACTACCCGGCACTCGTCGCCGAGGCGGTGGAGACGGCCGTGGGCCGCGAGACGGTGGTGTCCTACCTGGTCCAGCAGGAGACGACCTTCGACAACAACGAGGTCCGGCGCCATGTGACCGTGCTGGTGCTGACCCCCACCCGCTTCATCGCCAGCCACACCGACGAGCAGCCCGCGGACAGCTCCTCGCCCGCGCCGTACGCGGCCAGCTCCACCGAGTCCGTCAAGCTCTCCCGGATCTCCTCGGTGATGCTCCGGCGGGTGGTCGCCAACCCCGAGGCGTACACCCCCGGCACCCTGCCCCACGAGGTGGTGCTCACGATCGGCTGGGGCACGCTCTCCCGCATCGACCTGGAACCGGCCAACTGCGGCGACCCCAACTGCGACGCCGATCACGGCTACACCGGCTCCACCACCGCCGAGGACATCTCGCTGCGCATCAGCGAGGCCGGTGACGGCCCCGAGACCGTCCGGCAGACCCTGGCCTTCGCCCAGGCCCTCTCCGAGGCGACAGCGGTGACCGACCGGTGAGCTCGCACCCGGCCGCCGCGGAGCCGGGGGCGATGGAGCCCCTGCCGCTCGATCCGCGCGGCGCGCCCGTGCCCCGCTACGGCAGCGGTTCCCTCGCCGATCTGCTGCCCGCGGTCGTCGTCGGCATGGGCGTGCCCGACGGCCACGTGCCCTCCGGCGCCGCCGGGGCCGCCGGGGCCGCCGGAGGGGCGGGCCTGGCCCTCGAACCCGCCGACCGGGTCTGCGTCTTCCTCGTCGACGGGCTGGGCTGGGAGCAGCTGCGCGCGCACACCGAGCTGGCCCCCTTCCTCAGCTCGCTGCTGCCCGGCGCCGCCCCGCTCACCGCGGGTTTCCCGGCGACCACCGCCGCCTCGCTGGCCTCGGTCGGCTGCGGCCTGCCGCCCGGCGTGCACGGACTGGCCGGTTACCGGGTGCTGGACCCGGACACCGGCGGCCTGATGAACCAGCTCCGCTGGGACCCGTACACCGACCCGCAGCTCTGGCAGCCCTATCCGACCGTGTTCCAGCGGGCGCACGCCGCAGGCGTGGCGGTCAGCCAGGTCTCCGCGCCCGGCTTCGAGCACACCCCGCTGACCCGGATCGCGCTGAGCGGCGGCAGCTATCTGGGCCGCACCGACGCCGGCGAGCGGATGGACCTGGCCGCCCGGCGGCTGGCGGCCGACGGCCGCACCCTGGTCTACACCTACTACGCGGAGCTGGACGGCGCCGGCCACCGCTACGGCACCGGCTCGGCCGAATGGCGCGGCCAGCTGCGCCATGTGGACGGCCTGGCACAGCGCCTGGCCGAGCAGCTCCCGCCGCGCTCGGCGCTCTACATCACCGCCGACCACGGCATGGTGGACGTGCCGCAGACCCCCGAGGCGCGCTGGGACTTCGACACCGACTGGGAGCTGCGCGCCGGGGTCGCCCTGCTGGGCGGGGAGGGCCGGGCCCGTCACGTCTACGCGGTGCCGGGCGCCGCCGCCGATGTGCACGCGGTGTGGAGCGAGGTACTGGCCGGCGCGGCCTGGGTGGCCACCAGGGAGGAGGCGGTCGAGCTGGGCTGGTTCGGCCCCGTGGTGGAGCCGCGGGTGCTGCCCCGGATCGGTGATGTGGTGGTCGCCATGACCGGGGACGCGGCCATCGTGGCGAGCACCACCGAGCCCAACGAGTCCGCCCTGATCGGCATGCACGGCTCCATGACCACGGCGGAGCAGCTCGTCCCGCTGCTCCGGGTCCGCACCTGACCGCCGGCCGCGACGCCGGGAGACCGAGACCGCACAGAACCAGACCGACCGAGACACCGAGAGCCCCAGAGACCGAGAGACCGAGAAAGCTGTCGCGTGGCCGAACTCGCCTTCTTCACCGGAACGATGGACTGCGGCAAGAGCACCCTGGCGCTCCAGATCCAGCACAACCGCTCCGCGCGGGGCCTCCAGGGCCTGATCTTCACCCGCAACGACCGGGCGGGGGAGGGACGGCTCTCCTCCCGCCTCGGGCTGGTCACCGAGGCCGTGGAGGCCGGCGACGATTTCGACTTCCACGCGTACCTGGTGAAGTACCTCACCGGCGGCGGCCGGGCCGACTACCTGATCGCCGACGAGGCCCAGTTCCTCGCCCCCGGGCAGGTGGACCAGCTGGCCCGGGTGGTGGACGACCTCGGGATCGACGTCTTCGCCTTCGGTATCACCACCGACTTCCGCACCAAGCTGTTCCCCGGCTCGCAGCGGCTCATCGAACTCGCCGACCGGGTGGAGACCCTCCAGGTGGAGGCACTGTGCTGGTGCGGCGCCCGGGCCACGCACAACGCCCGCACCCTGGACGGCCGGATGGTGGTCGAGGGCGCCCAGGTGGTGGTGGGCGATGTCGGCGACTCCGGCGGCCGGGACGGCGACCGGGACGACCGGGGCGGCGACGGCCGGGCCCCGGCCCGGGTCGGCTACGAGGTGCTGTGCCGGCGCCACCACCGGCGCCGGCTGACCGCCGCCGCGGCCGGGGCCGCCGTGCTCTCCCCGGACGTGCTGCCCGTGGACCGCGGCCCGGCCGGCATCCCCGCGCAGCCCGCGCGCAGCACGGGCTGACCGGCGTTCCCGCCTCCCCCTCCCGCGTCCCCGTCCGCCCGCCTTCCCGTTCCCGTCCGGGCGGGGCCTACGGCGTCTCCTCCAGCACGGCGAACGGGGTGCCCTCCGGGTCGGTCATCCGGGCCATCCGGCCGAACGGCGTGGGCCGCACCTCACCGGCCAGCCGGCCGCCCAGCTCCGTCACCCGCTCCGTCACCCGGTCCAGATCGGACACCGAGAAGTAGACCAGCCAGTGCGAGCCGCGGTCGTGCGGCACCGATCGCGGCCCCACTCCGTGGATGCCCGCGACCGGCCGCCCGGAGTGGTACAGGGTCAGGTAGTCCAGCGAGGGCAGCCGGGACTCCGGCCGCGGGTCGTAGTCGAACACCACCGCGTAGAACTTGCTCACCGCCGAGGACTCCGAGGTGATCAGCTCCATCCACACCGGCACCCCGGGCATCGCGGCGAACGGGCAGCCCGGGTGCTCACCGGGCTGGAAGACGCCGAACACCGCGCCGACGGTGTCCGAGGCGATGGCCATCCGGCCGGAGTGCTCCACATCCATCGGGCCGATCGCCAGGGTGCCGCCGCACTCCCGGATCATGTCGCAGGTGGCGTCCGCGTCACCGGTGGCGATGTACGGCAGCCAGGTCACCGGGCGGCCCAGCCGGGCGGCGCGCCCGGCAAGCCCGGCGACCGGGTGCCCGTGGTGCAGGGCCCGGGAATACGGGCTGAGCTGTTCCGGCCCCGCGTGGTACTCCCAGCCGAACAGCTCACGGTAGAAGTGCTCGGCCGCGGGCAGGTCGTGCACCAGCAGGCTCACCCAGCAGGGGGCCCCGGGGCCGGGAGGGTTCCAGGACTCGGTCATCGTTGCCTCTCCTCGGAACGTGCGACGGCGGATGCGGGCGCGGGCGCAGGCGGGGACGGGGACGGGCTGTGCCGCGGGCCCGGGTGGCGGTACCCGGCCCTGCGGCCCGCCGCGCCGTGCGCCGCCGATGCTCGCATCATCCGGCGCTCCGGGACCCCGGGCCGCGCCGGAAACCCGCGCGACGTGTGCGGAAGCCACCGAACCGCGGAGGACAATGACCCCATGGCAGCCATCATCTCCGCATCCGAACTTCTGAGCGACTTGGCGGCGTCCGGGGAGGCGCCGGAACGGCGGCCGGTGCTGCTGGACGTGCGCTGGCAGCTCGGCGGCCCGCCCGGCGGTCCCGAGTACGCCGCCGGGCACCTCAGGGGAGCCGTCTACATCGACCTGGAGACCGTGCTCGCCGGCCCGCCGGGCCCGGGAGGCCGGCACCCGCTGCCCGACCCGGAGGTCTTCGGCGCGGCCATGCGCCGGGCGGGCGTCCGGCACGACCGCCCGGTGGTGGTCTACGACGGCGGCCAGGGCTGGGGCGCGGCCCGCGCCTGGTGGCTGCTGCGCTGGGCCGGGCACCGGGACGTGCGGGTGCTGGACGGCGGCCTGGCGGCCTGGACCGGCGGGCTGACCACCGAGGTGCCCGAGCCGGCGCCGGGCGACTTCCGCCCGGCGCCGGGGGCCATGCCGCTGCTCGGCGCGGAGGACGCCGCCAAGCTGGCCCGCGGCGGCCTGCTGCTGGACGCCCGCGCGGCCGAGCGCTACCGGGGCGAGGTGGAGCCGATCGACCCGGTGGGCGGGCACATCCCGGGCGCGGTGTCCGCGCCGACCACCGGGAACACCGGGCCGGACGGCCGCTTCCGCCCGGCGGCGGAGCTGGCCCGCCGCTTCGCGGAGCTGGGCGCCGGGCCGGGCACGGCGGTCGGCGTGTACTGCGGCTCCGGCGTCTCCGCCGCCCACCAGGTGCTCGCGCTGGCCGTGGCGGGCATCGACGCCGCGCTGTACGCCGGTTCCTGGAGCGAGTGGTGCGCCGACCCGGCGCGTCCCGTCGCCACCGGTCCGCAGCCCGGCTGAACGCACCGGTCCCGGGCGCGCGCCGCCCGGGACCGGGACGGGACCGGAGCGGTTCCTTCCCGCCCGCGAGGGCCGGGAAGGAACCGCTCCCGAACGGCTCTCGCGGAGGGCTGCCGGAGGTCAGTCCTTCTTCTTGCGCCGGGTGCCGAAGACGATCTCGTCCCAGCTCGGCACGGCGGCGCGCCGGCCCGGCCGGACGCCGTCCGCCTCGGCCTGCTTGTCCGTGGTGCCGACCAGCCGGTCCCGGTGGCCGGCGACCGAGCGCGGCATCAGCACGTCCGCGTACGCCGAACCCGCACTGGCCGCCGGGCGCTGCTGCTCGGCCGCCGGCTCCGGCGCCGCCGCGGCCGGCTGCTCCCCGGAGCCCGGGCCCTCGGCCGCCGGAGCGGACTGCGGGCCGGGCACCACCAGGTCGCCGCGGAAGTTCGGCACCGCCTCCAGCAGGCTGGTGAGCGAGTCGCCGTCACCGACCGGTGCGTCACCGGAGGAGCGGCTCGCGGCGGCGGCCGGGCGCGACCGCCCGGAACCCTCCCGCTCCCGCTCGCCCTCCCGGGGCAGCCGGGCGATGCGCGGCACGAACGGGNTCCCGGGGCAGCCGGGCGATGCGCGGCACGAACGGGGTGCTCGGCTGGTCCGGGGTGTCGTCCGTGTCACCGATCAGCGAGCGCGCCTCGTCGTCCACCGGCTGCACCAGCCGCCGCGGCGGGTCGTAGGACCAGCTCGCCGAGTGCGTCTCCCCGGCCACCCGGTAGACCAGCAGCACCTCCCAGGTGCCGTCGTCCCGCCGCCAGGAGTCCCAGCGCACCGTGTCGCGGTCCGCGCCGCGCACCAGCAGCCGCTCGGACACGGCCTCGCCGAGCTGCGGACCGGTGGTCTCGCCGGGGCGCCGTACCGGGGTGTTCCGGGCCCGCTCGGCCATGAAGGCCCGCTCGGCCAGCACCGGCCCCTCGAAGCGGCGGACCCGCTCCACCGGGATGCCGGCGGCCTGGGCGACCTCGTCGGCCGTGGCCCCGGCTCGTATCCGGGCCTGGATGTCGCGCGGGCGCAGAATCGACTCTGCCTCGATCTGGCCCATCCGCGCACGGTCGTTGCGCACGGCGGCGCGCAGCCGCTCGTCGATCGGAAGCGTGTATTCCGCATTGTCGGCACCCTTGAGCACCAGCCGTGTGCCGTCGTTGCTGACGGCCACGACACGCAATTCGGGCATGAGGACCTCCCGGGTGCCTGCCGACGTCACGTGCGTTGCTGCTCCCGCTAGACGAGTGTGGCCTGCCCGGGTGCAGCTCGCCACAACCTTGCCGACTTACCCCGGCGTGTCGAGCCTCGGCCCTCGCTCACCGTTATGGCAGGGTAGCCAATTCGCCACTTTCGGTGATCGATGCGGCTTGCTTCGCACACTTCAGGGCAGACGGGGGTCGAGGCCAGGACTCGCCACACTACTCCATTGGGGCCAACCGGGGGCGGGTGCCGCCGGGATCACCCTTTCTCGTGGCGCCCGTCCGGGGAGTCCGGTCCTTGTCGTTCTTCACCTGTTGGAGTGATCACCTGTCCGGAAACGGCGAAAGCGGAACGATTGCCGTGCGACTCCGGTACGTCACTGGGACAGAATCATACGCCCGAGTGGGCCGCGCCCGCTTGACGGAACGTCAGGTAAAAAGTCGGTATAGGCGCCACGCACCCGGCCCCCGCCCGGTGTGACAGCGGGCGGTGCGAGGATGGCGGCATGTCGCACAATCCGGCGCCGGCCGCACGGACCGGCTCCCACCCCACCGACCCGAGCCCGTACGACGCCCTGCTGCTGCTCTCCTTCGGCGGCCCGGAGGGCCCCGAGGACGTGGTGCCGTTCCTGGAGAACGTCACCCGGGGCCGGGGCATCCCGCGCGAACGGCTGGAAGAGGTCGGCCGGCACTACTTCCTCTTCGGCGGCGTCAGCCCGATCAACGAGCAGAACCGCCGGCTGCTGGCCGCGCTGCGGTCCGACTTCGCCGCGCAGGGCCTGGACCTCCCGGTGCACTGGGGCAACCGCAACTGGGCCCCGTATGTCACCGACACCCTCCGGGAGATGACCCGGGCCGGGTACCGCCGCATCCTCACCGTGGTCACCAGCGCCTACTCCTCCTACTCCGGCTGCCGCCAGTACCGGGAGGACCTGGCCGGGGCACTGGCCGCCCTGACCGAGGAGGGGCTCACCCCGCCCCGGGTGGACAAGCTGCGCGTCTACTACAACCACCCCGGCTTCCTGCGCCCGACGGCGGACGGGGTGCTGGCCGCCCTGGAGCGGCTGCCGGAGGCCGTGCGGGAGCGGGCACAGCTGGTCTTCACCACGCACTCCATCCCCACCGCCGCCGCCGATGTCACCGGCCCGGGGAGTGCGCACGGCGCGGGCGGCGCCTACGTGGCCCAGCACCTGGACGCAGCGCGGTGGATCGCCGGCGCGGTGCAGGAGGCCACCGGGGTGCGGCGGCCCTGGCAGCTCGTCTACCAGTCGCGCAGCGGCGCCCCGGAGATCCCCTGGCTGGAGCCGGACGTCTGCGACCACCTCCGGGAGCTGCACGCCGGCGGCGCCGAGGCCGTGGTGATCATCCCGGTCGGCTTCGTGTCCGACCACATGGAGGTCCTCTACGACCTGGACACCGAGGCCATGGAGGTCGCCGAGAAGCTGGGCCTGCCGGCGGTGCGCTCGGCCACCGTGGGGGACGATCCGCGGTTCGTGGCCGCGCTGCGCGACCTGGTGCTGGAGCGCGCCGCCACCGAGCGCGGCGAGCGGCCGGAGCGCTGCGCGCTGGGCGCCCTCGGCCCCGGCCACGACGTCTGCCCGGTGGACTGCTGCCGCGGCCGGGCGGACCGGCCCGC
>NZ_WTLH01000225.1 GCF_011421595.1 Streptomyces sp. YIM 98790 | reverse complement strand
GGCGGTGTCGGGCCGGTCCACGGCCGCGGCCCACAGGGCCAGCCGCCGCAGGGTGCGCGGCCGGGCCGGGGCCCGGAGGGCCAGCCGCAGGGCGCGCTCCCGGCGGCCGGTGTCCCACAGCCGCACCGCCCGGGGCAGCACGGCCCCCGGCAGGAGGGCCAGAACCAGCCGGTGGGCGGACACCTTCACCCGTTCGGGCGTCATCCGGAGTGCGAGCAGCCCGGCCCGGGCGGGATCGTTGCCCACATGGCGCCGGGCCACGGACGCGGCGAGGATCAGAGCGCGGGGGGTGCGTCGCACCGGCTCACGCTAACCCGGCGGCTGCCGGGTCTCCCGGGCGGCGCGTCCGCCCGGGGGACGCCGGGAGACGACGACGCCCGCCCGGCAGCCCGCCGGGCGGAACACCTACCTGTCACCCACCTGTCACCGCCGCCCGCACCGCCGGGCGGGCGGCGAACCGGAGGCACCGTGCTCCAGACCGCAGACCCCTCTCCCCCGGGCCCCGGCCCGCTGGTCCATGTGGTGGGCGCCCGGCCCAACTTCGTCAAGGCGGCCCCGGTGGTCGCCGCGCTGCGCGCGGCCGGGCTGCCGCAGCACGTCGTCCACACCGGGCAGCACTACGACGAACGGATGTCCCACATCTTCTTCCGGGAACTCGGCCTGCCCGAGCCGGACGTGGATCTCGGCGTCGGCTCCGGCAGCCACGCCCGGCAGACCGCTGCCCTCCTCACCGCGCTGGAGGACGAACTGCCGGAGCGCTCCCCCGCGCTGGTGATCGTCTACGGCGACGTCAATTCCACCCTGGCCGCCGCGCTGACCGCGGCCCGGCTGGGCATCCCGGTCGCCCATGTGGAGGCCGGGCTGCGCAGTTTCGACATGTCGATGCCGGAGGAGATCAACCGGCGGCTCACCGACCAGCTGTCCGGGCTCCTCTTCGCCACCAGCGCGGACGCGGTCGCCCATCTGGCCGCCGAGGGCGTGCCGGCCGACCGTATCCATCTGGTGGGCAACCCCATGATCGACACCCTGACGGCCCATCTGCCGCGCTTCGATCCCCAGGCGGTGCGGGCGGCGTACGGGCTGCCGGAGCGCTATGCCGCCGTCACCCTGCACCGCCCGGCCAATGTGGACTCCGCCGAGGCCGCGGGCGCGGCGGTGCGGGCGCTGCGCGAGGCCGCGGCCGTGGTGGACCTGGTCATCCCGCTGCATCCGCGCGGGCGGGCGGCGCTGCAGGCGGCCGGGCTGGACCGGGTGCCGGGCGTCCGGCTGCTGGAGCCGCTGGGCTATGTCGAGTTCATGGGCCTGCTGCGCGGTGCCGCCGCGGTGGTCACGGACTCCGGCGGGGTGCAGGAGGAGACCACCGTGCTCGGCGTGCCGTGCCTGACGCTGCGGCCCAACACCGAGCGGCCGGTCACCCTCACCCACGGGACCAACCGGCTGGTGACCCCCGCCGGCCTGGCCCCGGCGCTGCGCAAGGCGCTCAAGGGCGGCCGGGCGGCGCCGGAACGGCCGCCGCTGTGGGACGGCCGGGCCGGGGCGCGCATCGCCGGGGTGATCGCCCGGTGGCTGGAGGACCGCGGCCATGGCTGACGCACCGGCACCTGCGGCGGCGGAGCACATCCGCGCGGACCTGCCCGTGCCGCTGCCGCCGGAACCGGCGGAGGCGGAGGCCGAGGCGCTGGACGCGCTGCGGCTCGGCGCCGTGCTGCGGCTCACCGGCGGACGGACCGGGCCCGGGGCCCCGCTGTTCGTCCTGGAGGTGGTGCGCGAGCCGGACGGCGGACGTCCGCTGGCCGGCCGGCTGGCCCGCTGCGGCCTGCGGGTCGACCTGCTGCACGAGACCGCACCGGAGGAGGACGCGCCGGAGAAGGACGCGCCGGGGGAGTGCCCCCCGGAAGGAGGCGCCCCCGCCGGCACGGGCCTGCCCGGCGCTCCGGACCCGGGGGCGGCGGGCACCGCGCGGGTGCGCCGCCTCACCGCCCCGCCGGCGGCCTGGCAGACCCCCTGGCTCTACGACCTCGTGCTGTGCGGGCACACCCCCGGCGCCGGCACCCCCGGCACCGGGCACACCGCGGACGGCGCGGACAGCGGGCGGCGGGCCGCGGAACCGGTCACCCGCCTGGCCCGGCTGGTCCGGCTCACCGGCAGCCTGCTGCTGCCCGGCACCGGCCCGGACGATCCCGCCGCGGACGCCTGCCGCGCCCTGCTGGAGCCGCTCGGCATGCGGTACCGCGAGTTCGCGCCCTACGGTTTCCCGGGGACCCGTACCGGCTTCCATGTGCTGACAAGGAGCGGCTGATGCGCCTGCTCGATCTGCTCCACCCCTGCCTGGACGGCGTCACCTCGCTGGTCGACGCCACCGGCGGCGATCCCGCTCTCGGCCCGTACCTGCATCTGCCCGAGAGCATCGCGCTGCGTCCCGACGACGGCACCGCGGAACTGGGCGAGGGCACGCTGGTGCTGCTCCCCCACCCGCCGCCCGACGGCCCGCCGGAGGCCCTGCGCACGCTGCTGGACCGGATGCGGCCCGGCGCCCGCGGCCTGGCCGTCTTCCGGCAGCCGGCCGCCGAACTGCCCTACCAGGACCTGCTGGAGGCCCTGGTGCGGGCCCGCTGCCAGGTGCTGGCCGCCGCCGCCCTGGACTACACCGGACCGGGCGCGGCGGCGGTGTTCGCCCGCACCGACCGCCCGCTGCCGTTGCGCGACCCCGCCGGCGCGCCGGTCCCGCCGGACGCGCCGGCGCTGGAGACGGTGCTGCGGCTGGCCGGCGAACACGCCCTGGCCGGGCTGGTGTCCCGGGCGCAGCGCGCCCGGCTGCTCGACCTGGAGGCCGCCCGGGAGACCGCCACCGCCTCCGGCCGGCCGGAGGCCCCGGGCCTGGCCGGGACCGAAGCGGTGCGCGACCAGCTCGCCGGCGTACGGCGCGAACGCGACCGGCTGGCCGCCGCGCTGCGCCGGGCCCGGGAACGGGTCGAGCTGCTGGAGACCCGGGTGGCCGCCCTGCGGCACTCCACCTCGCTGCGGGTCGGGCAGAGCATGGTCTCGGCCGCCCGCGACCCGGTGCGCGGCGTGCCGAGACTGCCCCGGGAGCTGTACGGGCTGTGGCGGGGCCGCCGGAGTCCCTCCGCCGGCCGGCCGCCGCACCCGCCGCCCGCCGCCGCGGAGCCGCCGGACACCGGCACCGGCACCGGCGGTGAACGGCTCCACCTGGCCCATCGGGCGATCGCCGTCGGCCCCCGGGACCGGCTGGTGATCGCCGGGGTGCTGACCCCGGACACCGCCGCGGACCTGGCCGGGGACGCCGTGGTCAACCGGCTGCTGCCGCACGACGCCCGGCTGGTCGCGGAGATGTCCGCGCCCGATCTGCTGGTGGTGCAGGCCGCCGCCTGCACGGCCGGTGCCGCCGGGTCCGGGCCCTGGGCCGGCTGCGGCACCGGCGCCGCGCCCGGCCTGGACCGCCGGCTGCAGGAGACGCTCACCGCCGCCCGTGCGCAGGGCTGCCGCACCGTGCTGTGGCGGGACGTCCCCCTTTCCGCGGCCCCGGGGCTGTCGCGCTTCGACTGGGACGGTGTGCTCGACGCGCCGGCCGCGGTGTCGCCCGGCCGGCTGGACCCGGCCGCGGTGGGGCGGGAGGAGCTGCGGGAGATCTTCGCCTCCCACGCCGTGCGGGTCCGGCTGGCCGAGCTGGTCCGGGCCGGGGGCGTCACCGGGGCCGCCGACCCGCTGGCCGCCCGCGGGATCGCGGTGCTGGCCGCGCCGGGCGGCGCGGCCGAGGTCACGGTGCTGGTCAAGCAGGTACTGGCGCAGTCGCACCGCCCCGTGGAGGTGGTGGTGCCGGGTCCGGGCAAGGAACTGGCCGAACTGGCCGCCGCCGGGATCACGGTGCGCGCCGCCGGGGACGGCCCCACCGCGCCCTGGGCGGCCGGCTGGCACGACCTGACCGTGGACCGGGACGCCGGCCATCTGCTGGACCTGATGTGCGCCCAGGAGTGCTCCGGCGCCGACGCCGTGGGCTTCGCCGGCCCCGCCGGCCCCGCCGGCCCCGCCGGTCGTCCCGGCCCCGAGGACCGGTGGCCGGACGCCCCCTGCTTCGTTCCCGCGCTGGAACCCGCCCTGGCCCGGACCGCCCTGCTGCTCTCCGGCGGCGACCCCGGGTCCTGGTTCCGCCGCGGCTACCGCCTGTACGCCATCCCCCGAGGGGAACCGCGATGACCACCTCCCACCGAGCGGCCCACACCGCCCCCAACGCCCTGGTCTACGGGGACGTGGACCTCAATCTGCTGGACGGCTCCGCCGTCTGGGCCCAGGCCATGATGCAGGCGCTGTCGCTTGCCGGGTGCCGCAGCCGGCTGCTGCTCAAGGCCCCGGTGCGCACCGGGCGGCTGACCGACCCGATCGCCGCGCTGCCCGGCGTGACGGTCCTCCAGGGCCCGCCCCCGAACCAGGGCCCGCTGTCGCACCGCCGGGCCTCCGGCCGGCTGGCCCGGCTGGACGAGGAGGACCCCTGCGACCTGCTGGTGCTGCGCGGCCGGCGGCTGGTCGAACGGGTGGTGGCGGACGGCCGGTTCGACGGCCGCATCTGGGCCTATCTCACCGACATCCCGCAGTCGGCGGCCGGGATGACCCCGGCGGACGCCGAGGCGCTGGGCCGGATCGCCCGGGCCGCCCGTCATCTGCTGTGCCAGACCGAGGAGATGCGCTGCTTCCTGGAGACCTGGGTGCCGGACGCCTGCGGCAAGTGCGTGCTGTACCCGCCGAGCGTGCCGGAACCGGAGCCCGGCACCGCCACCGGCCCGCGGGACGCGGCCGGGGAGCCGGTACGGCTGGTCTACACCGGCAAGTTCGCGCCGCAGTGGAACACCCTGGAGATGACCCGGCTGCCCGGCGAGCTCGCCGCCCGGGGCGTGCGGGCCGAACTGCACGCCGTGGGCGACAAGATCCACCGGGTGCCGGACGACCCGGGCTACCACGACCGGATGGCGTGGGCGCTGCGCACCGCCCCGGGTGTGGTGCACCACGGCGGCATGGGCCGCCTGGACGCCATGCGCACCGCCGCCGGCTGCCACATCGGCCTCGGCTGGCGCCACCCGGAACTGGACGCCAGCCTGGAGCTGTCCACCAAGGTCCTGGAGTTCGGCATGCTGGGGCTGCCGGTGCTGCTCAACCGCACCCCCGCGCACGAGGCGCTGCTCGGCGCCGACTATCCGCTGTTCGTGCCCGGCCGGGGCCTGACGGCGGACGCGGCCGGGGCCGTGGCCGGGGCCGTCCGCTCCCCGGAGCTGTACCGCACGGCCGCGCGGCGGTGCCGGGAGGCCGCTTCCGGTTTCACGCTGGAGCGGGCGGCGCGGCGTCTGCGGGCCCTGCTGGACCGGGCCTTCCCGCCGGAGCCGGCCGCGCTGAGCGGCCGGGACCGGCCGCTGCGCATCGGGGTGGCCGGGCACGATCTGAAGTTCCTGGACCGGCTGCTGGACCGGATCCGGGCCCTGCCCGGGGTCCAGGTGCGGGTGGACGCCTGGCCGGCGCTGTCCCGGCACGATCCGCGGGCGAGCCTCGAACTGGCCCGGTGGGCCGATGTGGTGCTGGTGGAGTGGTGCGGGCCCGCGGCCGTCTGGTACAGCAGGCACAAGCGGCCGGGCAGCCGGCTGCTGGTCCGGCTGCACCGGTTCGAGCTGTACGCCGACTGGCCGCGGCAGGTGGACATCGACGCGGTGGACCAGGTCATCTGCGTCAGCCCGCACTACACCGCGCTGGCCCGGGAACGTACCGGCTGGCCGGCGGAGAAGCTGGTCACGGTGCCGAACTGGGTGGACGCCGAACAGCTGGACCGGCCCAAGACCGCCGACGCCCGGTTCCGGCTCGGCATGATCGGCATTGCCCCGGCGCGCAAGCGGCTCGACCTCGGGATCGAGGTGCTGGCCGCGCTGCGGGCCCGCGATCCGCGCTGGCAGCTGTCGGTGAAGTCCCGGATGCCGTGGGACTACTGGTGGGTCTGGAACAAGCCGGAGGAGCGGGAGAGCTATGCCCCGGTGCTGCGCCGGATCCAGCGCGACCCGTTGCTGGACGGGGCGGTGGTGTTCGACGAGTTCGGACCGGACGTGGGGAGCTGGCTGCGGCGGATCGGCTTCGTGCTCTCGGTCAGCGACGACGAGAGCTTCCACCTGGCCCCGGCCGAGGGCATGGCCTCGGGCGCGGTTCCGGCGCTGCTGCCGTGGCCGGGCGCGGACGCCATCTACGACCGCCGCTGGATCCACCAGTCGCCGGACGCCATGGCCGGGGCCATCGCCGCGCTGGCGGCGGACGGCTGGGAGGAGGCCGGCGGCCTGGCCCGCCGCCAGGTGCGGGAATCCTTCTCCCTGGACACGGTCAGTGCCGCCTGGACGGAACTGCTGACCGCCGGCGCCACCGACCGCGCCGCCGCACCCGTGGCCTGAGCCGCGCCGGCCGGGGCGGCGGGGCGGCCGGGCACGGCAGCCGGTTTGAACAGGACCGGGGTGCGGCCAGTAGGGTGACGGACCGTGGCATCACGACCCTTGCACGAGATCGTCGAGGAAGGCTGGGCCAAGGCGCTGGAGCCGGTGTCCGCACGGATCGCGGCGATGGGCGACTTCCTGCGCCAGGAGGTTGCCGCCGGGCGCACCTATCTGCCGTCCGGGGCCAACATCCTGCGCGCCTTCCAGCAGCCCTTCGACGCCGTCCGGGTGCTCATCATGGGCCAGGATCCCTATCCCACCCCGGGGCACGCCGTCGGCCTGAGCTTCTCGGTCGCTCCGGAGGTCCGCCCGCTGCCGGGCAGCCTGGAGAACATCTACCGCGAGCTGCACACCGACCTGGGCCTGCCCAGGCCCTCCAACGGCGACCTCACGCCCTGGACCGAGCAGGGCGTGCTGCTGCTCAACAGGGCGCTGACCACGGCTCCGCGCCGTCCCGGCGCGCACCGGGGCAAGGGCTGGGAGGAGGTCACCGAGCAGGCCATCCGGGCGCTGGCCTCCCGGGGCAAGCCGCTGGTGGCGATCCTGTGGGGCCGGGACGCGCGCACTCTGCGCCCGCTGCTGGGCTCGGTGCCCACGGTCGAGTCGGCGCATCCCTCGCCGATGTCCGCGGACCGCGGCTTCTTCGGCTCCCGCCCGTTCAGCCGGGCCAACGCGCTGCTCGCCGAACAGGGCGCGGGCCCGGTCGACTGGCGCCTGCCCTGACCGCCCGCCCCTGACCGCCGCGTCTCCGGCCGGGCCCGCGGCGTGCCGGGCGTGGCCGGGTCCGGCGCCGGGTAGCGTCGTCGGTACGTCGGTACGTCGGTACGTCGGGGCATCGGTGGGCAGGGAGGCTGGTGCGGTGACCGGGTCCGGGCCGTGGTGGGTGCTGGGAGTCGATTCCGGCGGGTCCGGGCTGCGCATCGCCCTGGCCCGGACGGACGCGGACGGCCGTCCGGAGCGCGTCGGCGGGACGGTCACCGCGCCGCCCGTGCGCACCGGACCGGACGGCATCGACGCCGGTCATCTGCTCCGGCTGCTGCTGCCCGCGGCCGACCGGCTGCGGGCTTCGGTCACGGCGTCCGACGCCCCCGTCGCCGCGGTCTGCGTGGGTGCCGCCGGGATGGCCACGCTCGGCGGCCGGCTGCGTGCCGAACTGCCTGCCGCGCTGGCCGGGCACCTGGGCACGCACCGGCTGGCCCTGGCCGCCGATGCCGTCACCGCCTACGCCGGGGCGCTCGGCGAACGGCCCGGCGCCGTGGTGGCGGCGGGCACCGGGCTGATCGCCCTGGGCACCGATCTGCGCCGCTGGCGGCGCGCCGACGGCTGGGGCCATCTGCTGGGCGACTGCGGGGGCGGCGCCTGGATCGGCCGGGCCGGGCTGGAGGCGGCGCTGCGCGCCCATGACGGCAGGGCGGGCGGCTCGGCCGGGCTGCTGGCCCGGGCCCGGGAGCGTTTCGGCCCGGCCGACGAACTGCCCGCCGGTCTCTACCCGCGCACCGATCGCCCGGCGGTGCTGGCGTCCTTCGCCCCGGAGGTGGCCCGGAGCGCGGCGGGCGGTGATCCGGTGGCGGCCGGGATTCTGCGGCAGGCCGCGGGCCATGCCGCGGAGAGCGCCGCGGCCGTCTGCCCGGCGGAGGGTGCCCGGGTGGCGCTGACCGGCGGTCTGCTGCGGCTGGGCGAGCCGCTGCTCGCCCCGCTGCGCGCGGCGCTCGGGGCGGCGCTCCCGGGCGCCGCCCTGGCGGAGGCGGCCGGTGATCCGCTGGACGGCGCGCTGCTGGTGGCCGCCGGGCT
>NZ_WTLH01000224.1 GCF_011421595.1 Streptomyces sp. YIM 98790 | reverse complement strand
CGGCCGCCCGCCGGTAGGTGCGCACTTGCCCTGATTCCAGCGCGGCCACCACCCGCAGCCGCACTACCTCCCGCGTGGCAGGATGCAGCCGACGCGCGTCCTCAACCTCGATCACGCCCTGCCAACGAGCAGGCAACTCAACCGTTCCGGATCAATAACTTCGATTCGTCAGTGGGTTCGACCGCTGATTGGTGTGGCCGTTCGCCCGTATTGTCCTCTGGCGTCGGAGGGCGGGCCGTCGCGTGACGCCGCGGGGTGCGCCGGGTTCCACGGGCCCGAAGACTGCGGATCCTCCTTCCTGATCCTCGTCGCGGCGTGAGCCAGCCGTCAGGTGGCGGCCGGAAGCCGGGTGAGCCTGTTCCAGCTGGTGGTGAAGGCCGCCGCCCAGGGCCAGGTCCGCTCGATGCGCAGGATGCGACGGCTGGATCCCGCCGACGGCAATGCCACCCTGCTGAGCACCTGGATCACCCCGGCCCAGCCGCGGACCTGCCCCACCTGCATGCCTTCACCCGGGGCCTCGAGAAGGACCGCGCCGCAGTCGACGCCGCTCTCACCCTGCCGCACCACAACGGCGGCACCGAAGGCGTCAACAACAAAACCAAGCTGATCAAACGCCAGAGTACGGCCGCGCGAGCTTCCCTCTCCTCCGCCACCGCATCCTCCTGGGCTGACGACACCCTCCGTCACCACCGACTACGGAACAGACCCCTCGTTTTACGATCCCCAGGCCCTTGCCGGCGTGACGTCGGCACAAGGGAGAATGGGGCCGGATGATGCCCTGGATCCTGGGCTGCGGAGCTGCGGCGGCTTGATGAGACGGGGCTGTTGCGGTCGCCTGGGAGCAACCATCCGTTCCGCCGCGGTGACACGCCATCTCCGACGACGGCAGCCTCATCTGTCAACGTGGAGTGTGCGGTTCCCGCCCCGCGTTCGTTACGGCGCGGGAGGCCTGGGCTGCTGCGCAGTGAGTTCCCTACGCAGTTCCGTGAGGATCTCCAGAAGGTGACTGTACTGGTCACGCAGGGGATCGAGGCGTGCGACGGCCGCGGCCGGCTCGGCCGGCAGGACAGCGCGGGTGACCGCTTTGAATTCGGCGCGGGCCTGGGGGATGGCCGCGGCGTGCCGGAGATTGACCAGAACGCTGAATGCGGGGACTTCGGAGACCGCCCAGCGTCCGTTGCGCTGCGGGGTGGCGCGTACGACGGTGCGGTGTTCGGTGGACAGGGTCAGGCGGATGTCATCGAGGGTGAGTTTGCTCAGCTCCGGCAGAGGAACGGCGCCGGCGCCGGCGAGGCGGGCGGCCTCCTCGGGGGTGGCGACGCTGACCGGGTCACTGATCGGCTCGGGCTCCTCTGTGCTGGGCGGGGGTCGGTGTCGTCGGGGAGTCGGGTGAAGATCACGACCCGGGTGGTGGGGCTGCTGGCCGGGTACAGCACGTGCACCAGCGCGGTGACCTCCTCCATGCCGTGCCCAGGGAGGTGGGCCCGCATGTGGGTGTTGTCGTTCTCGTGGACGCGCTGCTCCTGCTGCCAGATCCGCAGGCATTCGGGGTCAGCGAGGACTTCCTCGAGCAGGGCGGCGAACTCGGGATCATCGGGATTCTGTNACTTCCTCGAGCAGGGCGGCGAACTCGGGATCATCGGGATTCTGTGCGTGGGAGACGCGGAGCATGCCGATCATGTCGCTGGCGTGCCGGTGCCAGTCGCTGAGCTGGTCGCGGGCCTCGGAGTCGAGAAGGAACCAGCGCATCACGTTGGCGTCGGACTCCTGCACCCACGGGAACCAGTCGGCCGCTGCCGCGTTGTAGCCGAGGATGTCCCAGGTGCTGCTGGTGATGGTGGCCGGATGGGGCATGAGGGTGTCCAGCAGGATCCGCAGTGCCCGGGCGGCCGGGTCTTCCACCTCGGTGACCAGCGGCATGATGCGTGAGGTGTACAGGTACAAGGTGGCACGCTGGGAACGGTCCAGGCCCAGCACATCGGCCAGGCGTTCGAGTACTTCCGGGGTCGGCCGCACGGGCAGCCCGGATTCGAGATTGCGGATCCAGCGCACGCTGACGTCCACGCGGTCGGCAAGCTGCTTCTGGGGCAGCGGCTTGCCCAGGCCCATTCGCTGACCGGCGGCGGCCCGCCAGGCTCGCATCAAGGGCGGCAGCCCCATCAGCCCTTCCACCGATGAGCCGTTGCCTGTGGTGGTTCTTTCACCCCGTGCTGCCATCGCGATCCCCTTCACTGGCTAGTGGTTTGCCGCTCGCTGGTCCCCTACCGTCATCGCTTGGGCACATCACCGCGTGGCCGGAACACCGGCGGTTCCTCGCATCCGTGGTGGGCCCATTCCCATGGCTTCACGAAGGTGGCGGCGTCCGAGGGCTTTCGGCGGTGAGTTCACCGCGGAGCTCGGTCAGAATCTCGAGCACTTGGCGGTGCTGGTCCTGGAGGGAGTCCAGGCGGGCCACAGCCTGGGCGGGCACGGGCGGCAGCGCTGCGCGGGCCACGGCCTTGTATTCCTGGCGGGCTTCCGGGATGGCCGTGGCGTGCCGGAGGCCGTCCAGGATGCTGAGCGCGGGCACTTCCGAGACGGCCCAGCACCCGTTGCGCTGGCGTGTTGCGCGTAGGACAGCGCGGTGGTCGGTGGAGAGCATCAGGCGCACGTCATCTGCCATCATCCTGCTCAGTGCGGGAAGGGGGACGGCGCCGGGGCCGGCGAGGTGCTCGGCTTCCTCGACCGTGGCGACCATGACAGGGTCGCCGAAGGTGCCCGGAGCGGGCTGGGCGTCTTCCTCGGGCAATGGGCTGAGGATGACGACGCGGACGGTCGGGCTGCTCGCCGGATACAAGCACGTGCACCAGCGCGGTCACTTCCTCGCCGCCGGCTCTGTGCAGGCGCAGGTGGGTGTTGTCGTTTTCGTGGACCCGCTGGCCCTGCTGCCACAGAGCCAGGCGCTCGCGGTCGGCGAGGATCTCCTGCAGCAGTTCGACGAACTGCGGGTCGTCGTGGTGCTGCGCATGGCTGATGCGCAGCATGCCGATCATGTTGCTGGCGTGCCGGTGCCAGTCGCTGAGCTGCTCGCGGGCCTCGGGATCGAGGAAGAACCAGCGCATGAAGTTGACCCCGTCTTGCAGCCAGGGGAACCAGTCGGCCGCAGCGAGGTTGTAGCCCAGGATGTTCCAGGTGCTGCCGGTGATGATGGCCGGGTGGGGCATGAGGGTGTCGAGCAGGACCCGGAGCGCCTGGGCCGCGGGCTCGTCGACCTCGGTCACGAGGGGCAGGGTGCCGGAGGTGTACAGGTAGAGGGTGGCACGCTGGGAGCGGTCCAGACCGAGCACATCGGCCAGACGTTCCAGCACCTGCGATGTGGGCCTGACGGGCCGGCCCTGCTCGAGGTTGCGTCCTCTCCGCGCGAGCGGAGGTGTCCCGTCTGTCGGCGGCGCTTGAATCGTGGTTCTGTCGCAGGTCTTGTGGATCGTCACGTCGTGTAGCTGTTGATCTTGTGGGTGTGGGTCTGGAGGTTGCCCGAAAACAGCCTGGGTTGTTGCTCGTTCGGGTGATCGTCACTGGCCGTGGGAGAGATCACGGTCGAGCTGAAGGAACTGCTGTTCCCCGGCATCGCTGACCTAGCGGTCACGTCGGTGGAGGTGAGCCGGGCGGCGGTCTGCGTGACGGCGCGGAGTACGGCGTCCGGTGCCTGCTGCCCGGGCTGTGGCGGCTGGTCGGAGCGGGTGCACGGCTCCTACCAGCGGCATCCCGCGCATCTGCCCAGCTCTGGGCAGCCTGTGGTGCTGGCCTTGCGGGTGCGGCGCTTCCTCTGCGGTCATCAGGCATGCTGCAGGCGGACGTTCGTGGAGCAGATAGCGGGGCTGACCAGACCTTACGCTCACCGGACCGACCACCAGCGCGAGGCGCTGGCGAGGATCGCCCTGGCACTGGCGGGGCGGGCGGGAGCCCGACTGGCGAGGCTGCTCGGCATGACCGCCGGGCGGGACACCCTGCTGCGGCTCATCCGCGCCCTGCCCGAAAACCTGACCAGCCCACGCCCAAGGTGCTCGCAGTGGACGACTTCGCCTTCCGCAGGGGGCACACCTACGGCACGATCCTGATCGATATCGACACCCACCACCCCATCGATGTTTTGCCTGACCGTGAGGCCGCCACCCTTGCCGCCTGGCTGGCCGACCACCCCGGTGTCGAGGTCATCTGCCGCGACCGCGCTACCGCCTACGCCGACGGCGCACGCACCGGAGCACCCGACGCCATCCAGTGCGCGGACCGCTGGCACCTGTTCGACAACCTCGTCGAGGCCGTCGAGAGGACCGTCACCCGCCACCGCGCGCTGCTGCCCGAGCCGCCCGAGGACCAACCGGCCCTCGCGGCCCAGGACGTGGAGACCGCGCTCGTCACGACGCCCCTGGCCGCAGGACCGCGCACGTCCGGCCGGATCAGCGACCGCACCCGCGAGCGCTACCAGACCATCCATGAACTTCACCACAAAGGCCACAGCCTGCGCGACATTGCCCGCCGGCTCGGGCTGGCCCGCAACACCGTCCGCCGCTTCCTGCGCGCGACCAGCGCCGACGAACTACTGGCCGGCAAGTGGACCGGCCGCTCCAGCATCCTCGACCCCTACAAGCCCTACCTCCACCAGCGATGGGCCCAAGGCTGCACCACCGCCAGCCGCCTGTTCGAAGAACTCCGCGACCGCGGCTACACAGGCGGCGAAAGCGTGGTCAAGCACTACGTGCGACAGCTACGAGAAGCCGTCCCGCACGGCCGGCCGGTCCGTCGGTCCCCGTCCGTCCGGCAGGTGACCAGCTGGATCGCCGGCCACCCCGACCGCCTCACCGACGAACAGGCCCAGNACAGGCGGCGAAAGCGTGGTCAAGCACTACGTGCGACAGCTACGAGAAGCCGTCCCGCACGGCCGGCCGGTCCGTCGGTCCCCGTCCGTCCGGCAGGTGACCAGCTGGATCGCCGGCCACCCCGACCGCCTCACCGACGAACAGGCCCAGGCCCTGAGGAACCTCCTGGACCGCTGCCCGGAACTGAGCAAGACCGCCCACCACGTCCGTGCCTTCGCCGAGCTGATGGCCGAACGTCACGGCCACCGGCTGGAAGCGTGGATGGACAAGGCCCTCGCCGACGACCTGCCCGACCTCACTTCCTTCGTTACCGGCCTTCGCCAAGACCAACAGGCCGTCGTCGTCGGCCTCACCCTGCCCTACAGCTCCGGCCCGGTCGAGGGCACAGTGAACCNCCCGGTCGAGGGCACAGTGAACCGGATCAAGATGCTGAAACGGCAAATGTTCGGCCGGGCCAAGCTCCCCCTGCTCCGCAAACGAATCCTGTTCAGCTAACGCTCAGTTACCGCCCCACAAGACCTGCGACAGAACCACAATTCAAGCGCCGCCGACACTGCCGGGCACCCAGGGAAGCCCGTAACCCGCCCGGCCAGTCGAAAAGCTCACCTGGTGGGCGGGGTACCGGCGGCCAGTTGTTCTGGTTCTTCTCCTGTGGCCAGGGGTCACTGTCAGCCCGGGATGTCGGGGTGAAGGTAGCGCCACTCCAGTGCCATGTTGCGCAGCGCGTCGCGGACTGCCTCCGTGAGCTCCCCGCGCGCCACTAAGTCTTCTTCGAGGTACTCGCTGCCCCGGTGCAGAGGGCCATGGCCGGAACGGTGGCCGAGGAAGGTGGTGCCGAGGACGTTCTGCAGCGCCATAGTCCGTGCGGCTACCGGATTTCGGTGCGGCGGCCTGCACTCCCCGACGGGTCGGTTCCCGGCTACTGGGGTGCGCAGGGCGCCGCGGTTGATCAGGCCCTATGTAGGGCGGCCAGTCGGTGGCCAGGCTCTGGGTGATCCCGATGCGCACGTCCTGACGCATCCGGTCGGTGACCCCGATGCTCGCTCTCCAGCCCTGCAAGCGGTTCGCCAAGGACCCGTGCTCATCGTGGACGGCACCCTGGTACCCACCCGCGACCACACGATCGCCGAGCGGTCGAAGAACTATCGGTACTCCACCAACCGCCAAGTCGTCATCGACGCTGACACACGCTTGGTCGTCGTGATCGGCCGACCGCTCGCCGGGAACCGCAACGGCTGCAAGGCGTGGGAAGAGTCCGGCGCCAAGGCCGCCGTCGGCAGGACCCTCACGATTGCCGACGGCGGCTACCAGGGCACCGGACTTGTCACCGCACCGCCGCGAGCACGGCCAGGGCGCACTCCAGGCCTGGAAAGAGGAACACAACAAGTCCCACAAGCAGGTCCGGGCCCGCGTCGAGCACGTCTTCGCCCGTATGAAGACCTGGAAAATCCTCCGCGACTGCCGCCTCAAAGGCGACGGCGTCCACCAGGCCATGCTCGGCATCGCCCGGATGTACAACCTCGCCCTCGCCGGATGGGAGGCAGGGCCGAGCGACAGCCTGCCGCGTCCGAGGCGACCCAGAGATCGTTTTACGGGGCAGCGCCCTTATCGGAGCTCTAATTGCTGAGATGGTTGCTCAGCGCCTGGATCGTAAGCCCTATCGAAGTCAGCCCGACCAGAATTGCACCGGTAAGACCAGCCACAGGAATAGCTTCCGCACCCTTCCGAGCATCGGCCCCTGAGCCGCGACGAGTAAACAACCATACTGCGAGAAAAAAGATGGTGATGATCCAAGGTATCCAAATGTCCGAAAATATAGCGTCCTCGAATCGAATATAGTTCACTCTTGCAGTGAACATTAACACCTCTCCGAATTCCATCATTCAACTAATGGTGATTAGTTGCGGCGGAACTTCCCTTCTGTTGCACCCACCACACTACTCACCCTGCACCCACCCTGAAGCACGGGGCTTCAAGCATACCGACGACGGCCCCGGCCTCGACAGCTGCAATCAGGTCCTCGGGATGACCGTCGGCATCCCGCAATCAGCCAGAGCGGTAGTCACCACTGCACGCGTTCAGTCCGGCGGTGAAGTAGTCACCGACTTCAGCAGCCTGGCAGCGGGCACAGCTCCCACGACGGTGTCCTTTCGAGTACGGCGGATCACCACCGCGATAGCAAGACTCTGCGTCCGCGCGGTGCGAATGACACTTACGTTCTCGGTATCTGTCTCGCCCCCCGATCAGCCATTCTCATCGCTTCATGCCTCGCCGAACCAGCTGGCTGTCGAAAGGCTGCGAGGGCTGCACGAGCCACAGCGGTACCTCATCTAGCCAGCACACCACCAAATGATCCTCGCCCGCTGACTCCGACAACCGCGCCTCGCCGAGCGCGGGCACTGAGGTACGGGGGTGAGAACCTCAACCATTGTCTGGCGAACAGTCGTCGGCTCAGCATCAGCCGGGAACAGCACCACCCAAGCAGGGTTCTCGCCGCCAGGAAGCAGCACGTCCCGCACGATAACGCCCATCGGCTCTCTGGCAGCGCGCCACATGGCACGTACCCGATGGAGCCGACGTCGGGTGGCGTAGAGAACCTGCACAGCGACGAATGCCATAGCTCCTGACAGAGCCCAGAAGAACCACTGAGCGGCACTGGGAACAGTATTCCGAGCACTGCTGGCACGGGAGTCAGGATGACAAATACCGCAGCCAGACGCAGGAAGGAAAAAGCCCGCAGATCAGGAATTCTCCACCACTGCACTGCTCTCGGGTCGAAACGAAGCGGCCGCTTTCGTCGACAGCGCACAGGTTACTGTCGGGCAGCTGTGACAAATTGCCGACATGTCGTCGACCACGGGAATTCTGGCCGGTAATTACATCTCCCAAATCTTCCGAGCCCTGGATTACCATCATCGAATACCTAACGAAATCAGATCACCCCAGAGGGCTAATCAGGCCAAGCAGAGGCCTAATTCCTTCCGGTAATTCAGGGTAAGTGCCTTCCCCCGCTCGGGGCGAATCCGGAACCTCGCCCTGCGGAAATCACCCAGTGTTTCTCCGAGCCTCCGACACACCCACCTAGGCCCGCATACAGACATCCACCCCGGTAGGAGGACCCTTGATTTTCTGGTGTTTCTCCGAGGCGAAACCGAAAGAGACTCCACCGGCGAAGAATCCGCGAACAAAGTCTCTCTCAGTCATACCCTGACGGGATTTCCCTTCAGGGTCGTTCCATTTCGCCGTGACGCCATACCATCCAATGATGAGTGAGTTATTGAGCCGGAACTATTGGGTTGCCTACATGATCGTGTAGCGGACGTGTCGGGTGTGGAAGTAGCCGCGGACGATGTGGGGTTGGCGCTGTCGGCGGCGGAGGAAACGGCGAGTCTCGTGGGCGAGGTCGTCTACTGAGCGCGCGCGGGAGGCG
>NZ_WTLH01000223.1 GCF_011421595.1 Streptomyces sp. YIM 98790 | reverse complement strand
CCTCGCCCTGCGCCCCGCCGGGCCGGGCGGGCCCGCCGGAGGCGGTGCGGCCGGGCCGGCCGCACCCGGACCGGGGCTGACCGCCCGGGAGCGGGATGTGCTCTCCCTGGTCGCGGCAGGCCGCAGCAACCGCCAGATAGCCGAGGAGCTTTTCATCTCCCCGAAGACGGTCAGCGTGCACGTGTCCAACATCCTGGCCAAGCTGGAGGTCTCCGGCCGCGGCGAGGCCGCCGCGCTCGCCCACCGCCTCGGCCTCCTCACCGAGACCGCTGCCCCCACCCGCTAGAGGGAGGGCCGCCGCCGCAAGGGGCCTCAGGCGCTGGGGAGCTGCTCACCGCAGCGCGGGCAGTACGCTGCCGCCCGCATCTCGATGACGGCTCCGCAGCCCGGGCAGACCCGGCTCAGCAGGCAGGCCGGCTCACCGCCCTCCTCCGGCTCCGGGCCGGCCGCCCCCCGCCCGGGGGCCCGCCGCAGGCCGCGGACGGACAGACCGGGGCGCCGGCGGTGCACCGTCAGCCAGACCAGGCCCTCCGGCCCGGCCCGCACCCCGCGGACCGTGCCCCGGGGCACCAGGTGCACCGCCCCCGGCAGCAGATCGCGCTCCGCGCCGCCGTGCCGCAGCACCCCCCGGCCGGCCAGGACGGCCACCAGCACATCCAGCTCCGGCTCGGCATGGTCGGCCACGGACCCGCCGGGCGGCAGCCGTACGACGTTGGCGTCCAGCTGGCGCTCCGCACCGGTCAGCCGCCACAGGGCGCCGGACCGGTCCGCGGCGATGCCGCGCAGGAGGTCCTCCACCCTCACGTGTTCGGCACTGCTTCCGGGATCCTCGGCCATGCCGCCGATGATCTCATCCCACCCGGGGCGACCCGTCCGAAAAGCGCCGTACCCGGCGGGCCCGGGGGCGGGTTAACGTGCCGGTCCGACCACCCACAGGGAGATCCGCATGGCAGTACGGCCCGTCGTCGATCTCAAGCAGCTAGGCCCGGACTTCTTACGCGATCCCTATCCCGTCTACGCACGGCTCCGTGCCGAGGCCCCCGTCCATCCGGTCCTGGACCCCGACGGTGAGGAACTGTGGCTCGTCGTCGGCCACGAGGCCTGCCGCACCGCCTTCACCCACCCGCTGCTCAGCCGGGACTGGCGCAAGCACGGGAACGTCGGCCAGATCATCAACACCGACCAGGACCAGCCCGCCCTGGCCCACATGCTGATGTCGGACCCGCCGGAACACACCCGGCTGCGCCGCCTGGTGGCCAGGGAGTTCACCCCCCGCCGCATCGAAGGGCTCGCCCCGCGCATCCAGCAGCTCACCGGCGATCTGCTGGACGCCATGGCGGCCCGGCCCGGGCGCCGCGCCGACCTGATCGCCTCCTTCGCCTTCCCGCTGCCCATGACCGTGATCTGCGAGCTGCTCGGCGTGCCCGAACTGGACCGGGCGGCGTTCCGCGACTGGTCCAACGAGATGGTGGCGCGCACCAGCCCGGAGGCCGAGGCCCGCGCCTACCAGGAGATGCCGGCGTATCTGGCCGGGCTGATCGAGACCAAGCGGTCCCGGCCCGGCGACGACCTGCTCAGCGCGCTCATCCACACCGCCGACGCGGACGACGACGACCGGCTCTCGCCCGAGGAGCTGATCGGCATGTGCGTGCTGCTGCTCATCGCCGGGCACGAGACCACGGTCAATCTCATCGGCAACGGCATGCGGGCGCTGTTCGCCCACCCCGACCAGTTCGCCGCGCTGCGCGCCGACCCCGACGGCCTGCTCGACGGCGCCATCGAGGAGATGCTGCGCTACGACGGTCCGGTGGAGACCTGCACCGACCGCCTGGCCCTGGCGGACGTGGAGATCGGCGGGGTCACCATCCCGGCCGGCTCCACCGTCCTGATCGCCATGGCGGACGCCGACCGCGACCCGGAGCGCTTCCCGGAACCGGAGCGGTTCGACATCCGCCGGGACGCCCGCGGCCACATCGCCTTCGGACACGGCCTGCACTACTGCCTGGGCGCGCCGCTGGCCCGGCTGGAGGGCCGGATCGCCTTCCGCGCGCTCCTGGAGCGCTTCCCCGGCCTGGCCCTGGACGCCGACGAGGCCGCGCTGCCGTGGATTCCGGGCCTGCTGATCAGGGGAGTGCGGGAACTGCCGGTCCGCTGGTGAGGAGTCGCCGCCGAGGCGGGGCCGGCCTGCCGGCCCGGTGCTCAGCTCACCCGCAGCCGGAGGACGCGGTCGTCCGCCGGCTGCGGGTCGCCACGGCCGTCGGTCTCGTTGGTGACCAGCAGCAGCCCGCCCTCGTCCACCGTCAGCACGGTGCGCAGCCGGCCGTACTCGCCCTCCAGGAACGCCCGCGGCTCCCCGACCGAGGCGTCCTCGGCGACCGGCACCCGCCACAGCCGCTCGCCGCGCAGCGAGGCCATCCACAGCGCGCCGGAGTTCCACGCGAGCCCGCTGGGCGAGGCCTCGTCGGTCGGCCACTGGGCGGCCGGGTCGATGTAGCCCTGGTCCGCGCCGCCGCTGCCCTCGTGCTCCGGCCAGCCGTAGTTGCCGCCCGGCTCGATCAGGTTCAGCTCGTCCCAGGCCCGTTCGCCGAACTCCGAGGCCCACAGCCGGTCCTGGTCGTCCCAGGCCAGGCCCTGCACATTGCGGTGCCCCAGGGAGTACACCGCCGAGCCGGGGTCCGGGTTGTCCTCCGGGATGTCCCCGTCCGGGGTCACCCGCAGGATCTTGCCCGCCAGGGAGTCCGGGTCCTGCGCCAGCTGCGGCTGGTCCCCGGTGTCCCCGGTGGCGAGGTAGAGCATGCCGTCCGGGCCGAAGGCGATCCGGCCGCCGTTGTGCCGCACCCGGCTGCCGGGGATACCGGTGAACACCTCCTCCGGCTCGCCCAGCGAGGGGCCCCCGGCGTCGTAGGCCATCCGCACCACGCGGTTGTCCTCGGCCGTGGTGACGTACGCGTAGAGCCCGCCGTCGTGCAGCGCCAGGCCGAGCAGGCCGCCCTCCCCGCCGGTCACCACGCCCTGCACCGTGGTCAGTTCGGTGACCTCGCCGCTCTCCTCGTCGACGTGCGAGATGGTGGCCTGGTCCCGGGAGCCCACCAGCAGACCGTCGTCCGGCAGATCCACCAGGCCCCAGGGCGAGGGCAGCGACTCGGCGACCGTCTCCGCCACCTCCACCGAGCCCTCGTCCTGCCGTGGGGCGGAACCGTCCGGGCTCTCCGGGCTGCCGGTGGTCCGCCCGCCGCCCGACGCGGTCTCCGTCCCCGCGTCGCCGTCCCCGGCGCATCCGGCGCCCGCCACGGCCAGCGCGACGGCGACGGCCGTCGCCGCCAGCGCGTTCCTCGTCCGCGTCCCACGGCTTCCCATGCGCGGTTCCCTCCGCTCGGCCGGGTCCGGCCCGGCAGCTCATCGGTCTCCGGACAGCAGCACACCACACGCCCGCCCCGATCGTCCGCACATACACCCCCGCCCGCCCCGCGGTTCCGCCCTGCTCCCCGGCCGGGGCCGTCCGCGGGCACCGCGGGGCCGGGTCAGTCCCAGGACGACTGCGCCGGGGGAAGGCAGGTCAGTTCGTGGACGTCGGCCGGGGTGAGACGGAGGCCGTCGGCGGCGCAGTTCTCGCGCACCCAGCGCTCCTTCTTGGAGCCCGGCACGGGTATCACCACCGGGCTCAGCGCCAGCAGCCAGGCGAGCGCCGCCTGCGCCGGAGTGGCGCCGGGATGACGGGCCGCGACCCGCCGCAGTCCGGCCACCACCGGCTGGTTGACCGCCATCATCTCGGCGGTGAACCGCGGGTCCGCGGCCCGCAGATCGCCCGCCTCGAAGCCGCCCCCGGTGGTCAGCGTCCCGGTCAGGAAGCCCCGTCCCAGCGGCATCGCGGCCAGCAGGCCCACCCCGTGCGCCTCGCACCAGGGCAGGAGCTCGGTGCGCGCCCGCTGCGCCCACACCGACAGCTCCGCCTGCACACTGCTCACCGGGAAGATCTGCTGGAGCCGCTCCAGCAGCCGCAGCACGGGCGGCCGCGCGGCACCGGCACGGGAACCGGCACCGGCACCGGACGGGGTGCCCCGGGAGTACGGCCGGTCCAGCGCGCACACCCCCAGGGCCCGTACCTTGCCCGCCGTCACCAGCTCCGCCATGGCCCCCCAGGTGTCCTCCACCGGGACCTCCGGATCGGGCCTGTGCAGCTGGTAGAGGTCGATCACATCGGTCTGGAGCCGGCGCAGCGAGGCGTCGCAGGCCCGGCGGATGTAGGCGGGGCTGCCGTTGGCCACCAGATGCCGTTCGCCCACCAGCAGCCCGCACTTGGCGGCCACGAAGGCGTCACCGCGCCGCTCCTTCAGCACCCGCCCGAGCAGCAGCTCATTGGTGAACGGGCCGTACGCGTCCGCGGTGTCCAGCAGCGTTGCACCCGCGTCCAGCGCCGCGTGCACCGCCCGCACCGCTGCTTCGCCGTGCTGCTCGGACGGGGCATACCCCCAGGTCATCGGCATGCAGCCGAGACCTATCGCCCCCACCTGGAGCGCTGTCGCGCCCAACGCCCGCTCCCGCACCTGACGCCCGTCCCTTCCCGGCCGGCCGCAACCGGCCCCTGACCGGCCGGGGTTGTCCCGGCCCCGGAACGACCAACGTATCCGGAGCACCGCACGCCTGCGCGATCCGCCCCGTCCGCCACGCCCGGCGAAGGCCCGGTGCGCGCCCGGTGCGGGCCCGGCGCACGCCCGGTGCCCACCGGCGTGTCCCGGGCCTCCGGAAGCGAGGGGGTGGCGTCCGGTGGCGCGCCCGGCGGGGCGGAGCCGCCCCCGGGCCGGGGCTTAGCCTGAGCCCATGACCAACGGTGATGCCTGGCTCCCCCTGCCGCCCGAGGAGATCGGCTACCTGCCTGCCGCCCTCAGCTACCGCCACTGGGACGGCGCGCAGGACTTCCCCGCCGATCCGGCCGACTGCGTCTTCTACGCCGTGCCCTACATGAAGCCCGCGGAGACGGTGCTGCGCCCGCTGCGCGACATGCCCCGGCTCCGGGTGGCGCAGACCCTGACCGCCGGCTACGACCACATGCTCCCCGGCCTGACCGCCATGCCCGCCGGAGCCCTGCTCTGCAACGCCGGCGACCTGCACAACACCAGCACCGCCGAACTTGCCGTGGCCCTCGTCCTGGCCGCCCAGCGCGGGATTCCGGAGGCCGCCCGCGACCAGACCGACGGCCGCTGGCAGCCCGCCGTCCGTCCCTCCCTCGCCGACCGCACCGTGCTGATCGTCGGCTACGGCGGCATCGGCGCCGCCGTGGAGGACCGGCTGGCACCGTTCGCGGTCCGGCGGGTGCTCCGGGTCGCCGCCGGCGCCCGGCAGTCCCCGCGCGGACCGGTGCACGCCCCGGCCGACCTGCCCCGGCTGCTGCCCCAGTCCGAGGTGGTGATCCTGTGCACCCCGCTCACCGACGCCACCCGGGGCCTGGCCGGCGCCGGTTTCCTGGCCCTGATGCCGGACGGCGCCCTGCTGGTCAACGTCTCCCGCGGGGCGGTGGTGGACACCAAGGCGCTGCTCGCCGAGGTGGAGACGGGGCGCCTGCGGGCCGCCCTGGACGTCACCGACCCGGAGCCGCTGCCCGCCGGCCACCCGCTCTGGCGCGCGCCCGGCGTGCTGATCACCCCGCACGTCGGCGGGGCGTCCAGCGCCTTCCTGCCGCGCGCCGCGAAGCTGCTGCGCGGCCAGCTCACCCGCTTCGCGGTGGGCGAGCCGCTGCGCCACGTGGTGGCCACCGCCTGACCAGGACGGGCGGCCCGCCGCGCGCCCGTGGTGCGCGGAGTGCGCGGTGTGCGTGGAGAAGGGCGGAGAAGGGGCAGAAGAAGGGAGAGGGGCGAAGAAGGGGCGGAGAGTACCAGAAGAGACGCCTATATCAGACACATCCCCAGACTGTCACTCAGAGTTGTGAAGATATGCCACTGAGTGACAGTCTGGTGTAGTGTCCGACAGGTGGCGTGCCCGGAACGACAGGGGGGCGACAGCCAATGCACAGCGCATCCAAGGCAATTCAGCCGCGTGACCGACGGCTGCCGGCCGCGCCGGCCGCGGACTCCGCCGCGGACCGCGTCGCGGAGCGTGGTCCCGCACCCGCGGGGATGCCGGGTCTCCTTCCGCCCGTCGGACCACCCAAACCGCGCACCGGGTACCGCCTGCAACTGCTGGTGGTACTGGCCTGCGCGGGCTACGCCACGGGCGCCGCCTTCGGCTGGGGCTCCCCCCGCCTCGCCCTGATCATGGGGGACTTCGGCCTCAGCGCCGCCGCCCTGGCGGCCGGCGCCTCCTGCCTGATCTACGCCCGGGTGCGGGCCGGCCGGTTCCGCCCCGCCTGGACCCTGTTCGGCCTCTCCTCCCTGATGCTGGCCGCGGGCAACGGCGTCTGGGGCTGGTACGAGGTGGTGCTCGGCGAGCCGGTGCCGCGCACCTCCGCCGCGGACGTCTGCTTCCTGCTGTTCGCCCCGCTGGCCATCGTGGGCCTGCTGATGCTGGCCAAGCGGCCGGTGTCCCGGGCCGGCTGGATCTGCCTGGTGCTGGACGCCTGGCTGATCGGCGGCTCCCTGCTGATCCTGTCCTGGAGCGTGGCGCTGGCCCACACCGCGCAGGTGCAGGGCGAGACGGTGATCCGGGCGGCCCTGTCGCTGGCCTATCCGCTGCTGGACATCGCGCTGGTCTCCATGGTGCTGGTCCTGCACTTCCGCCGCACCTCCGTGCACCGCTCCGCGATCAACACCGCCATCGGCTCGCTCGCCCTGACCGTGCTGTGCGACGCGCTGTTCATCTCGCCGCTGATGCAGCAGCAGTACGCCTCCGGGCAGTTGCTCGACGCCGGCTGGTTCACCGGCTCGCTGCTGCTGGCCACCGCTCCCTGGCTGGTCACCAGTCCGTCCGCGGCGGACCGCGGCGCGGTGCCCGGTACGGGCGGCGGTGGCGCACCGGTGCCGGCGGGAGGCGCGGCGGGGGTCCCGGCCCAGGCCCCAGGCCCGGTGCACGCCCCGCCCGGGGCGCACGGCGGAAGCCGGCCCCTGATCGGCTCGCTCACCGCCCTGACGCCCTATCTGGCCGCCGCCGTGTGCACCCTGTCCATCCTGCTCAGCACGGTCAACGGCGGCGACCCGGACCGGGTGGTGCTGTTCTCCGCCTGCGCGCTGGTGCTGGCGCTGCTGGCCCGCCAGGGCATCATGCTGCTGGACAACATCGCGCTCACCCGGGAACTCGCCCGGGCCGAGAACCACTTCCGTTCCCTGGTGCAGGGCTCCAGCGACGTGATCATGATCGCGGCGCCGGACGGCGTGCTGCGCTACGTCAGCCCGGCCGCCGCCGGGGTCCTGGGCCAGGAGGCGGAGTCGCTCCACGGCCGCCGCCTGGCCGCGCTGATCCA
Organism: Streptomyces sp. YIM 98790; assembly: GCF_011421595.1. GTDB lineage: Bacteria > Actinomycetota > Actinomycetes > Streptomycetales > Streptomycetaceae > Streptomyces. The sequence goes on along the minus strand of NZ_WTLH01000223.1, from coordinate 953 downwards.
CCCCGAGGACATCGGCCCGGTCACCCACGAACTGCGCCGCTTCCTGTCGGTGCCCGCCGCGCAGGAGCCGGTCACCCGGGTGGAGTGCCGCGTCCGGCACGGCGCCGGCCACTGGCTCACCATCGAGTCCACGGTCAACCGCCACCAGGGCGGCCTGATCTTCAACAGCCGGGACGTCACCGAACGCGTCCGGCTCCAGGCCCAGTTGCAGCACAGCGCCTCCCACGACCNGCACAGCGCCTCCCACGACCCGCTGACCGACCTGCCCAACCGGGCGCTGTTCACCGAACGCGTGCGCCAGGCGATCCACGGGCGGCGCAGCATGGACACCCTGGCCGCCGCCGTCTTCTACATCGATCTGGACGGCTTCAAGGCCGTCAACGACAGCGTCGGCCACCAGGCCGGGGACGAGCTGCTGATCCAGGCGGCCCGGCGGCTGCGGGAGTCGGTGCGCGCCGGTGACACCACGGCCCGGCTCGGCGGTGACGAGTTCGCCGCCCTGCTGGTCGGCGACCCGGGCGACCCGGGCGACGCGGGCGACCCGGGCGACGCGGGCGTTCCCGGCGGCCCCGAGGGTGCCGCGGGAGGCGGCGCGCCGGGCCGGCGAGCGGACACCCGGAGCCGGGAGCAGCGGGTGCTGGAGATCGCCGAACGGGTGCGCGGCGCGCTGTCCCGTCCCTACCGGCTGGCGCACACCGAGGTGCGGGTCGCCGCCAGCATCGGGATCGCCTTCGCCGAGCCCGGCATCACCCCGGCGGCCCTGCTGCGCAACGCCGATCTGGCCATGTACCGGGCCAAGCAGGGGGGAAAGGCACGGGTCGAGCTGTATGCGTCCACCCCGCCCGTGGACGGCCCGCGTCCGGCCGCCGCCCTGGTGGCCCCGGCGGCGGACGGCCTGCCGCCCGCCACCGCCCTCGCCGGTCCCGGCCCGGGCCCGGGCAGCGCACCGGCCG
>NZ_WTLH01000222.1 GCF_011421595.1 Streptomyces sp. YIM 98790 | reverse complement strand
GGCCAGGGCCAGCCCGCCGGCGACCACCCCCGCCACCCCGGCCAGCGCGGCCACGACGGCCCCGAGCCGCCCGGCGCTCATGTCGGACACGCCGGCGGCGGCCGGCTGGACCGCGAGGTGTGCGGCCACCGGCGCGGCAAGCACGGATCGGAGTGGCATGAGGTGCTCCTTCTCTCCTGCGACGGGATGTCGCCCGATCATGTCCGCCGGACCCGCCGCCGGTCCTCCGGCCGACGCGGACACTTCGCGCTGCCGCAAACGCCGCAGGAACCGGCCGGCTACCGCGCCCGCGGTAGCCGCCCCGTCCTCCCTGCGGCTGAGCCGCCCGCGCGGGCATCCGGCTAGGGTGCGGCGCATGAACAGCGGACCGATCGGCACCAGGGACTGGGCGATCGCCGCCGGGGTGACGGCGATCCTGCTGGTCACCGGGCGGTCCGGACCGCACTCCGGCACCGCCCCGGCCCTGCTCGGCCACGCGCTGCTGGCGGCCGGCGGCCTGGCGCTGGCCGCGCGCCGCCGGGCGCCGGTGGCGGTCCTGGCCGTCACCGGGCTGAGCGCGGTGGGGTACCGGGCGGCCGGTTTCGACGTGCCCGCCGTGGCGTATCTGTTCGCGGTGTACGCGGCCGTACGGGCCGGGCACCGCACCGTCACGGTGACGGCCTGCGTGCTCACGCTGGCAGCCCTTCCCCTCGCGGCCCTGGCCTCCGGCCTGCACGACACGGGCGAGGCCTTCGCGCAGGCGCGGGGAGTCCTCGAACTGGGCTGGCTGATCGGGGCCGGAGCCGCGGGGGAGGCCCTGCGGCAGGCCGAGCGGCGGGCGGACGAGGCCGAGCGCACCCGCGAGGAGACCGCGCGCCGCCGTGCCAACGAGGAGCGGCTGCACATCGCGCGGGAACTGCACGATTCGCTCACCCACCAGATCTCGATCATCAAGGTGCAGGCCGAAGTCGCCGTCCATGTGGCCCGCAGGCGGGGCGAACGGGTGCCGGAGGCCCTGCTGGCGATCCAGGCGGCCGGCCGGGAGGCGACCCGGGAACTGCGCGCGACCCTGGAGGCGCTCCGCGACGACGACACGGCCCCGCCCCGCGGGCTCGACGACGTCCCGGAGCTGGTGGAACGGGCCCGCGCCATCGGCCTGGACACCACGCTGACGATCGAGGGAGAACGGCGCGGCGTGCCGGCCGCGGTGGACCGGACCGTCTACCGGATCGTCCAGGAGTCGCTCACCAACATCGCCCGGCACGCGGACGCCGCCACGGCGTCGGTCCGGATCGACTGCGGCCCGGACGCCCTGGCCGTACGCATCGACGACGACGGCAGGGCCGCGCCGGACACCGCTCCGGTGCCCGGCGTCGGACTGCTCGGGATGCGCGAACGCGTCACCGCGCTCGGCGGCCTGCTGCGCGCGGAGCCGCGCCGCGGGGGCGGCTTCACCGTGCAGGCCCGGCTTCCCGTGGAGCGGACGCCGTGATCCGGGTCCTGCTGGCCGACGACCAGCCGCTGCTGCGCAGCGGCTTCCGTGCGCTGCTCGACCTGGAGGACGGNCCGCTGCTGCGCAGCGGCTTCCGTGCGCTGCTCGACCTGGAGGACGGCATCGAGGTGGTGGCCGAGGCCGCCGACGGGAGGGAGGGCCTGGCCCTGGCCCGGGAACACCTGCCCGACGTCGCCCTGCTCGACATCCGGATGCCGGTCCTCGACGGCATCGAGGTGACCCGGCGCATCGCCGCGGACCCGGCCCTGGCCGGGGTGCACGTCGTCATCCTGACCAACTACGGTTTCGACGAATACGTCTTCGACGCGCTGCGCGCCGGCGCCGCCGGATTCCTCGTCAAGGACATCGTGCCGGAGGACTTCCTGCACGCCGTGCGTGTCGCCGCGCGCGGAGACGCCCTGCTCGCCCCCTCGATCACCCGCAAGCTCATCGGCAGGTACGTCACCCTGCCGCCCGGCACCGCCACCGGGAGAGGGCTGGAGGAGCTGACCAACCGCGAACGCGAGGCCGTCGCCCTGGTCGCGCGGGGCCTGTCCAACGACGAGATCGCCGAGCGCATGGTGATCACCCCGATGACCGCGAAGACCCACGTCAACCGCGCCATGGCCAAGCTCCGCGCCCGGGACCGCGCGCAGCTGGTGGTGCTCGCCTACGAGTCCGGCCTGGTGACCCCGCGCACCTCCTGACCCGCAGCCGCGCCCGGCCGGCCGGCCGCCGTCAGGAGGGGGTGAGGGCGGTGAAGCGGACCGGGAGGTGGGCCAGTGCGCGGTGGAAGGGCCCCGGACGCCACAGGAGGTCGCCGGCGTCGGTGGTCAGCTCCATGTCGCACAGCTGGCTGGTGAGCTGCTCGATGGCGGTGATGGCGATGAGCAGTGCCGGCTGGCGGGCCGGGCAGCCGTGCGGGCCGGCCGCCCAGGCGAGGTGCGCGTTGTCGCCCGAGCGGCCCAGGCTGCCCCCGGCGGGCGGCGGGGACTGGCTGTTGGCGGCGGCGTAGGAGACCAGCAGCAGCTGTCCGGCCCGCAGCCGGCGGCCGTGGAAGTCGGTGTCGTAACGAGGGTAGTGGGCGGAGTAGTTGGCGACCGGCGGGTCCTGCCACAGCACCTCGTTGATCGCCTCGTGGGCGGTCATCGCGCCGCCGTAGAGGGACCCGGCGTAGCGCGGATCGGTGAGCATGTGCAGCAGCGCGTTGGCGATCAGGTTGGTGGTCGGCTCGTGCCCGGCGCTCATGGTGAGCGTGATCTGACGGATCGTCTCGTCGTTGTCCAGCGCGGCCGGGTGGGCCAGGAACCAGGAGGTGAGGTCGTGGCGGGGCCGGGCCCGGCGGTCGGCGACCAGCCGGGTGACCACGGCGACCAGATCGGCGTAGGCCGCGGCGGCGTCCTTGGCCGAGTTGATCATCCCCGCGATGCCTCTGACCAGGCGGTCGCTGTCCTCGTCCGGGACCCCGAACCAGGTGTTGAAGACGTGCAGCGGCAGTTGCCGGGCGTACTGGGCCACCAGGTCGGCGCGGCCGGCGGCGGCGAAGTCCCGGATCAGCCGCTGCGCGGCCCGCGCCACCTGGGCCTGCAGGACGTGCGGCTCGATCAGGCTCAGGCTGTCGTTGATGGCCGCCCGGTAGCGGGCGTGCGTGTCGCCGTCGCTGAACAGCGCGGTGGGCCGGTAGGCGAGCATCGGCAGGACCGGCGAGTCCGGCGGCACGGTCGCCTGCCAGGCACGCGGGTCCTTGGAGAAGGTGTGGGTGTCGCGCAGCAGGTCGAGCGCGGCCTGGTAGTCGATGACCAGCAGGGCACCGATCCCGGGGGCCAGCTCCACCGGGGCGAGCGGGCCGTGGGCGCGCAGCCGCCGGTAGTGGCCGGCCGGGTCGGCGGCGAAGTCCGGGCCGTACAGGGCGAGCGGCGCATCGGTGGCCGGGGGCGGCGGGGAAGCCGGGGAAGCCGGCGGAGTCGGGGGAGGTGTCGCAGGTGTCGGTGTCATGGCCGGTCAGTCCTCGGGCAGTCGGGTCAGTACGTGCTCGGCCAGCGCGATCAGCGCGTCGACGCTGCCCCGGCGCTCCCGCGCGTCGCACTGGACCAGCGGGGTGCCGGGATGCAGGTCGAGGTGTTTGCGCAGCACCTCGTCGTCGTAGACGGGTGCGTCCGGGAAGCGGTTGACGGCGACGGTGTAGGGCAGGCCCTGTTCCTCGACCATGTCCATCACGGCGAAGGAGTCGCCGAGCCGCCGGGTGTCCGCCAGCACCAGGGCCCCCAGCGCGCCGCGGGCGATGTCCTCCCACAGCGGGAAGAAGCGCTCCTGACCGGGGGTGCCGAAGAGGTAGAGCACCAGGTCACCGGGCACGGTGAGGCGGCCGAAGTCGACGGCCACGGTGGTGGTGGTCTTCTCCGGCACCGCGGGGAGCTCGTCGTACCCGGCGCCGGCCTGGGTCATCGTCTCCTCGGTGTGCAGGGTGGGGATCTCGGACAGGGTGCGGATCAGGGTGGTCTTGCCCACCCCGAACGGGCCGGTGACCACCAGTTTCATCAGGGTCTGTCCGGCGGCGGGCAGGTAGCCGACCCGGTCAGCGGAGGGCGCGGAGTCCAACGAGAAGCCTCTCAACGAGCGAACGGTCTATCTGCTGCGCCCGGGGCACCGGTGGGCGGGCGTGCAGGTGGCCGCGGTCGATCAGGTCTGCGGCAAGGACGGTGGTGGCGCTGACCGGCAGGCCGAGATGGGCGGCGCACTCGACCAGGGTGAGCGTGCCGGGTGCCAGCAGCGCGCACAGCCGGCGGTGCTCCGGGCCGATGCCCTCCCTGTCCTCCTCGCCCGGCCCGGGCGCGCGCACCAGGGCCAGGACGGTGAGCCGCTCCAGGTCACGGCGCGGGGTGACCTCCCGGCCGGCCGTGACCAGATAGGCCGGGATCAGCCGGCGTCGGGGCGCGCGGCTCATGGCCTGGCGGCGGCGTCCGGCTGACGGGCGGGCGCGGCCATGGCCCGGGCCAGCGCGGCGACCTGCACCTGCATCTGGTAGGCGATGTTGCCGAGCTGCGCCTCGGGGTCGGCGAAGAGCGCCAGGGAGGTGTTCTGCCCGGCCGGGACGACGATGGCGAAGCCCTCCCGGGATTCCACCACCGTCTGCTGCAGACCGGGGGCCTCCGCGTCGGTGAAGGCGGTGGTGAAGGCGCGGGCCGCCGCGTGCAGGGTCGCGGTCATGGCGGCCACCCGTTCCGCGGACGCCCGGCCCAGGCCCGGCGAGGCCCCCTCGACCAGGCCGTCGCCGGTGGCGATGAGTGCGTGCCGGACGCCGGGCAGTTCCAGCAGCGGCGTGAGGACCCAGGCGAGGTCGTCCGCTGCCCGGGATTCTGGGGTGCTCACGAGGCGTCGTCTCCTTCGTCGTCACGGCCGTCACGCTCGCCGGACCCGCCGCCGCCGGCGGCGGCCTCGCCGGACGCGGCCGCGGCACCGGCGGCGCCCCGGCCGTGCCGGGTGCCCTCCTGGAGGGCGCTCCAGCGGGCGCCGGCCTCCTCCGGGGTGCGTCCGGGTGCCGGTTCCTGCTCCGCTGCCGCCGCCTCGTCCCGGGCGCGGGGCGCGCGGCGGCGCCGGGACGGCAGCGGCGCCGCGCCGTCCGCCCCCGGCGGCGGTCCGCCCGGACCCGGGGCCGGGCCGGGCGGTGCGGCCGGATGCGCATCCGGCTCCGGCCGCAGCGGGGGAACCGGCTCGGGCGCCAGCACCGACGGGGTGTGCTCGTCCGCCAGCACGGTCAGCAGACTGGCCGGGACCCGCAGCATCGCCCGCACCCCGCCGTACGGGGAGGGCTCCACGTGGCAGGAGAACCCGTACTGCCGCACCAGCCGCCCGACCACGGCGAATCCGGCCTGCGGCGGGTTGCCCAGCTCGGTGAGCAGCAGGCCCTCCGGGCCGGCCAGCAGCCGCCTGGCGCGGGCCAGGGCGTCGTCGTCCATGCCGATGCCGGCGTCGTCGATCACCACGAACACGCCGCGGCCGCCGCCCTGCTGCAGGGTGACCGGCACCTCCGTCTCCGGATGCGAGTAGGCGGTGGCGTTGGCCAGCAGCTCGGCCAGCGCGATGGCCAGCGGCTCCGCGGCCCGGGCGACCACGCCGAGCCGCTCCTCGCGCAGGTGGTTGGCCACCTTGACGCGCTGGTAGCCCGGCACCCGGGACTGGGCGCCGCGGACGATCTCGGCCAGCGGGGAGTCGGTACGGGCCAGTCCGGGCCAGGCCTCGCACAGCACGGCGGTGGCCTGGATGCGGCGCAGCGCCAGTTCGTTGCGGAAGTCCAGCTCCAGCAGCCGGGGATCGTCGTTGTCGTGCTGGAGTTCCTGGAGCAGGCTCTGGATCTGGTAGAGCAGGGACTGCACCTTGGCCGTGGCGCCGCGCATGGCGGCCCGGGCGGCGGCGTCCACCCGCTCGCGCTCACCGGTGACGGCGGCCAGGGCGGCGTCCAGGGCCTCGCCCATGGCCCGTACCGCGTCCGGGCCGAGCTCCGCGGCCCGCGGCGGGGCGGGAACGGGGGCGTGGGGGTGGCTCAGTGCCTGTGCGGCGGCCGGGATGCGCTCCCTGGCCAGCCGCCATAACTCGCCGGTGACCGCCTCCAGGCGGCGCGCGGCGGCGCGTTCCGCGGCCTGGGCCGCGTCGGCGCGCGCCTGTGCGGCCCGCAGCCGTCCGGTGTCCCGGCGGTGCGTCCACAGCGCCCAGCCGGCCGTCACCGCTGCGGCCGTCAGTGCCGCGAGCACCGCGGCGAGTGCCGTGCCCGTCATGACCCCTCCGTCGCCGTTCCGCCCCCGGCCTCCAGCTCATGGGCGACCTGGGCGACCTCGGCCATCACCTGAAGGATGTCCGCACGCCCGGTGCCGTCGAGGTGACGGTACTCGGTACCGATGGTGACCACCAGTCGCTCGGGCAACTCCAGTTCGGGATGGGCCCCTTCCGCGATCACCCGGCGGGCCGCCTCGACGGCCGGCACCCCGGCGCCGTGCAGCGCGTGTGCCCGTGCGCGCACATGCTCCAGATAGGCGATGTGCTGCCGCACCCCGGCCCGGTCGAGCACCGGGCCGTGTCCGGGGACGAAGGTCTCGGCGCCGGTGTCCAGCACCTGTTCGCAGGCGGCGATCACATTGCCCAGCGGTCCGGCCCAGTGCACGGCGTGGTCGCCGGGCTGCCCGGGCGTCGAGGCGAAGACGATGTCCCCGGTGAACACCACGCGCTGCACGGGCAGGTGGACGACCAGGTCGCCCTCGGTGTGGGCCGGGGGAAGCGAGGAGACCTGTACGGGGTAGTCGCCCACCGACAGTTCCAGTTCCCCGGTGAAGTAGGTGTGCGGCCGCAGCGGTTCGGTGCGCGACCAGTCGAACCCGCCGAAGTGCCGCCGCAGATACGCCCCCAGCGGGGTGTCCGGGTCGCTGCCGGTCACCAGCGCGTGCTGCTGCGGCGGCGAGGGCTCGAAGCACATCTGCTCGCGCGCCCCGCGGGTGGCGATGAGCTCGGCGTCCGGCACCACTCCGGCGCCCCAGTAGTGGTCACCGTTGGCGTGGGTGACGACCACCCGGTCGATGCCCGCGCCGTCGGGCAGCAGGGCACGGCTCCGGTCGAGGAACTCCCCGGCGAGCACCGGGTCGTAGGGGGTGTCGATCCACAGGGCGGTCCGCGGCGAGACCAGCAGGCCGCAGTTGGCCAAGCCCCAGCCGCGTCTGGGCGGCAGCCACGCATGGAGATCCTTGCCTATCGCGCGAACGTTCCAGTCCGTGGTCGTCATGCGACGTGATTATGCCGCTGCGGAAGCCGGCGCAACGGGCGGGTCCTTCCGCCGGGGGCCGCGCCGGCGCCGGAACGGCCGGACCAGCGGGTCCGCCGCGTACCGCGGGCCCGCTGGCCATGTGCCGGCCGGAGCCGGTGCGCTGCCGGTGCCGGGGGCACGGGGCAGCCGTGCGTCATCCGGAGTAGGTCTCGTACTCCGCGACCCTGGGCGTGCCGGACGAGCTGGTGATCTCGAACCTGATCTTGCGCAGCGTGGTCGGTGCGAAGGTGATGACGCCTGCCCCGTTGCCGGAGGCCAGGACGGCGCCGGTGTCATGGTTGATGACGCGCCAGGAGCCGATGTTGCCCTGGGCTCCGGCCGCCTCGCGGATGTTGATCGCGGAGACCGTGGTGGCGGAGCCCCACTTGACCGAAATGGAGCCGGTCGAGCCGGTCGGCGACCAGTAGGTGCTCATGTCACCGTCGATGACGTTGCCGTAGCTGGTGCCGCTGGCCTTGCTGGAGCCGTCGGCGCCCGCCCCGATGCTGAGGTTGGTCCCGCCGGGAGGGTCGGTCGGGTCGGTTGAGCCGGTCGTACCGGTCGAGCCGGTCGTACCGGTGGAGCCCGTCGAGCCGGTCGTACCGGTGGAGCCCGTCGAGCCGGTGGAGCCGGTGGAGCCCGTCGAGCCGGTGGAGCCCGTCGCTTCGCAGTTGCCGTCGGAGACCCGGTTGCCCTTGTTGGCGCCCGCCGTCTGGCTCACGATGGACGGCACGCAGCTCGCCCCGTCGAGGCGGTAGGAGTAGGGGATGCTCACCGACGTGGTGGACCGCGGGTCGGGGCCGGCGGGGTTGGTCTCGCTGCCGGGGCCGGACCAGGTCACGTTGTCGAAGATGTTGCCGCTGACCTGCCAGTAGCCGGCCTCGTCGGTGTAGAAGGTGCCCAGGACGTCCTTGGAGTTCCTGAAGTAGTTGTTGTCCACCTTGGCGCGTGCTCCGGCGCGGGAGTTGATGCCGGATTCGCGGATGTTGACGTAGTGGTTGTTGTAGATGTGGGCTATGCCGCCGCGCAGCAGGGGTGTGCGGGAGTCGATGTTCTCGTACAGGTTGTGGTGGTACGTGATGTAGCCGTTGGAGCGGTCGCTCTCGCTGGAGCCGACGAGGCCGCCGCGGCCGGAG
>NZ_WTLH01000221.1 GCF_011421595.1 Streptomyces sp. YIM 98790 | reverse complement strand
GCGCCCGAGCGCCGGGCCGGGGGCCGGAAGCGGCGGAATCCCGCCGTCAGGCGCGCGGCACGCGGACGATCAGGGCGTCGCCCTGCCCGCCGCCGCCGCACAGCGCCGCCGCACCGGTGCCGCCGCCGCGGCGCTTGAGCTCCAGTGCCAGGTGCAGCACGATGCGCGCGCCCGACATGCCGATCGGGTGGCCCAGCGCAATCGCACCGCCGTTCACATTCACCTTTTCGTGCGACACTCCGAGGTCCTTCATGGACTGCACGGCCACCGCGGCGAAGGCCTCGTTGATCTCGATCAGGTCCAGGTCCTCCACGGCCAGTCCGGCCTTGCCCAGCGCGTGCCGGATGGCGTTGGACGGCTGCGACTGGAGCGAGTTGTCCGGGCCGGCCACATTGCCGTGCGCGCCGATCTCGGCGATCCACTCCAGGCCCAGTTCCTCGGCCCTGGCCTTCGACATCACCACCACGGCCGCGGCGCCGTCGGAGATCTGCGAGGCGGTGCCGGCGGTGATGGTGCCGTCCTTGCCGAAGGCGGGGCGCAGCTTGCCCAGGGTCTCCACGGTGGTCTCGCCGCGGATGCCCTCGTCCTGCGCGAAGACGACCGGGTCGCCCTTGCGCTGCGGGATCTCCACCGGCACGATCTCGGCGTCGAACAGCCCGTTCTTCTGCGCGGCGGCGGCCCGCTGGTGGGAGAGCGCGCCGACCGCGTCCTGCTCCTCCCGGCTGATGGACAGCCGCCGGTTGTGCTTGTCCGTGGACTCGCCCATGGCGATGTTCTCGAAGGCGTCGGTGAGCCCGTCGTACGCCATGGCGTCGAGCATCTGCACCGCGCCGTACTTGTATCCCTCCCGGGACTTGGGGAGCAGGTGCGGGGCGTTGGTCATGGACTCCTGGCCGCCGGCCACCACGATGTCGAACTCGCCCGCCCGGATGAGCTGGTCGGCCAGGGCGATGGCGTCGAGCCCGGAGAGGCACACCTTGTTGACGGTGAGCGCCGGCACGTTCATCGGGATGCCGGCCTTGACCGCGGCCTGCCGTGCCGGGATCTGCCCTGCCCCGGCCTGGAGCACCTGCCCCATGATCACGTACTGCACCTGCTCGCCGCTGATGCCGGCCCGCTCCAGGGCCGCCTTGATGGCGAATCCGCCGAGGTCTGCGCCGGAGAAGGACTTCAGCGAGCCGAGCAGCCGGCCCATCGGGGTCCGCGCGCCCGAGACGATCACTGAGGTAGTCATGGTGCGGCTCCTTGGAACTAAGGAGTGAACGAGGGTTCACCCGAGGGTACTGACCGGTCGGCAAGCGGTCACCGGCTCAGAACTGTGACAGTGGGCACGTTGCGCCATCACCGACCGTGGCGCTGCACTAGGAGTCATGCTGACGCGTATCGACCACATCGGAATCGCCTGTCTCGATCTCGACGCCACCGTCGAGTTCTACCGTGCCACGTATGGCTTCGAGGTGTTCCATACCGAGGTCAACGAGGAGCAGGGGGTCCGCGAGGCCATGCTCCGGATCAACGGCACCGACGACGGGGGAGCCTCCTACCTGCAGCTCCTGCAGCCGATCCGGGACGACTCCCCGGTCGGCAAGTGGCTGGCCAAGAACGGCGAGGGCGTGCACCACATCGCCTTCGGCACGGCGGACGTGGACGGCGAGGCCGAGCAGATCCGCGGCAAGGGCATCCGGGTGCTCTACGACCAGCCCCGCCGCGGTTCCATGGACTCGCGCATCACCTTTCTTCACCCCAAGGACTGCCACGGTGTGCTCACCGAACTTGTCACATCTGCCCCCACGGATACGGCCGGTGAGGGCGGAGGCCACTGACGCGGGCTGCCCCGGCCGGTAGAGTGGCACGGCCGGGGCACGGGGCTTCTCTGCGTCCCGCGCTTGGCCGATGATCCGATAAGCGGGAGGTGCGTGCTGGCGACGCACCCGACCGACCGTGCCCGACGGGGCTCCCCGGTGCCGCACCGGGGGTTCCGCCGGGAGCCCGCCGGGGCTCATCGGATCATCACCGGAACAACCAGGGGACGGATGGGACCGCAAGGTGCGGGAAGTCGACCGCAGCGAGCGCACCGAGGCTGACGACGCCCTGACCCAGCTCGAAGCCGAGATGAAGCGGCTGAAGAAGGAGCGGGACAAGGCCGTCGACCACGCCGATGACCTCGGTTACCAGATCGAGGTCCTGCGTTCCAAGCTGCACCAGGCGCGGCGCGCGCTCTCCCTGCGGCCTGCCTACGGGGACGCCACGAGCCACGTCGAGCAGCTGCTGCGCGCCGCCCAGCACCAGGCCGACCAGATGCGCGGCGACGCGGAGCGCGAGCTGCGCCAGGCCCGCGCCCAGACCCAGCACCTGCTCCAGGAGTACGCCGAGCGGCGCGGCCGGATGGAGGCCGAGCTGCACGCCGAGGCGGTCGGCCGCCGGCAGCAGCTCGACCAGGAGCTCGCCCAGCGCCGCGCCACCGTCGAGCAGCACGTCAACGAGAACGTCGCCTGGGCCGAGCAGCTCCGCGCCCGCACCGAGGCACAGGCCCGCCGGCTGCTGGAGGAGACCCGCACCGAGGCCGAGCAGACCCTGCGCCAGGCACGGGCCGAGGCCCAGCGGGTGGCCGAGGAGACCCGGCAGCGGCTGGCCGCCGAGGCGCAGGCCGCCCGCGCCGAGACCGAGGATCTGCTGCGCCGGGCCCGCGCCGAGGCCGAGCGCCTGCTGTCCACCGCCTCGAACCAGGCCCAGGAGGCCACCGAGCACGCCGAACGGCTGCGCGCCACGGTCGGCGCCGAGGCCGAGGCCGCCCGCCGGGACACCGCCGCCGCGCTGCGCGAGGCCCAGGAGCGGCGCGCCGAGNCGCCGAGGCCGAGGCCGCCCGCCGGGACACCGCCGCCGCGCTGCGCGAGGCCCAGGAGCGGCGCGCCGAGGCCGAGGAGGCGCTGGCCGCCGCCCGCGCCGAGGCCGAACGGCTGACCGCCGAGGCCGGTGAGGAGGCAGAGCGGCGCCGCGCGGCCGGCGAGGCCGAGTACCAGCAGCGCTCCGCCACCGCCAAGAGCGAGATCGCCCGCATGGTGGCCGAGGCCACCGCCCAGGCCGATCAGGCCCGGGCCGAGGCCGAGCAGGCGCTGGCCGACGCCCGCGCCGAGGCCGAGCAGCTGCTGGCCAAGGCCACCGAGGAGGCCCGCAACCGCTCCGCCGAGGAGTCCGCCAACCAGCTCGCCGAGGCGGCCCGCACCGCCGAGGACGTCCTCAACAAGGCGGTGGCCAAGGCGCAGTCCACCACCCGGGCCGCGGCCGAGGAGGCCGAGCGGCTGCGTTCCGAGGCCACCGCCGAGGCCGAGCGGCTCATCTCCGAGGCGCACGACACCGCCGAGCAGCTCAAGGGCGCCGCCAAGGACGACACCAAGGAGTACCGGGCCAAGACCGTCGAGCTCCAGGAGGAGGCCCGGCGGCTGCGCGGCGAGGCCGAGCAGCTCCGCAGCGAGGCCGCCGCCGAGGGCGAGAAGATCCGCAGCGAGGCCCGCCGGGAGGCCGTCCAGCAGATCGAGGAGGCCGCGGCCAGCGCCGAGGGGCTGATCGCCAAGGCCAAGGCGGACGCCGAGGAGACCCGGGCCGCCTCGGTGGCCGAGGGCGAGAAGGTCCGCACCGAGGCCATCGAGCGGGCGAGCACGCTGCGCGCCCAGGCCGAGGAGGCGCTGCGCAAGGCGCGCGCCGAGGCCGAGGAGGCGGTGGCCGAGGCCGCCGGGCGGGCCGACAAGATGGTGGCCGACGCCGAGCAGGAGGGCCGGCGGCTGCGCGAGGAGGCCCGGGAGGCGGCCCGCGCCGAGCGCGAGGCCGCCGCCGCCGAGCTGGAGCGGCTGCGCACCGAGGCCGAGCAGCGGGTCACCGCCGCCGAGGAGGCGCTGGCCGCCGCCCGCGCCGAGGCCGAACGGCTGCGGAACGAGGCCACCGGCGACACCGAACGCATGCGCGCCGAGGCCACCGACCGCATCCGGGCCATGCTGGAGGCGGCCGAGGAGGAGGCCACCCGGGTCCGCGAGCAGGCCGTGTCGGACGCCGCCCGCACCCGGGCCGAGGGTGACGAGGCCGCGGTCCGGCTGCGTTCCGAGGCGTCCGCCGAAGCGGAGCGGGTGCGCACCGAGGCCCGGGGCGCCGCCGACCGCATCCGGGCCGACGCCGCCGCGGCCGCCGAGCGGACCGCGGCCGAGGCCGCGGACGCGCTGGCCGCCGCGCAGGAGGAGGCCGCCCGGCTGCGCCGGGAGGCCGACACCCTGCTCAACGACGCCCGCGAGGCCGCCCACCTGGAGCGCTCCCGGGCGCACGAGCAGAGCGAGGAGCTGCTCACCGCCGCCCGCGCCACCGTGGAGGACGCCGAGCGGCGGGCCGAGGAGCTGCTGTCCGCGGCCGAGCGCCGCGCCCAGGAGATCCACGACTCGGTGGCGAACCTGCGGGAGGACGCCGAGCGGGAGATCGCGGCGATGCGCGCGGACACCGATCTGGCGGTGGCCCGGATGCGCCGCCACGCCTCCGAGGAGAAGGAGGCGGCGGCGGCGCTGGCCGAGCGCACCATGACCGACGCGCTGCGCGAGTCCGAGCGGATGCGCGCCGCCGCCCAGGAGGAGCTGGACCAGGCGCAGGCCGAGGCCCAGGCCATCCGGGAGGCGGCCCGCCAGGAGGCGTCCCGGCGGCGCGGCGAGGCCGCGGCCCAGGCCGACGAACTGCTGGCCAAGGCCCAGGAGGAGGCGCTGCGCACCACGGCGGCGGCCGAGGAGCAGTCCGACGGCATGGTGGGCGCGGCCCGCCGGGAGGCCGCCCGGGTGCTGGCCGACGCCCGGGCCGAGGGCCGGCAGATCGTGGAGGGCTCCCGGGCGGACGCCGACAACACGCTGGAGGAGGCGCGGCGGGACGCCATCGCGATCCGGGAACGCGCCGCCGAGGTCCGCTCCCGGGTGGACGCCGAGGTGGAGGCGCTGCACGAGCGGGCCCGGCGGGAGGCGGCCGAGCTGGCCAAGGCCGCCGGCGAACGCGTGGACCGGCTGGTCCGGGCGGCCGAGGAACAGCGCGCCGAGGCCCGGGCCGAGGCGGAGAAGCGGGTCAGCGAGGCCACCGCCGAGGCCGGCAAGGTGCGGATCGCCGCGGTGCGCAAGGCCGAGGGCCTGCTCAAGGAGGCCGAGGCCAAGCGGGTGCAGGCGCTGCGCGAGGCCGAGCGGATCCGCGAGGAGGCCGCGCACGACACCCGCAAGCTGCGCGAGGACACCGAGCGGGAGGTCCGCCGCAAGCTGGAGGAGAGCAAGCGGGAGCTGGACCACCTGGCCCGCCGCCGGGCGGACATCAACGCCGAGATCTCCCGGGTGCAGGACGTGCTGGAGGCGCTGGAGTCGTTCTCGGCGCCGCGCGGGGGCAAGGGCGGACCGGACGGCAAGGCCGTCGGCGCCGGCGCCGGCAAGCCGGGCGGCTGACCGGGCGGCGGCGACCGGGTTGCCCACGTTTGCACACCGGTACGGCAACGATTCCGGCACAACTCCCGCGCAACCGGCCGGTATCCGGCCGGGCCGGCCGTCGGGGCTGTACTCCTGCGGTGGAAACGCGCATGATGGGCAGCCCGAACGGCATGCACACACGCAGTCGCCGTCCGGCAGCTCGAACGAGCGGAACGCAAGCCGCTCGATCGGGCACCCGGGAGCGTACATTCTCCACACGAAACGTGGATCTGCTCGAAGACACGCCGGGTAGCCCCATAGGATTCCCTCCGAGGGCAATCCGAGTGTGTTCCGGCCGGACGCACTCCGACACCAACCCCCGTCTACTCACCCGTCTGAGACGACAGGAACCCCATGAGCGACACTTCCTCCCCCTTCGGCTTCGACCTCGTGCGGCGTGGCTATGACAAAAGTCAGGTGGACGAGCGCATCGCGAGGCTGATCGCCGACCGAGAAAGCGCGGAGACGCGCATCGCGGCCCTGGAGAAGCGGATCGAGGAGCTCCACCTCGAAACGCAGACCGCCCAGGCCCAGGTCGCCGACGCCGAGCCCTCGTACGCCGGACTCGGCGCCCGCGTCGAGAAGATCCTCCGCCTCGCCGAGGAAGAGGCCAAGGACCTGCGCGAGGAGGCCCGCCGGGCCGCCGAGCAGATGCGCGAGCTGGCCGAGGGCCAGGCCCAGCAGGTGCGCGACGACGCCGAGAACTACGCGGCCGACCGCAAGGCCAAGGCCGAGGACGACGGCGCGCGGATCGTGGAGAAGGCCAAGGGCGAAGCGGCCCAGCTGCGGGCCGACGCCGAGAAGGACGCGCTGTCCAAGCGCGAGGAGGCCGACGCCCTCTTCGAGGAGACCCGCGCCAAGGCCGCCCAGGCCGCCGCCGACTTCGAGACCAACCTGGCCAAGCGCCGCGAGCAGTCCGAGCGCGACCTGGCGGCCCGTCAGGCCAAGGCCGAGAAGCGCCTCGCCGAGATCGAGCACCGGGCCGAGCAGCTCCGCCTGGAGGCCGAGAAGCTGCGCACCGACGCCGAGCGCCGGGCCCGCCAGACGGTGGAGACCGCGCAGCGCCAGGCCGAGGACATCGTGGCGGACGCCAACGCCAAGGCCGAGCGGATCCGCAGCGAGTCCGAGCGCGAGCTGGCGGCGCTCACCAACCGCCGCGACTCCATCAACGCCCAGCTCACCAACGTCCGCGAGATGCTGGCCACCCTCACCGGTGCCCAGGTCGCGGCGGCGGCCCTGGGCGACACGGACGACGACGACAACAGCCTGACCAAGACGGTTCCCGTCCAGCAGTCCCGCTGAGGGCCCCCCGCCCCCGGCCGGCTGCTCCGGTCCGCCGGAACGCCCCCGTCCGACCCGGCCGGGGGCGTTCCGCGTGTCCTGGCGCACCATGGGGCCATGGAGTTCCTCGTGTTCCTGACCCTGCCGGGCCTGGTGATCGTGCTCACCGCGGTCGCCTTCGTGGACCAGATGCTGCTGCGGGCCGGGCGCAGGGGGCTGCTGCCGTGGCGGGACGGCCGGGTGTCCGCCACCGGCTTCGAGGCGCTGCACGCCTGCCTGCTGCCGGGCAAGGAGCACGAGCTGCGGCAGCGCGAGGCCGTCGCCCTGCTGCGGGACGAGGAGGGGGACGGGGCCCCGCCGCGCTCCCGGGTGGATCTGGCGGCCGGCACGGCGCGGATCCGCCTCCCCCGCCGCTGAACGCGGCCGGTCTCCCACCGCGTGCCGGCGGGAGACCGGGGGTGGTGCCGGCCTTTGCTGCGGGCCGGTCACAAGGCAGGCCACCGGCTGTGGGAGCGGTGCGGGGAGCGGCTAGGGTGCGAGGACGACGGGGGACGGGCAGCGCAACCGCACGCGTCCCCGCGACCGACCGCAGGGGCTGAGATGATCGAGGCAGTCGGCCTGACCAAGAGCTACGGCTCGAAGACGGCCGTGTACAACTTGCACTTCCGGGTGCAGCCGGGGAAGGTGACCGGCTTCCTGGGCCCCAACGGGGCCGGGAAGTCCACCACCATGCGGATGATCCTGGGCCTGGACCGGCCCACCGCCGGCACCGTGACCGTGGGCGGCCGGCCGTACCGCTCGCTGCCCAACGCGCCGCGCCACGTGGGCGCACTGCTGGACGCCGGGGCCCGGCACGGCGGGCGCAGCGCCCGCGCCCACCTGATGTGCCTGGCGCAGCTCTCCGGCATCCCCGCCCGCCGGGTGGACGAGGTGCTGGGCGTGGTCGGCCTGCAGGAGGTCGCCCGCAAGCGCAGCAAGAGCTTCTCGCTGGGCATGGGGCAGCGGCTGGGCATCGCCGCCGCGCTGCTCGGTGACCCGCAGGTGCTGCTGTTCGACGAGCCGGTCAACGGCCTGGACCCGGAGGGCATCCTCTGGGTGCGGAACCTGATGAAGAAGCTGGCCTCCGAGGGCCGCACGGTGTTCGTCTCCAGCCACCTGATGAGCGAGATGGCGCTCACCGCGGACCATCTGATCGTCATCGGCCGCGGCCAGCTGATGGCGGACATGCCGGTGAAGGACTTCATCGCGCAGAACTCCACCGGCTTCGCCCGGGTGCGGGTGGCGGAGGACGACCCGGCCGGGCGGGAGAGGCTGACCACCGCGCTGACCGGCGCGGGCGGCCACGTGCAGCCGGAGCAGGACGGCACGCTCAAGGTGGTCGGCCTGGAGCTGCCGCGGATCAGTGACCTGGCGCACGAGGCGGACATCCGGCTGTGGGAGCTGTCGCCGCATCACGCCTCGCTGGAGGAGGCGTACATGCGGATGACCCAGGGCGCGGTGGACTTCCGCTCCGTGCAGGACCCCCGGGCCGGCCTCCAGGCGCCGCCGCAGGGCCACCCCGGCGGCTGGGGCGCCCCCTACGCCGCGCAGCCGTATCCGCCGGGCGCCGGGGCGGTTCCGGTGCCCGCCGGATACGGCGCGGGCCCGGGCTGGGCACCGCAGCC
>NZ_WTLH01000220.1 GCF_011421595.1 Streptomyces sp. YIM 98790 | reverse complement strand
CTGCGGGAGGTGCCCCCGGCGATCCGGGCTCCTCGGTCCCGGGGGCCGGTAACGGCCGGCGCGGCCCCGCCGCGCGGCGGCCGGCGGCCAGCCGCGCCGAGGCCAGCCAGGCGGCGTCGGCCAGCTCACGCCAGCCGAGGGGGTCGCCGGAGATCCCGCTCGGCTCCTCGGGCACAGCGGGCGCACGCTCCCTGGCCAAGCCGGACATCAACGGCCTTTCGCGAGGTCGCGAAGCAGCATTTCGATGAGCTTATGCCCCTGTGAATCACGCTGGAAGCCCCCCGCCGCGGTGAGTTGGACGGCGTTCAGCAACTGGTCCACGGACTGCGTGCCGCCCTCCCTGACCCGGCGTTCGAAGTCCTCGATCAGCGCCGCCACCCCTTCCGGCCTGCGGCGCAGATGGCTGACCACGATGGCGAGCAGCTGCTCCCGGCTCGGCGGCCGCATCTCCAGCGGCAGGCAGCGGCGCCGGAACGCCGCGGGGAACTCCCGCTCCCCGTTGCTGGTGATCACCACCAGCGGGAACTCGCGGCACTCCACCCTGCCCTCCAGCACCGTGGCCCGGCGCCCCGGATCGGCGGTGAAGACGCTCGCCGAGGGCAGCCCGCCCCGGATGAGCTCCGGGATCTCGTAGCTGCCGTTCTCCAGCACGTGCAGCAGGTCGTTCGGCAGGTCGATGTCGCTCTTGTCCAGCTCGTCGACCAGCAGCACCCGGGGCCGGCGGTAGGCCAGCAGCGCGGTGCCCAGCGGGCCGAGGGTGATGAAGTCACCGAGGTAGGGCGGCTCCTCGGGCCGTTCCGGCCGCCGCCCGGTCTCCGCGTGGGGCTGCTCCCCCGGGCCGCCGGCGCGCCAGGCGGCGATGGCCTGGGCACGGCCGATGGCGTCGTAGTCGTAGAGCCCGTCGCGCAGTGCGGTGCGGCTGACGATGCTCCACTGAAGCACCCGGCCCAGCCCCAGCTCCCGCGCCACCAGGTAGGCCAGGGTCGATTTGCCGACCCCGGGCGGCCCGGTCACCAGCAGCGGACGCCGCAGCAGCAGCGCGGCGTTGACGGTGTCGACCTCCTCCTCCCGCAGGGTGGGCCGGGCGTCCGGACCGCCGAGCCGGCGCAGCGCCGCCCGGTCGTCGTCCGCCGGCGGCTCCTGGAGCGGTTCGCCGCTGAACTCGCGCCAGGGCGGCGGCTGCGGAAGCTCCGGCGGCCCGCCGCCGTCGGCAGCGGGTGCCGCTCCGGTCCCGTGGAAGACCCGCCAGGAGCCGGGGTTCCCGTTGGTCTCGGCGTCCGGCTGCGTCACGCCGACACCTCCTCTCGGTCGATGAGCCGGTAGGGATCGTCCCAGAAGAACGCCAGGTGCCTGCCCACCATGCGGGGTCCGTCAACGTCCTCCTCGGCACGGGCCCGCAGGGTGTGCACGGTGGCGGGGATGCGGTCCGGCGGAAAGCCCACGATCATCGACAGCAGCTCCCGCACCTGGGGGTGGAAGACGTCCCGGCGGTCCCACAGCGCCAGCCCGATGCCCTCGGCGATGGCGGCCCGCAGCGGTTCCAGGGCGCGCCCGGCGACCGCCGGGCCGTTCAGGGTGACCGCGGTGAGGTGCTTGTTGTTCATCAGGGCGCCGCGCCAGTGCGGCAGCTGGGCCAGGTCGGCGGAGCTCCAGTGGTGCGGCTGCACGATGCCGGAGGCGCGCAGGGTGTCCCAGCGCTCGCGCCAGGCGCGCAGCACCCGGGGGTCGGCCGCCCGCATGCGCTCCAGGCTCCGCAGATGGACGAAGTAGCGGGGGCCGATGGGCAGCGGGTCGGGTCCGTGCGCGTCCAGCTCCAGCCGGGCCACATCGTGGTTGAGCAGGGCGAAGGGCAGCACGAATTCGACGAAGACCGGGCCCTGGTCGTCCGCCGCGTCCAGCCAGAGCCGCTCGCCGCGCCGGATGGCCCGGTCCACGGCGTCCGCCAGGGTGTCCATGGTGGCCCGCTCGGTGTCGCCGGCCATGGTGCGCCAGTAACCGGCGGTGGGGTTGATCCAGTGCCGCACGTAGATGTCGGGCGAGCCGTCGTCCGCCGGGTCGGCCATCACCACCACGCAGCGCGGGATGTCGGGGGACGGGCCGGGGGTGCTGCGGATCTGCTGCCGCCGCTCGTACAGCGCCCCGGTGAGGCCGGCCTGCGCGGCCCACTCCTGGCCCCAGGTCTCCAGCTCCTGCTGCTCGCGGGGGCGGGCGTCCGGGCGGGCGGCGGCGCATTCCGTCAGCACCACGGCGGGCGGCAGGCCGTCCGGCTGGGCGTTGGCCTCCAGCAGGTGGTCGAAGAGCTTGGCGGCGGTGAGCCCGGTGGGCAGGTCGAGGGAGAGTTCGTGGGCGAGGCGGTCGCGGAGGTCGCGGGCGGCGGGGCCGGTGAGCGGGGCCAGCAGGGCGCGGGCCGCGGTGACGGCGGCCTCGGAGAAGACGGCGTCCAGGCGGGTCCGGGCGGGCGCGGAGTGCGCGGCCGGGGCGGCCTGGACGCCCGGGACGGGGGGAGGCGGCGGGCCCGCCGGTGCGGGCTGTCCGGCGGCCAGCCGGTGGCGGATCTCGGTGGCGATGTCGTCGCCGTTGTAGAGGGCCACGGCGTAGAGGACGGCCTCCAGGCCGTGGTCGTCCCGCAGTGCGGAGCGGGCCAGGGCGGCGGTGTCGGACCGGGCGCCCCGGCCGGGTAAGGCGATGGTGCGGCGCAGGTATTCGGAGACCGTGAGGGTGAATTCGTACCGCTGGGTGGGATCCCGGACGCAGTCCAGGGCGAGCAGCTCCTCGACGAGCCTGATCGTGAGGCGGGCCCGGGATGCGCCGGGGCCGGGCGCCTGGTGCGCCCCGGGCGCGTCGTACTCTCCGTGCGGCTCGTGCGGCTCGTGCGGCCCAAGTGTCACCACCGACCACTCCCCCGTGAAGTCGGCTCGGGTGCCGTTTTGACTGGTGAAGTTACCACGTCGTATTCGGGGCGACCAAGGGAGCGCGAGTGGTCCGCGGGGCCGTACCGCCGCTCCGGCCGGACGGGATGGCGGTGTGTCAGACGGCCAGGGTGAGGGCGCAGTGCCAGCCGTCGGGGGTGGGGCCGATGGACAGGCCGCGGTCGGCGACCGCGGTGGGCACCGGTCCCGTGGTGCGCAGTGTGTGCAGCCGGACCAGGCGGATTCGGGCCCGCACCCCGCCGGGGACGGCGGCCACCCGGGCGCGCACCGGCACCTCGCCGCCGGTCTCCAGCCAGTGCAGCACCTCTTCGGCGAGTCCGCGCAGCAGTTCCTCGTCGTGCAGTGCGGGGATGACGGTGTCCAGGTTGCGGGCGGGTGCGGCGAGGACGGTCGAGGCGGGGTCGACGAAGGCGTCGACCATGCCCTGCACGGCCTGGGCGAGGCATTCCTCGCGGGTGGGTGCCCAGGCGAGTACCCGCAGGTCGGCGGGGTGGGGCACGCTGCTGTGCCCGGCTTCCCTGACGTGCATGGCCGCTCACCTCCCGTGCCTCGCGTGCCTCGCGTGCCTGCGTGTCTTCCGTCCGGCTGCCCGGGGTGTCACGGTCTCACGGCGGGGGGCGGTCCGCACGGTGGCGGCGGTGCCCGGCGCCGGGGAGGTTCGGCGCCGGGCACCGCCGGGCGGGGGTGGCGCGGCCGTCAGCGGCCGTGCCCGGGTCCGGGGCCGGACCCGGCCGGGTCCGGCCGGGTCACCTCAGGCGGCCGGCTCCGGCGTTGCGGGTGACGTCCTTGACGGCCTTCTCGACGGGCTGGACCTTGCCGTACAGCCAGGGCGTCCAGTCCACGTCCGCGGCGAGCGGCGAGTCGGGCCGGGCCTCGTTGTGCGCGGCGACCACGTCCACCCGGTCGTCGTCGTCGAAGCCGTTGAGGAAGGTGCCGGATTCCTGGAGCGCGGTGCCGTTCCAGCGGTGGGCGATCCGGCCGGGCTCGATGTCGCCCTCGAAGGAGTTGTTCTGGGCGTAGATCTGCGAGTCCAGGCCGACGCCCCAGGCGTAGTCGAACGGGAAGGGCGCGTCCGCGGTGACCAGGTAGTGGTTGTTGTACAGGTGCACCTGGCCGCGGCGCACCCGGGGCGAGCGCTGGAGCACGTTCTCGAACAGGTTGTGGTGGTAGGTGACGCGCAGCTTGCCGATGTCCTCGCTGTGGCTGTCGCTGCCGCCGACCAGCATGCCTTTGTCGTAGTTGTCGTAGTGGTTGTAGGAGATGGTGACCAGGTCGGAGCCGCGGGTGACGTCGACCGAGCCGTCGTAGACCATGTACGGCCTGCCGTGGAACTCCTGCTCGGGCCGCCCGCCGCCGCGGAAGGTGTTGTGGTCCAGCCAGACGTTGGTGGCGCCGTACAGCCAGATGGCGTCGAACTCCGCGTTCCAGTTGCCGGCCGAGCCGTCGGTGGGCGTCCACTGCGGGAAGCAGTCCTCGACCGCCTCGAAGCTGATGTTGCGGATGATGACGTTGCTGACGTCGCGGACGTACATGGCGCCGCCGGTGATCCTGGCGTTCTTGCCGAGACCGACCAGGGTGGTGTTGGAGCCGATGCGGTAGACGCTGTGCTCCTTCTGGTTCTGGTGGGACCGCTTGCGGGCGTCCTCCAGCGGACCGGAGGGCTTGCTGTCCCAGCCCCAGTTCTCCGGGGAGTAGTAGTCCAGGTACTCCTCGAAGGAGTACTCCGGGTCGGCGAAGTCGTCGCAGGTCACGGGGTTGCCCTCGGCATCGACGTTCATGTCGATGGTGCCCTTGACGTAGATGATCTTCGGGGTGTCGTCGTCCTGGCCGCCCAGGGCGGCCAGCAGTCCGGCGCGGTCGGTGACGGTGTGGATGTTCTCCGGGGACGCGGAGGCCCCGCCGCTGGTGCCGTTGCCGTAGGCGCCCCAGCCGTCCCGGGGGCCGAGCACCTCGAAGCCCAGCTTGCTGCCGGAGCCGCCGTGGCCGCGGCCGGCGGAGAGGGTGTCGCCGGGGGCGGAGGAGGCCGCGGCGGCACTGAGGGCCGGGGCCCCGGCCCCGACGACGGCGAGGGCGCAGGCCCCGACGATCACCTTGGATCTGAGTCTCATCGTTGAGTCTTCTCCGATTCGTGCAAAGGCTTGTAGCCCTGGAGAGCGGTTTCCCGGCTGGATGGGGCTACATCGTCCAGAGAAGACGCTCGTAGCACAAGGGATGCGGCAGGAAAAACCTTGTCGGGTGCCTGCCATCAGCGGCGATGAAGCAGGAAAGATGCAATCGGTTGCAGTGAAGACGGACAAAACGCGCCCCTGGCGAGCGTTCGCCGGGGGCGCGGTGTTCGACGTGGGATGTCAGCGTTCCCCTCTCTGCCGCGGGCAGGCACCCGTGGCGCGGATCAGGTGTCCTGGCGCTTGCGCCGCACCATCATCGACTGGGCGATGGCGGCCACGCCAAGGATGAAGACCACTCCCCCGATGAGGAAGTTGTTCCAGATGACTCCGGCGTCGGGGAACGATCCGACCCACCACGGCGCGGCGAACATCCAGGCGCCGATCGCGCAGACCGCCCAGCTCATGCCGTACATGCGCTCCGGTGTGATGGTGAAGCCCAGGGCCAGCAGGCCCAGCGCCACACCGACGATCAGGTTGTTGACGATCAGGTTCGGCTGCGTGGCCGTGAAGTTGTTCACGACCCAGGGCGAGATCGCGCAGTAGAGCCCGGCGAGGAAAACCAGCGCATCCACCAGCACGACATCCCGTCCGTGCAGCACGCGCTCGTACCGATCGCGCATCTCGTAGATGTCCGGGTGACCGGCGAGGTCCGCCCGCCGGTGCGTGACATCCGCCATCGTCACTCGCCCCTTTCCGAGGATCCGCGCCGGCGCATCTGCGCCGGGACTTCACGAATCCCCCGACAATTCTGCGCTTGTTGCACCTTTGGTGCGAGTCAGCGCATGATTCTCGAACGTCTCGAAAGCCGCGGCTCACCGAGCCGCTCGTGGGCCCCGGAGCCGGGGCGGGGATGCCGCTCCCGGATCCGGAGGTCCTGTGTCCCTCACGAAACGGCCGTTCACTCGGCCTGCACCCGGGTCCCCGCCGCCGTGCCGCCAAAACCCGGGCCGCCCGGCCATCCGGTGTGGTCAGCAGCCGGAGGGGTACCCGGCCCGTCCACCAGGCCGCAGACGAGGAGGGAGCCATGAAGCTCGGATTCCTCAACCCGCTCTTCGAACGCCCCGGGCCATGGGCATCGGTGTACTTCGACACCGCGCTCACCACCGAGGACGCGCTGACCCGGCACGAACTGGCGGCCCAGGAGGCGGTCGACCAGCTCGCCCGGGACGGCGCCGACCGCCCGACCTGCGAGGCCCTGCACAACGCCCTGCTGGGCCTGAAGCGCTCCACCGCCCCGGCCGGCCACGCGCTGTTCGCCACGCACGGCGAGGTGGTGCTGGACGCCCCGCTGGAGATGCCGCCGGCCAGCGCGGCCCAGGCGTGGTGGTCCGCGCTGCCGCATGTGGAGCCGCTGCTGGAGCTGACCGGCACCCGGCCGTCCTGCCTGGTGGCGTACATCGACCGCCGGGGAGCCGACTTCGAGGAGTGGGGACCGCTCGGCACCAGCCCGGCCGGACAGGTCGGCGGCGAGCAGCACCCCCTGCACCGCACCTCCGCGGCGGACTGGTCCGAACGCCGCTGGCAGCAGACCGTGGAGAACACCTGGGACCACAACGCGGGCGTGATCGCCGAGGCGCTGGCCGAGGCCCAGCGCCGCACCGGGGCCCCGGTGCTGGTGCTGGCCGGCGACCCCCGGGAGCGCCGGGCCGTGCACGACAGGCTGCCGTCGCAGCTCCGGGAGGCGGCGGTGGAGACCGAGTTCGGCGGACGTGCGCCGGGCTCCCGGAAGGAGCGGCTGGCGGAGGTGGTCGAGGACGCCCGCGCCGACTACGAGGAGCGCCGCATCCGCGAGGTGCTGGACCGCTTCCACGCCGGCCGGCACCCCGACCGGCAGGGCCGGCTGGGCGCGGCCGAGGGCGTGCCCGCGCTGATCGAGGCGGCCCGCGAACACCGCATCGACGCCCTGCTGGTCAGCCCGGACGGGCAGGATCTGCACCGGGAGGTGTGGGTCGGCCGGGAGCCGGACCAGCTCGGCCTGCGGCGGTCGGAGATCGCCTATCTGGGCGACGAGGACCCGCGGATGGCGCGCGCCGACGACGCGCTGCTGCGTTCGGCGGCGACGACGAACGCCGAGGTGCTGACCGTGCGGCTGCCGGAGACCGGCGCCGAGGACGGTCCGGCCGGCGGCCTGGGCGCGCTGCTGCGCTGGGTCTACGACCAGGAAACGGAAGGAGCCGGCCATGCCACAACGGGGTAGCGACCGCTACAACGTCCACCTCGATGACGAGATGAAGCACGAGCTCACGGGCATGCTGCGCGGCGAGCGGCCGAGCCGGACGGAGGAGTGGCGGCGGCCGGAGCCGGACGCCGACGACGATCCGCCGCTGGCACTGCGGGGAAGGCAGGACCTGATGGACCGGGAGTACGAGGACGAGTCGTACCGCTTCGAGCTGGCCCGCCATCTGCGCCGGACGGAGTTCCCGACCGACCGGCGGCATCTGATGGAGACCTTGCGGGCCGAGCACGCACCGGAGGATCTGGTGCAGTCGCTGGCCGGTCTCCCCGAGGACCGCGCCTTCGTCAACGTCCAGGACGTGGTGGCGGCGCTGGGCCGCAAGCCGCGGGCCTAGCACCCCGGTGCCCGCGCCCGGGCCGGGCCCGGGGCGGGTTCGGAAGGCTCAGACCGGCCCCGGAGCCGGAAGAACGAAGGACCAGCCGCGGTCGATCAGCCGCGGCACACAGTGCTGGAGGGCGGCGACCGTCTGTGACCGGTCGCCGCCCCCGTCGTGCGCCAGCACCACCCCGCCCGGGTGGGCGCCCTCCAGCACGGCGGACGAGATCTCGTCGCTGCCCGGCCGGGTCCAGTCCTCCGTGTCCACCGACCAGCCCAGCGGCTCCATGCCCAGCTCCGCGCACACCTGGAGGGAGGCGGTGTCCCAGGCGCCGTAGGGGGCCCGGGCCCAGCCCGGGGCGCCGCCGAGAATCCGTTCCACCAGCTCCGATGTGGCGGCCAGCTCCTTGCGCACCTTCTCCCGCGGCAGGGTGTCCAGCCGCGGATGGGTCCAGGAGTGGTTGGCGATCAGATGCCCGTCGGCGGCGATGGCCCGCACCAGGTCGCGGTTCCACTCGGCGTTCTCCCCGATCAGGAAGAACGTCGCCCGCACGCGATTGCGGCGCAGCACCTTGAGCACCTGCGGGGTGTACTCGGGGTGCGGTCCGTCGTCCAGGGTGAGCGCGATCCTGCGGCCCTTCACCGGCAGCGTCCGGGCGGCGGCCTTGCGCACCGGCACCTTCTGCCCCGGCGCGGAGTCCCCGAGCTGCGGACGCGTCTCCGGCACCCCCGGCGCCACGAAGGGACGCAGCCGGTAGCTCTCCTGGCCCAGCCCGCTGCCGCCCGCCGGCCGGCCGGCGGGCGG